>JBPCNK010000137.1:0-4161 GCA_051001345.1 Acidobacteriota bacterium | reverse complement strand
GCTTGTGGATGTGGTTGTTGTTCCTGAGCGGCGGTGGCCCACAAATGGGTGCGGGCGCGAAGCCCCGCCAGCCAATAGCCCCGGCCGTCCGGCCGGGGAATCAGGCCTCCCAGAGCGAAGGAGCGCCGAAGGCGCGGCACATCTAAATTGCCTTCTCGACTACATGGTGTGGGTGCCGCCCCTTCGGGCCTCGCTCGCTCCTCACGCCGGCAACCCCGCGCTGATGCGCGGGGCTATTGGCTAACGGCGCTTCGCGCCTGTCCTGCAACGAATTTCGTGAATAATCCGGGCTAGGGACCCGACCCACCCAAAAGCTGACAGGCTGGAAGCCTGTCCCACTCTGGCTTGGCCGATTTTTCATCCGCAGTGATGAATCTCCGAATTCATAAATTTTGATCATCGTTCTTCCGACAATTAGAAAATGGCCCACAAGATGTAGCGCGGATTAACACGGGTTAACACGGATTAACCGGATTAGGCGCATAGCACTTGAGTTGCGCTTATCAACCCCAACGCATTGCAATTAATCCGTGTCAATCCGTGTTAATCCGATTAATCCGCGCTAAGGCGCAAGTACGATATCGCCAACAAATATTATTGGAACGACGTTCGCCATGAATACCGCTCGCTTACGCCCGCGGCCCGGACTTGGTGATCGCACTGGCGACCGGCGACTGGCGACTGGCGACTGCTCGCGACCGGCGACTGACTCGCGACTCGCGACTCGCGACTTTCAAGTAGAATGTCGCACAACCCGGAGGAACATAATGCCCAAGCATTCCAGGATCGCGGCGCGCGCAGCGCTGTGGATTTTTCTTATTCTGACGACTCTTTGCGCCGTCGCGGCGGCAACCGAGGGGCCGATTGACGTCAAGCTGCTGGAGCGGCTGGAATGGCGCAGCATCGGGCCCGCCAATATGGGAGGCCGGACTGCCGACGTCGAAGGAGTCCCAGGCAATCCAAACCTGGTCTACGTCGCCACCGCCTCGGGTGGACTTTGGAAGACGGCAAACGGAGGCGTGACCTGGAAGCCGATCTTCGAGCGCCAGAACACAATTTCGCTTGGGGATATCGCCCTGGATCCTTCGAGCCCCAACGTGATCTGGGCCGGCACGGGTGAATCCAATACGCGAAACAGTGTTTCCTTTGGCGACGGCGTCTACAAGTCAAACGACGGCGGCACGACGTGGCAACACCTGGGGCTGGGCGGCACCGAGCGGATCTCGCGAATTCTCGTGCATCCTCGCAATTCCGATATCGCCTGGGTGGGCGCTCTGGGTCACGCCTTTGCACCCAACGACGAACGCGGCGTGTTTATGACAACCGACGGCGGAAAATCCTGGCAGAAGACGCTCTATATCGATGCCGAACATGGCGTGGCCGACATGGACATCGACGCGTCCAATCCCAACATTCTGTATGCGGCCATGTGGAGCTTCGAGCGCAAGCCCTGGACGTTTCGCAGCGGCAGCGAGAAGGGCGGAGTGTTCAAATCCATCGATGGCGGACGCACCTGGAAAAAGCGGTCAAGCGGCCTGCCCGCGCTGGTCGGACGCATCGGCGTCAAAGTCGCGCCCTCAAACGGCAACGTCGTCTATGTCATCGCCGAGTCCAAGGAAGGCACGCTCTACCGCTCCGACGACGGCGCCGAAACATTTCGAGAGGTCTCGCGCGATACGCGCATCGTTTCGCGCGGCTTCTATTACACCGACCTGCGGGTCGACCCGGCGGACGAGAATCGCATCTACGCCGTCGCATCGACCTTGTTTGTCTCCATCGACGGCGGACGCTCGTTCCGGTCAATCACCGGCCGCACGCATATCGACTATCACGCGCTCTGGATCGATCCGAAGAATCCCGAGCGGATGTGGCAGGGACAGGACGGCGGCATCGCCGTTTCCTATGATCGGGGCGAGACTTGGGAGACGGTCAACAACATCCCGCTCGGACAGTTCTACCATGTGCATGCCGACAACCGCAGTCCTTTCTACTGGGTCATGGGAGGCCTGCAGGACAACGGCAGTTGGACCGGTCCCAGCCGCACTCGTGAGCCGGCCGGAATTCTCAACGACGATTGGCGCATGGTCAGCTTCGGCGACGGCTTCGGCGTCATCAACCACGCCGACGATCCGGAGATCTACCTTTCGGAATCACAGGGTGGGTTCGTTGTGCGCACCGATTTCCGCTCGCGCGAACAGCAGCTCGTCCGTCCCTACGCGGGAGGAGGAGGAGGACCGGCCTCCGATTCCAAGTATCGTTTTCATTGGGACGCTCCGCTGGCGCTCTCCCCGCACGACAAGAACACGGTCTACCTGGGCGGCAACGTCGTTTTCAAGTCGAAGGACTTCGGCAAGACCTGGGAGAAGATCAGTCCGGATCTGACGACCAACGATCCCGAGAAACAGAAGGCGGCCGGTGGGCCGATCGCGGAAGAAAACACTTCGGCTGAGTATCACTGCACGATCATTAGCCTGGCTGAGTCTCCTGCGCGCGCTGGAGTTTTGTGGGCCGGAACGGACGATGGTAACCTGCAATCGTCTCAGGACGGCGGCAAGAACTGGACCAACCTGATTGAAGGCCTTCCGGGCGTGCCGAAGTTCTCTCCGGTGTCGCATGTCGAGCCATCGCGCGCGGCGGCGGCGACGGCGTATGTCTCTTTTGATCGACACATGTTTGACGACTTTCGCCCTTACATATTCAAGACGACCGACGGCGGGCGCACCTGGGCCAACATCAGCGGTAACCTGCCGCCCAGCGCCTACGTTCTGGTAGTGCGGGAAGATCCGAAGAACCCGGGCCTGGTTTACGCGGGCACCGAACTCGGTCTATTCGCATCCTACGACGGTGGCACCCAGTGGGTGTCGCTCGGTCTGAAAAATCTTCCCAATGTCGCCATCCACGACATCGTCGTTCATCCACGCGAGAACGACCTCATTCTGGCCACGCATGGGCGCAGTTTGTGGATCCTGGACGATGCCACCGCGTTGCAGCAGCTCAACGCCGAAACCCTTAGTCGTGACGCGCACCTGTTTGATATCCGGCCCGCCTTGCGTTTTACCACGCGTTTCACGCGTTACGGGATCGGCGACAAATTGTTTACGGGCTCCAATCCGCCCTACGGCGCGCTCATTACGTACTACCTCAAAGAGAAGCAGGATGAAAAGGCGACTCTCAAGCTGCAGGTCTTCGACGCCGCCGGCAAGCTGGTTCGCGAAGTCAATGCGCCTCCGCGCGAAGCGGGACTGAACCGCGTCGCCTGGGACCTGCGCTACGAACCGCCCGCACCGCGGCGTACGGCGGCCGAACCCGAGAACCCCTTTACGGGCGGGCCGCGCGGCCCGCAGGTCCTGCCGGGCGTCTACACGGTCAAGCTGCTGGTGGGAGACCGGACGCTGGAAGAAACGGTTGAAGTCCGCGTCGATCCCGGTGTTGCGGTGACGCTGGCCGACTTGCGCGCGCAGTTTGACCACGGCATGAGACTGCGCGACATGCAGAGTTCGACCAACCGCGCTCTGCGGGCTCTGGACAGTATTCGCGATCAGATCCAGCAGATCGAAAAGGCCGTAAAGGATCGTCTTACCGATCCGCCCAAGGAACTGACGGAACTGCTGGCCGACCACGGCAAGCAGGCCGAGTCGCTGCAGAATCGCCTAGCCAGTCCTCAGGAGGGCCTGGGATATCGCGGCCGGTCGCAGCTGGCCGAAAAAATCTCTGGGCTGTTTTTCTCCATCGACGGCGTCCATGCCGCCCCGACCCCGGCGCTCACTGATTTCTTTGCCGAGGTGCAGAGTGAATTCCGCGAACGGATGACCGAAGTCAACCGATTCCTGGAACAGACTATTCCAACGCTCAACGAGTCGCTGCGGCGCCACGATGCACCCACGATTCTGGCGGGAAAGAAGATTGAATGAAACGCCTCGTTGCCTGTCACTGAGGGGAGGCGGATACTGGTAAGGATCAGGCCCATTTGAGTCCGTGGACGTTATGAAAATTGGGGATTGAGGATTGAATTTCGGATTTGTGGATTGGGGAAGTTTCAGTGCCGGTAGAGTAGGAAGGAGAGCGAGGCTAGCAGTAGCCCGACTCACCTTCCCCTCCTCGAACCGGAGATGCAGATTTCCCGCGTCCGGCTCTCCAACAAGCTCTCGCCTAGGGCTTGCG
>JBPCNK010000136.1:0-10927 GCA_051001345.1 Acidobacteriota bacterium | reverse complement strand
CTGCGCAAGCCCTAGGCGAGAGCTTGTTGGAGAGCCGGACGCGGGAAATCTGCATCTCCGGTTCGAGGAGGGGAAGGTGAGTCGGGCTACTGCTAGCCTCGCTCTCCTTCCTACTCTACCGGCTCTGACATTTCATGCCATCGCGGCGCATTCCGCCGTGGTGCCCGTTCAGCTGGCGACTGGCGACCGGCGACTGGCGACTTTTTAGAGATGTTCATTGCTGCCGGACTTCACAAATCTTACGCGGGCACGCAGGCCCTGGCGGGTGTCGACTTCGATGTCGCTGCTGGCGAGGTCCATGCGCTGGTAGGAGAAAACGGAGCGGGCAAAAGCACGCTGGCGCGAATTGTCGCGGGCCTGGTTCGGCCCGACTCGGGAAGAATGCAATTGCGCGGCGGCGAGTTTGCGCCTGCTGGCCGCCGCCAGGCCCAACGCTACGGCGTCCGGATCGTGACGCAAGAACTCAACCAGGTGGGGACCTTCACGCTGGCCGAATCGATCTTCATCGACCGCATCCCGCACCGTTTCGGCGTCATCGACCGCGTGCGGCTAAACCGCCAGGCGGCGCCGCACCTGGCGCGCGTCGGCCTGGAAAACATCGATCCGGCTCGACACGTTGAAACGCTGGGAGTCGGACAACGCCAACTGGTCGAGATCGCTGCGGCCCTTTCGCAGCCTTGCGCGTTGCTAGTACTCGATGAGCCGACCGCGTCGCTGACCGAGGCTGAAAGCAACCTACTGTTTGACCGCATTGCCGAGTTGAAGGCGACCGGGGCCGGTATTCTCTACATATCTCATCGGCTTGACGAGGTCGGGCGCATTGCCGATCGCATCACCGTATTGCGTGACGGCCGGCGGGTTGAAACCGGTTCTGCCGGCGTATGGAGCCGCGCTGAAATCGTTGCGCTGATGGTAGGGAGCGCACGTTTGCAGCAGCCACCTTCGGCGCGTCCGAAGGCGGGGGCGCTGGTGGTGCGGGCACGCCGTCTGCGGCGCGCTGGCGTGGTGCGAGATGTCAGCCTGGATTTGCACGCCGGCGAGGTCGTCGGATTGGCCGGGCTAGTCGGATCGGGCAGAACGGAAACTGTCCGCTTGTTGTTTGGCGCCGATCGGCTCGACGGTGGAGAAATTTTTTTGGATGGCGCCACGACACCCGTCCGAATGCGATCGCCGCGCGATGCCGTACAAGCGGGTATCGGTTTGCTGGTCGAGGACCGCCAGCAACAAAGCCTGCTGCTGCCGCTATCGGTCCGGGTCAATTGCACGCTGGCCAAAGTGCAGGGGAGTTCACGCTTTGGCTGGCTGCGAACAACTCGGGAGAGGGAAGTCGCACGTCAACTGACTGCGGCGCTCCACGTCGTGTGCTCGTCAGTCGATCAACCGGTCGGCCAGTTGAGCGGCGGCAATCAGCAAAAAGTAGCGCTGGCAAAATGGCTGTATCGCGATTGCAGAGTTCTGATTTGCGACGAACCGACACGCGGAGTCGATGTCCAGGCCCGCCTTGAAATTCACCGCCTGTTGCAGCAGTCAGCCGAGAACGGAAAGGCCGTCTTAGTCGTCTCCTCCGAGCTGGAGGAACTTCTGGATCTGTGCGATCGGATCGTAGTTCTCTCCGACGGGCGCGTCGCCGATGTTATCGAGCGCCCGGAGTTCAGCCGGCAGCGCATCATAACGGCCGCCCTCAGCGGCTATACCGCTTCCGTGCCGGTTGAGGCCAAGCCATGAGCGGCACGGCCACGGCGCGGGACAAGCGCAGCGTCGCGGCCGATTACCTCGGCATGGCGGTGTCGCTTGTCGGCATGACTTTGGTGTTCAGCCTGTTGACGGAACATTTCTTTAGTGCGGCGACGTTTCGCACTATCGCCAATCAGATTCCCGATGCTGTCCTCGTCGCCGTCGGCATGACGTATGTCCTGATCATTGCCGGCATCGACCTCTCGGTTGGATCAGTCCTCGCCTTGGCGGGCGCAGTCCTGGGTGTGGCGCTCGTTGAGTGGCAACTTTCGCTGCCGGCGTCCGTTGGTCTCTGTCTGGTAGTCGGTCTGCTCTGCGGCGGCATCAATGGCTGGGTGACAGTTCGCTGGAGGGTGCCATCGTTTATTGTAACGCTCGGAATGCTGGAGGCGGCGCGAGGCGCAGCCTATCTGGTGACTCACTCGCAAACAAAATACCTCGGCGCCAGCATCGATGTCCTCACAGAAACGAAGCTGCTGGGACTCTCCTTCCCCTTCCTGCTCGCACTGGGGATCGTGGTTGCAGGCCAGTTCATCCTGACGCGCACGGTCCTGGGGCGCTACGTGGTCGCCATCGGCACCAACGAAGAGGCGGTTCGGCTCTCGGGCATCAACACTGGCCCGATCAAACTGATCGTGTTTGCCGCGTCCGGATTTCTGGCGGCTCTGGCTTCGGTCATTCATTGCGCGCGCCTGGCCTCGTCCAATCCGAATGCCGGCATCGGAATGGAACTGCAGGCCATCGCTGCGGTTGTCATCGGCGGGACCAGCCTGATGGGCGGGCGCGGGTCGGTTGTCGGTTCTTTCTTTGGAGTCGTGATTATCGCCGTCTTAGGAAATGGCCTGGCGCAGCTGGGGGCTCAGGAACCCACCAAGCGCCTGGTGACCGGCCTGGTGATTGTTGCGGCGGTAGTTTTGGATTCCATTCGCGCGAAACGTGCTTAAGGCTCCAGGCTTCATGCTCCAGGCGCCAGGGAATTGCGGATTGCGGATTGCGAATTGCGGATTGATTGTGGATTGACCGACGCTGCAATGACTTTCGAATTCATTGCCCTGGAGCCTGGAGCCTGGAGCCTGAAGCCTGTTTCAATCCATCTTCCGTTCCAAACTCGCCAGCAATCCGCTGAGGGCGCTCACGGGCAGCGAAACATGGACAGTCTCATTTTCGGTCTCGACGTCGATCACAAGCGAGCCGCCCGATTTGACGACGCTGAAGGTTTCTCGAGCGTTTTGACCTTCGACCAGGACGCAGTCGGGGATTTCCTGAAGGCTCTCAACCGCAGCACGGATATTGGGGAGCAGCGATCTCAGGTGGGTGATCGCCGGTTCGAACTTGTCGGCGGGCGCCAAGGCCACTGCCGCTCGAAGCAGCAGCACCGGAACCGGGACGATAATCGGGAACGGGCCCGGCTCCTTGCGATGGACGTGGACCATGACGGCGCCGGCGCTGGAGGAGACAGCGCCGGCGGCCACAATCAACCCGAAAACGGTTACTGGTATGGCGGCCAGCACCACCAGGATTTTTCTCGTTCGGGGTCTCATCAGCGTGTCTGCCTACTTGGAGGTGTTCTGGCCGTCGATCCAAACTCGGACACGGTTGTCCTTGTCGTCGACTGTCACCAGTTCACCATCTCCGTGCGCGCTGAGCGCCCGGATTGCAGCCAGAAGATCGAGTTCGTCAGTACCGCCCGAGACCAACGCTGTAACGACAGCCATTGGAATCCGGGCATTGACTTTGGCGTCTTTGGAATTTCCGTCGGTGGTGACTGTCAGGTAGCCGTTGGCCTTGGCGACCCGGACGTTCTGGTTGCCGGTCTGCACGGTGACAAATTCCGAATCGGGCATTTGGTTGACGGCCGTGATGATGCGTCGCAAATCGATGCCATTGAGTTTGCCTTTGCCAAGCTGGATCCGTCCGCCGCGGAATTCCTTGGTTTCGATGGCCGGGATCAGTTGTTCGACCAGCGACAGGGGCAGATTGATCCGGACGTTTTCTTTGTCTTTGTCGAAGCTCTCCACGCGCACGTGCAACCAGCGGTCACTGGCGGCGGCTACGGCGCCGACGGCAAACAGGACAACAAGAGCGCAAGCAATTCGTTTAAACATTTCGGTCCTCCTGAATAGTTCTGCTTACTTCGAACGCGTGAGCGTGAAAGAAAGTTCAAACTTATTCTTGAGGAAGGAGGGTAGGCGCCGGTCCGGTTTCCCGGTCCGGCGCTTGTGTTTCGGGGAAGTCGAGCGGGGAAAAGCTGGTGCGGAAAATTTGCAGATTTAGTGCATTCGGGCCATGCTCGCCTTATGTTCCAGGTTTGTTTCTCTAACTTGCATGACCTTTGGTTGCCTTTCTAATCTCGTTGGGCTTCGTTGCCCACTTTCTATAAAGCAAGCACCATGCCAATCGAGATGGGTGGATTGTTTCTATAAGAATCAGCTACTTAGTGGAATCGGCCAGGATCAGTGTCAAAGCTGTGGCGCCAGACGGAGGCAAAAATGGCAGGGAGTCAGGGAGAATTGTCCGTACTCCGAGCCACGCGCGTAAGCAAGCGGGCATGGAGTGGCTGGATTTTCCAAGACGGTTACCGGGCGAGTCGCCTCTGATTGCCCGCTTGCTGACGCGAGCGGCCCGGACCTGGTCTCGCGGCACCGTTGGTTGCCGGCGTCCTAACAAGATTGCGGGGTCTGCAGATCTCCTCGCGCCCTTTTTCGCCCGGGGGCATCCTTACCGGAAGTCCGAAGGCGGATTTGAGAACCGCACGGGGCCACAAAGGAGATCTATGTTTTTCTGGAAGCCAGCGATCGCCGTCGCCGTATTGTTTTTTTCACTCGCCGCCGTTCAAGCCCAGTCCAATCCCGCCCGAAGTGAAATCGTTTTTCCGCTTTTTGTCATGACCGTGCCACCGACGCTTGGTTCGGGTTGCCTATGCTGGGGCACGATTTTTGAGGTCCTTAATCCTCACCCGTCGGCCACGACGGTCCAATACACAGTGTTCGATTCGAATTCGGTTGTGCGGGGAGTCTTTTCAGACACCATTGCTGGTTACAGTACAAGAGGAGCGGCCTTTGGGGATCCCCTGTTCGGCGGCTCGGGTTCCCTGAGGGTTGACATGGTAGGTTGGGTGAGAATCGCCGCCAGCCAGCCGGTGGTCGCTCGGCAGAGGATCTCCCGCACTCAAGCGTTTGGAAACCAAGGTATTCCAAGTGTCGCTACAACATTGGTACATCTGGTGAAAACTCCTCCTTTGCCGACGCGTCGCGAAGTGATCAGGGTGGAGTACGAGGGTTATGTGGGCGGAACCAACACGGGTATCGCCATCGCGTTTCCGGCCCCGACGGGCGGCGGTCCAGTTCGGATGAAGCTCGTCTTCCGTGGCGTTGATCGGATCGTCGCCGAACGTGAATTGACCATTCCGGCTAACGGTCAGATCGTCGGGTTCGTCACCGAACTGTTGCCGGAGATTCTAAACTTTTTGACGTTTGAGAGGATTGGCGGAACGCTCGAACTGACTTTTGACCGAGATGTTTTTGTTACGGCTATCCAGGTTGCCTCTCCGACTTCTTTCTCTCCTGAAAGGATGGCAGAGCCGCTTGCCGGAACCATTCCGTTTTTGATTCTTGGCCAGTGATTGACCGTCCTCAGAAGTCCGGGCCGCGCGCGTAAGCAAGCGGGCATGGAGTGGCTGGATTTTCCAAGCCGGTTACCGGGCGAGCCTTTGGCTCAAGTGTGTGAATGTCGCCTCTGATTGCCCGCTTGCTTACGCGCGCGGCCCGGACTTGGACTTCAATCCCCAATCCGCAATCCAATCCTCAATTCCCCAATCCACAATCCCCAATCAATTCCGCAATCCCCAATCCCCAATCCGCAATTCAATCCCCAATCCCCAATCCCCAATCCCCAATCGTACGGCTGTCTCCAATCAAATCCGATTGACAACACCCGCCTCCGTGGCCGCGTTGTTGCGGACCAGCAGTATTACGGCCAGAACTGCCAGAAGCGGGATGAGACTGGCCGCGATGAGGATCGGCTCGAAGGAATAGTGATCGGCGACGTAGCCGACCGTCAGCGTGGCGGCAATGGTCCCCAAACCCGCGCCTGTTCCGCTCATGCCGCTGACCGATGCAACCGAGTTGGTCGGATAGATGTCGGCCGGCAGGTTGAGAATCATCGTGGAGAGCGCAGCGTAAGAAAACGTCGAAACGGCAAAACAAGTGACGATCCAGGAAAATTCTGCCACATAGACGGTGGGAATCAGCAGCGTCATTCCTATTCCGCATATCACGATTACGAAACGGCGCGCCGCGCCGACCGACCAGCCTCGCCCGATCAGGTAACTGGACAGGCCGCCCCCAAAAAAGTTGCCGACATCGGCGGCCAGAAACGGCACCCAGAAAGCCAGCAAGCTTTCCTCCAGCTTGAATCCCTTCGTGACGATGTAGATGGCAAACCAGTCCGTGATGAAAAACCAGATCGGATCGGTCAGTGTCTTTGACACGATGATGCCCCAGGTCTGCGGCAGCCGCAGCAGGGTCGCGTAGCTGAGCGGGCGATCGGTAGCCACCGCGCGCGGATCGCCGCGTTCGGCCAGGATGTATTCCCGCTCGGACGCGGATAATCGCGGGTGGTCTTCCGGCCGGCGATACAACCAGGTAAACAGCAGCAGCCATAGGAAACCGAGCAGTCCGGTCACGATGAAAACCGGACGCCAGCTTCCGAAGTATTGATACACGCCCAGGACGATAAACGGGGCAAGCGCTCCGCCAATCGAGGATCCGCTGTCAAACAGCGCCACGGCCCAGCCGCTTTCGCGGCGCGGGAACCACTCGGAAACGGCCTTGGTCGCGCCGGGCCAATTGGCCGATTCCCCCAGGCCCAACAGAAATCGGAAGCCCCGAAAACTCCAAATGCCGCCCGCCAGCGAGGTCAACATCGCGGCGACCGAATAAAAGGCCACGCCCAAGCCCAGCCCGCGGCGCGTTCCGATTCGATCCAGAATGCGGCCTGAAGCCGTCTGTCCGACCGCATAAGCGATCCGAAAAGCGACGATGATTGTGGCAAAGTCCCAGTTCGACCACTTGTATTCGGTCTTTAGAAACGGTCCGAGGACACTGAGCGTCTGGCGATCAATGTAGTTAATAACGGTGGAAAGAAACAGCAGACCGCCGATGTACCAGCGTAGATTTTTGATTGGGCGCATTTTTTTTAAGCAGGGGTCAGGGGTCAGGCTTCAGGGGTCAGGGAATTGCGGATTGCAAATTTATAGACGAATCCGGTTTGCGTTTCAATTCCCAATTCGCAGTTCCCTGACCCCTGACCCCTGAACCCTGACCCCTAGTTCCTGACTTTAATTCCTAGAATTCGAGCCATCGTTTCGCCGTAGATTTTCTTGCGGCTGGCTTCCGGTACCGCGCACGCCTCCAGCATGGCTTCGTAGCGCCCCAGCATGTTGTCGATCTCTTCGGGCACCTCGTCGGTTCCAAAGACGAGTTTCTCAAAAGCATAGACCGCATGCGGGGAGCTGTGAAGGGAAGGTCCTTCCCACCAGAGATACTGCTTGAAAACAGCCAGGTCCTTTTGCTTCTTGAGCAGCGACGACCCGGTCAGATCAAAGTACAATCGCGGTCCCCAGCGCGCCGCCTCGGCCGCTTCGTCATACCAGGGATTTCCCAGGTGCGCTCCCTGCACGGTCAGTTCGGGAAATGCGCGCGTGATGGTGTCGAGATAAGCCGGGCGCATGCGCGCCATCGAAGTGTAGTGGGGCGCGTCGGAATGAAAGGCGATGCCCGTGTGAAACAACGCCACCAGTTTGTGCTGCTGCATCCGGGCATACAGGTGGAAATACTGCGGGTCATCCCAGTTGTGCCGCGGGCTGTGCATCTTGATGCCCTTAAATCCGGCGGCTGCGAGCTTGTCGATGTGCGACGGAGCGTCGGGCTCATCGATGTTGATGCGGCCGTACGGAATGACGACGTCGGGGTAGTCGGCGGCGGCCTTTTTCACGATCTCAAAGTCGGACATGAACGCGTTGACGCACGCCATGGCGTTGCGCGGCCTGTAGGCTTTGACCAGCCGGTCGAAATAGTCGGGCTTGTTGTCGTAGTGCTGGTGGGAGTCGATGATGAAGCGGCGCGGAGCGGCTGTCTGTGCGGTTGTGAATCGCGAAGCGATTCCGACCGCTGCCGTTCCTAAGGCCAGCTTGATGAAGTCGCGTCGCGGTCTGGCTTTTGACATCAGTCCCTCCTTATAGACTACAGCTGCTTTCGTCACTGAGACACAAAGGACGAGGCTTCAGGCTCCAGGGAATTGCCGATTGAAGTCCCTGAAGCCTGGAGCCTGAAGCCTAACCTAGCCACCGATCCCTATTCTCCGCGACAAAATCGTCATCGTTGAGATCCGGATAGCTCTTGTAAACGCGATCGATTTCTTCCAGTTGGCCCGGCGACAAATCCTCTTCGTGGTCGAGGCACCAGCGCCCTGCCAGCAATCCCTGGCGCCGCAGAACTTCGTGCAAACCGGCGATGCAACCGCGAAATCCGTTGGCAGCGTCAAACAGCGCGGCATTGGCATCGGTGACCTGGCCCGAACACGCCAGCAGCTCGGCTGTTGCGCGTCCGTCCGGGCGCGCCTGCTGGACCCTCTTCAGCAACCCGACGGCGCGCTGCGTCCACACGGCCCAGTGACCCAGCAGGCCGCCCCGAAAGCGCAGCGCGACGCTGCCACTCGAGCAGGGAAGGCGGAACTCAGTCAGCAGATCGGCAACAATATTATCGTCATTTCCCGTATAGAGCGCGACGTCGCCGTGGCGTCCGCTTTGCGCCAGCGCGCGGACGACACCCAAGGTTTGATAGCGGTTAAATGGCGCCACTTTGATGGCCACGACGTTTTCAATTTCCAGGAATTCACGCCAGAAGCGATATTCGAGCAATCGCCCTCCGGCAGCGGGCTGCAGGTAGAAACCAAACAGCGGCAGAATGTGAGCTACCTGGCGGCAATGTTCGACCAACTCCCCTGTGGATGCCTGGCCCAGAGCGCCCAAGCTTACAAGGCCCGCATCATAACCAATCTGGCGCGCAAGCGTGGCCTCCTGGATGGCCTGTCCGGTGGGCCCGCAAATGCCGGCGACACAAAGCGGACGCTGCCCGGGAGTGGCGCCTCGCTGCCCGATGGTCTGGTGGGCCAGACGCAACACCGGCTCGAGCAATCCGACCTTCGGATCGCGGATGGCGAACTGCGTTGTGTGAACGCCGACGGCCACGCCGCCGGCTCCGGCGTCGCAATAGTATCGCGTCAGCGCCACCTGCCGGCGCTCATCCAGCTTTCGCGCCGCATCAAGCGCCAGCGGGTGTGCGGGAATGACCAGGCCCGCGAGCAACGTTTTGCGAACAGCGGATTCCGGTTGCGGATCGGAATTCATGTCTCGGTGTCTTTCATGACAGCGTTTATACGCGACAATTCGTGACTAGCGGACTGTAACATCTGGGATTGACACCAGCAACATTGATCCTAGTGACGCTCTGCGGTGCAGTGAAAAACGGCTTCACCACAGAGACACAGCGCGGCATAGTTGCAACCGTATGCCGTATGCCGTATGCCGCAGGCCGGCGACGGAGTGCCAACAGTGCCGCAGCCGGAAGGCCGCGGGCCGGTAAATAGGAAGCGCGATCAGAAATCTTGCACAAAAAACAAGATTTCACCATTGGTAATACAGAGGAACACAGAGAAAAGCTGGTTTACGAGTTTTATGAACTTCGATCGCAGCTTTAATTCTGCCGGCCCCCTCCCTCACGGTCGCGGCTCTGTTGGTGCTCCGTCGCCGGTCTGCGGCATACGGCATACGGCATACGGCCTGCGGCATACGGCATACGGTTGCGGCTATGCCGCGCTGTGCCTCTGTGGTGAAGCCGGTCAAAAATCGGCCCCAGTCTTCCCATAACCAGCTGCGGAGGCGGATCAATACGTCACCGCCCACCGGCTAGGCGGCCGGTGCCACGTCCCTGACCCCTGAATCCTGACCCCTGACCCCTGACCCCTGACCCTAAAATTTCCCGTCGGTCACTTCGTATCGCGTCGGCTTTCCGAGCAGCCTTCCTCCCGCTTCGACCCAGGCGGCGACCCATTCGAGCAATTGCTGCAAGTCCACTTCGGGCGGACCGAGCAGCGAGTGGCAGCGCGAGGCATTGCTGAGCAGCGCCCGTGTTCCCTCGCTGCCCTCCAGGCGGGCCGTGCGACCGAAGCGCTCCGCAAAAAACTCGGCGACCTGGCGGACGGAGATGATCTCCGGCCCGGTGACATTGAGCGCTTGCGCCGGCGCCTCGCACAGGGGCAGACAGCGCAGCGCGTACGAATTGGCGTCACCCTGCCAGATCGCGTTCATCCACCCGACGCTGAGATCGATCGATTGGTTTGACTGGACACGCGTGGCGATGTCAACCAGCGTTCCGTATCGCAGATCGACGGCGTAGTTCAGCCGGAAGACCAGGCAGCGCGTGTTACGCTCGCGCGAATAATATTCGAACAAGCGCTCGCGGCACAGACAGGACTGTGCGTATTCACCGCGGGGGTCGAGCGGGTCGGTTTCAACCGATCCCCCGCTGTCCGGAAATACGAACGGATAAACGTTTCCGGTCGAGAACGCCACAATGCGTGACCCGGGAAATTGCTGCGCTACGTGCACGGGCACCAGCGTGTTGGTTGCCCACGTCAGGTCGGCGCGTTCGGTCGAGCCGAATTTTCGGCCCGCCAGGAAGAAGACATTGGCAAAGAATGGCAGGCGCGCCAGAGCGTTCGGATCGAGCAGATCGCATACGGCCGTTTCTATACCGTCGCGTTCCAGGAGAATACGCGGGGCATCCGAAGAAAAACGCGAGACGGCCAGGACACGGGAGCTCTTGCCGGCCCGGTCCAGCGCCCGGCGGGCGCGCCGGGCGAGCGAAGGTCCCATCTTTCCGCCCGCGCCGAGTATGCAGACGCCGCCTTCGAGTTGTCTTGCGGCGGCAATATCCGCTTCACTTGGCCGTGACAGGATCTCTTCGAGCTGCTCTTCGGTGGTGATGGCCTGCATGCCGTCTCCTGCCATGAAAATGGCGGTAATGTTCAGTGGCGGGAGCAAAAGGGGGGGGTGCCCGCCCGGGTTGTCGTCACACCGATCTCAACAACCACACAGAACCCCTCCCTTCTGTTGCGGGACTGAAATGCGGCG
>JBPCNK010000135.1:0-31778 GCA_051001345.1 Acidobacteriota bacterium | reverse complement strand
GAAGAAAATGCGGAAATTCCAGGCTCGATTGACCCGGCTCTGATCAGCGACTGGCCCGCAATAGAAGCACAGTATGGGGATTTATATGGCTCGGAGGACACGGAGCAGCGTATGACGGCTATAAAGTGTTTAGACTGAAATAGATACACCTGTGCCGGTCGAAAGTTGAGCAGGTCTTACCCCCAGACCGCTTGCTCGTCATTCTCTTATGAAATGGAGTTTTCGCTTTGAAAAAATCGGCAAATCCAAAAGCGCCTAAAACGTTGACCGTAGAGGCTCGGCGCTGGTGGAATCGGCTCACCACCGAGTACCAAATCGAGGACGAAGCCGGCCTTTTTATGCTTCAGATCGCCATGGAGGCATTCGGGACGATGCGCGCGGCTCAGGTTTTGCTCGACCGCGACGGCCTGGTGACGCAGGACCGCTTCGCACAGCCGCGGGCACATCCAGCGGCGACGATTGCGCGCGATGCAAGGGCGGCCATGTTGGCCGCATTCAAGGCTCTCAATCTCGACGTCGAGCCGCTGCGAGATCGGCCTGGCCGGCCAGGGGGAAGCTGATCAAATGCCTACGAAACGGCGCCGAAAAACTCGCAACCTGCGGCAAAACATCTCCGAACTCTCGTGGGCGTACTTCACCGAGGGCCCGCCGCCGGCCGAATTTAATAAATTTGAGGAGCTCGACTACCGTTACCCAACTGTCCGGCCCGATAATGTTCGGCCGCTCTGGGCGGCCGCTAAGGATGCGGCGTTAGAGGCCTGGATTACTCG
The DNA here is from genome assembly GCA_051001345.1 of Acidobacteriota bacterium. GTDB lineage: Bacteria > Acidobacteriota > UBA6911 > JACQSX01 > JBPCNK01 > JBPCNK01. Next base: position 31,008 of record JBPCNK010000135.1, on the reverse strand, counting down.
GCGGCCGGGGACGCGGCCAAGGTTCTGGTGGATCTTCAGCGCGCCACGCGCCACTGACGCCGAGATGCGCGCGATGGGTTATGACGACAAGGGCTGGGCGTGGCGAACAGAGCGGCGACCGTGCTCGCCACGCCAGCGGCTTGGTGGAAAAGCGGCGAAGGGATTACCAACAATTTTCGAGTACGGCGTCCCTGGCTGCGTTTTGCAATCGGCAAAAGGCCTATCACTTTTTGAAAGCCAGGCCTCGTATCTGGATCGACATGGACTGTTGACGCCAGGCGAAAAGCGGCGGCTGCGCAAGAGCGACTTCAAACCAGTCGGCCCGGAGTTGATCTACGGCATCGGGCGATCGGTGGGTGTGTAACGGATTTTCAAACTTTTCACAGAAAGGGAATAAAAAGATGAAACCTGCAGAAGACACCATCCTGACTGACAGAAGCAGCGAACTCGACAGCAGCAACGCGGCGCAGCACATCGCGAAGCTGCCCGCGTGGTTCCGGGAAACTACGGCCGGCCGGGCGATCATCCAAGAGATCAATGGGAAAACCAAGAAGCACCGCCTCGCCGCAATCGAGCGGCTCGCCGCGGCGCGCCTCGGCGAGGCCGAATTACTGCTGCTCGTCGCGCGGCGCATGGAGGGCGAAAAAAACATGGAAAAGGTTCTCGAAAAACTGCGTTCGGTCCACATCGAAAACATCGAAGCCAGCGCCGCCGTGCAGAACGCCGACTACGCGCAGAGGTTAAAAGTTGATCGCGAGGAGCAGCTCTTGCGCGCTACTTCCGATCCGTCCATCGGCGAGTTCACCAACGAGCTCGACAAGCTGGAGACGGACATGCGAGACCTGAGCGGCGACAAGCTCCAGTTCGTGGCCCGCGAGTCGATTCTCATGCGCTTCGACGCGATCACGGCGGCGAGGTTTGCAGTCGAAGCGCTGCGGCTTGTCGAAGTGGACGATCTGGAGGCGAGGCTGCAGCAGCTCCGGGCCGCGATTCCGGAGCTCGAATCGCAGTCAGTCGCCGTGCCGCGGCGCAACCCCTTCTTTAATTGAGAAGGCTTTTTTAAGGGAGAGCCGTGCTCAAGATAATGACAATCGATTGGGTTCGCGCCATTCAAATCGGCCGCTAAGGTAATTCGAAAGGAGAAATCATCAATGATTGACCAACGAGAATTGGCGCTCAAGGCGATGAATTTTATTTCGCCTTTTTGGGCGATGGGGTCGGCGCGGTTCAACGAAGCAGCCGCCCGCCTGGCTGCTTACAGCGGCCGCGGGTCGTGGTCAGCAGCAGGCTCCGCCCGGCAATTCCAGGTCGGCGCCGTTGCGGTGTTGCCGCTCTATGGCGTGCTAACCCAGCGGCCCGGCCTGTTCAGCCTGTGGGGCTTAGGCACGTCGACGATCGAGTTCGGCCGCGCGTTTGATCGGGCCCTCGATGACCCTTCCATAAAGGCCATCGTCCTGGACGTGGATTCGCCGGGCGGCGCTGTTGCCGGCATCTCCGAACTGGCCGACAAAATCTACGCTGGCCGTCGCCGAAAGCGGATCGTCGCCGTGGCCAACTCAGAAGCATGCTCGGCGAGCTACTGCCTTGCCACGGCCGCGCACGAGGTCGTGGTCACGCCCGGCGCCCTGGTTGGTTCGATCGGGGTGATGACAGTCCACGCGGAATACTCTGAAATGAACAAAAGACTCGGAATCAAAACCACGATCATAAAGGCCGGTAAGTGCAAAGTTGACGGCAATCAGTACGAACCCCTGCACGAACGGGCGCGCGCTGCGATACAGGAAATCATCGACGATTTCGATCAGAATTTTGTTGAGGGGATCGCGCTGCATCGCGGCGTGAAGGCATCCGACGTGCGCAACGGCTTCGGTGAAGGCCGGGTGGTCACCGCAAAACAGGCCGTCAAACTTGGAATGGCTAGCCGGATCGCCACGCTTGATGAGGTTCTCGCAGGTTTATCCAGGCGCTTCGATCGCGGCGAGAAGGACTGCTCGTCGTCCGTGGAGAAAAACCTCACAACGCGCCGGCTGGAAATTTTGCACGGGGTCGGCGGGGACAACGGCCGCAAAGACCGGCAACTGAAATTGCGGCGTGCGCTTTTAGGTTTGGAAGGACACTGACATGCCTCGCACAATCTCAGTAGGAATCTCAGCAGAAAGCTTCCCCACCTTTCACCATGAATACGACACAAATCTGCCACACTCCCTTCGGCTACGGTATACTTGGCCCAACCCCGGATGGCGTGGTGTGACGCGCTGGGGTTGGTAAAACTAGGGACCGGAGAAACGCATGTCGCAAACGGCACCGATCAGGGTCGACGTCAAGATGACACTTCCAGCAACTGTGGCCAAGAAGGGGAAATGGTACGTTTCGTCTTGTCCTATTTTGGGTGTAATGTCTCAGGGCGAGACTGAAAAAAAAGCCTTGGAGAATCTTGTCGAAGCGTTGGCCCTGTTCCTGACGAGCTGCTATGAGCGGGGCGCGGGAGCGAACAAAGAACCGGAAAGGAAAAGGTGAACTGAAATGGCGAGGTGTGGTGATGGGCTTCATCTGAGAGGCCAGACCTGGTGGCTGCGATACATGCACGACGGGAAACGACACCAGATCAGGCTTGGACGAAAACTCAGCCGAACGGTCGCCAGGGAACTCGCGGCCGTCAAACGGGCTGCGATTCTCAAGGGCGAATCAGGTATAGGCGGCAGGAAGCGGAAGGACCTGCCGTTCCAAGACGCCGCGGAGATCTTCCTTACGTGGGTCCGGACTAACAAGCGGCCGCACACGGCCCGCTCCTATGGTGGCTGCGTTGAGCAGCTGAAGGAATCATTCGCGGGAAGGCGGCTTGGCGAGATTCACGCCTTCCTGATCGAAAAGCACAAGCAGCGCCGCAAAGACGTCCCCGTAGCTGCCAACCGGGAAGTCACAGTCCTGAAGGCGCTCTTCAACAAGTGCATCGACTGGGGAAAATTCGACGGCGTAAACCCTGTTCGCAAGATCCAGTTCTTCGAGGAATCCAAGGGCCGCGATCGCTTCCTGGAGCCCGAGGAAGAGGCAAGTCTGCTGGCGCAGTGCGCCGAGCCGCTGCGCACGATCGTGATGGCCGGCATCTACGCCGGTCTTCGGATCCCGTCCGAAACGCTGCGTCTGAGATGGGAGGACGTGGATTTGAAGCGCGGTCGTTTGACCGTACAGGGCGCCTACGCAAAGACCGGGCAGACAAGGACCATTCCACTCAACAGCAAACTTCGCGGAGCGCTGGAGGCGCTGAAAGCGAGAAGCCGAAGCGAGTACGTCTTCGCCAAAGAGGACGGCACGCCTTACCGGACTGTTCAGAACATCTTCCGGTCGGCCTGCAGGCGCGCGGAGCTGATCGGCGTGTCGCCTCACGTGATGCGCCATACCTTCGCCTCAAGGCTCGGAATGGTCGGGGTGGACATCAGGACGATTCAGGAACTCGGCGGGTGGGCTGAAATCAAGATGGTTGAGCGGTACGCCAACCTGAGCACCAGTCATAAGGCCGAAGCCATCGAGAAGCTTTCCAACGCACCCGTTCGAATGGATACGGTATTGGCTACAGAGAGGGTGGCAAAACCCGTAAGTTGAATAGCCCCACGGGGAATCGAACCCCGGTTTGATGACTGAGAATCACCCGTCCTAACCCCTAGACGATGGGGCCACACAAGACGCAGCAGATGCCGCGAAAGAAGATAGTAAGCGAAGTGGCCTGGGTTGACAATCGAGAAGTCGGCTCTAGGAGTCGTGGTTCTGGAGTTTTGACTTAGTTCACTTTATAGTTTATAAGAGAACCATGATTAGACTGAACATTCATGAGGCCAAAACGCATCTCTCGCGTTATCTGGAGAATGTGGCTCGAGGCGAAACCATTCTGTTGTGCAAACGAAATACTCCGGTCGCCGAGATCCGGCCGATTCGTGTCCCAGTCTCCGGCAAACGACCCATCGGGTTGGCGCGCGGAAAATTCAGAGTTTCGAAGAAGTTCCTTGAGCCCTTGCCGCCTGAAGTATTGAACGCCTTCAACGGAAAGAGATGAGACTGCTGCTGGATACCTGTACGTTCCTTTGGATGATCAGCGGCGCGCGAGAACTTTCCAAGCCGGCGCGAACGCTACTGGCGGATGCCGAAAACGATGTGTACTTGAGCGCGGTATCAGACTGGGAGATCGCCTTGAAGCACTCTCTGGGTCGATTACCGCTGCCCGAGGCCCCCGAACGTTTCGTTCCAGCTCAAAGGCAGAGCCACCGAATTGAGACTCTCCCTCTCGATGAAGAATCGGTTCTCAGTCTGGCGCGTTTGCCCGCCCTGCATCAGGATCCGTTTGACCGCATGCTCGTTTGCCAGGCGATAATCCTCGGCATGACGCTGCTGACCCCCGATCCGCTGATCAGCCAGTACCCGGTTCGGGTTCTGTGGTGAGGGCGTCTGTTCGACGGCGAGGATCTACTCGCTGAGGCGCGAGCGGGCGATTTCGGCCCAGGTGCTGTCGGTGTCGTATTGCAGGTAGAGCTTCCATTGCTCGCGGGCCTTGCGCCGCAGGCCGCGCCGCTCATAAGTCAGCGCCAGATTGAAGCGCGCGCTGGAAAATGTCGGGTCCGATGACAGGACCTTCTGAAAACAAGCCAGGGCTTCATCGCAACGTCCAAAGTCGTCCAGGACGTTGCCCAGATTGAATAGCGCCTTGAGGTGAGCTGGATCGCGCCGCAGCGCCTCGCGGTAATACGACTCGGCGCGCACCAGATCGCCCAGCTTGCAATAGATCGTCCCCAGGTTGACGCAGGCGTGCGGCGAAAGGGGATCGGCGCCGACCGATTTCAAGTAGGCTTCTATCGCGCGCGGGTAGGTCGCCTCATCGCCGTCGTATTGCAATCCTTCGCGAAACCAGTCGAGCGCCGTTTTGGTCTTCTCTTCTATGACGCCGATGCCGCGCCGGACCTTGCCGCCGAATTCGGCCAAATCAAACTGAAAGACAAACTGCCCGCTGCCCCCCTCGATGAAACGATCGCCGCGCTGCACGACGACTTTGTTGCGGAAAGCCAGGATCTTCAGGCCCTCGCGCATCGGGTCGGCGATTTCAGGGAATCGCCGCCGAAGTTCGTGCAGGCTGCGGGCAATCTGGCGGGCGGGCACACCGCGGTCAATCAATTGTTGCGTTGTGCGCAGGCAGACGAGATCCCGGAAATCATAGTTGGGGCGCGGGCCGTCGCTGTGAGCGGGCCTCACCAAGCCGATGCGGGCCCAGTAGCGAAGACGATGGGCAGGAATCCCCAGAAGATTTTCAGCGTCACGGGCGGTAAACGTTCGGACTGGCAACTCGCCCATAGGGTGACTTCGACTCAGCGCGCTCGGGCTGTCTTGAGCTTGCGCCTGCCTTTCGCTTCCGTTCGGACCTCTTTGAGCGGGACCCTCTCAACTGGCTTTTTGTTCAGGCCGGCGCTGGCTTTCAGGCTTTTCCTAAGGGCATCCATCAAGTTGACGACTTTGGCGGGCTGTGCCTGAGCCTGTGGGAATGCAATTTCCTTCCCCTGGACTTTCTTGTTCAGGATCTCGGTCATCTGCTCGCGATAGCTTTCGGTCAGTTTCTCCGGCTCGAACTCGTCGGTCATGTTCTCGATGATTTGCCGGGCCATTTCGACTTCCTTGGGCGACACCTTCAACTTCGGCAGAGTGACGACGTCCGCTATGGGTTTGACCTCGTCGTGTTGATGCAGAACGTAAAGAGCCATCCCTTTGTCCAGCGGGTGGATCAGTCCGACGTACTCCTTGCTTCGCATCACGTAGCGGCACAGGCCTGCCTTGTGAGCGTCCTTCATGGCCGACAGCAGCAATTGATAGGCGCGCTCGCTGCCGTTTTCCGGCTCCAGGTAATACGGACGGTCAAAATACAGCGGGTCGACGTCCTTGAGATCGACGAAGGATTCGACTCCGATATTGCGGGAAGCCTGTACCTCCAGCTTCTCGAAGTCCTTGTCCTCCATGAGGACATACTGGTCCTTGGCGTACTGATACCCCTTGACCAGTTCGTCGCGCTCCACCAGGCGGTCACACGTTGGGCAGAAGATCTTCTGCTGGATCCTGCCCTTGCATTCACGGTGCAACAGGTTAAAGGAAATGTCCTTGGAGGTGACCGCCGAGTGCAGACGGACGGGAATCAGCACCAATCCAAATGAGATCGATCCGGACCACATCGAGGCCATACGCCGTTTCTCCTAGAAATCCAACTGCGGGGCATTATAAGGACAATCAGCGGTTTTTACCAGTGTCCGGGCCTGTCGAATGGCTTGGCACGACGCCTGTAAGTGTGGTATCAAGTGGAGAAATTCGCGCTGGCGGGAGGCGTTCATGTCCGAGAAAATCTACATCTTCGACACCAGTCTTCGGGATGGCGAGCAGTCCCCGGGCTGCAGCATGAACATCGAAGAAAAGCTGAAGATGGCCAGCCAGCTCGAACGACTCAACGTCGATATCATTGAAGCCGGTTTTCCGATTTCGTCCGAAGGGGACTTCAACGCGGTCAGGGCCATCGCCACGGAAGTCCGCAAACCGACCATCGCGGCGCTGGCGCGGGCAACCCGCCTGGATATCGACCGCGCCTGGGAGGCGATTCAACACGCCGCTAAGCCCCGCATTCATACGTTTTTGGCGACTTCCGACATTCACCTCCAGTACAAGCTGAAAAAGACCCGCGAGCAGGTGCTCGAACAGGCGGTTGAGTCGGTTCGACACGCCAAGTCGCTGGCGCCCGAGGTGGAGTTCTCGGCCGAAGACGCCATGCGCAGCGACTTGAAGTTTCTCTGTACGTTGTTTGAAGCGGTCATTGAAGCCGGCGCCGACATCATCAACATTCCGGACACGGTGGGGTATTCGATTCCCTGGGAAATTTACGACAAGTTCTCACAAATTATTCAGGGAGTGCCCAACAGCAGCAAGGCCATCTTCAGCGTTCATTGTCACAACGATCTTGGCCTGGCCGTGGCCAATTCGCTGGCGGCTGTCCGTGCAGGCGCGCGCCAGATTGAATGCACGGTCAATGGAATCGGTGAACGAGCCGGCAATGCCTCGCTTGAAGAAATCGTGATGACGCTGCGGACGCGCGCTGACCTGCTGCCCTATCACACCGACGTCACGGCCGAAGAAATCAGCCGGTCCAGCCGGTTATTGAGCAATCTGACCGGGATGTTCGTCCAGGCCAACAAGGCCATCGTCGGCCGAAATGCCTTCGCGCATGAGGCCGGCATCCACCAGGATGGCGTCCTGAAGAACGCGCTGACCTACGAGATCATGACGCCGCAGAGCGTTGGAATCCAGTCGAGCACGCTCGTCATGGGAAAGCATTCGGGTCGTCATGCACTCAAGAACAAGTATGAAGAGCTCGGCTACGAACTGAGCGACGAAGAACTGGAAAAGGCCTACCGGCTTTTCACGAAGGTAGCCGACCAGAAAAAAGAGATTTTCGACGAGGATCTCGTCATCATCGTCCAGGATGGAATCAAGACGTTCCCCGATACCTACGCGCTGAAATTTGTCCAGACAACCGGCGGCAATCTGGGGGTTTCCACTTCGACGATCAAGCTGGCCAAAGGCGAGCAGGTCTGGACCGATTCGGCCTGTGGCGATGGTCCCATCGACGCAACCTACAAGGCGATCGAACGAATCACCGGGACGACTGGAAAACTGCTCGACTACCAGGCCATCTCGGCGACGCGCGGCAAGGATGCAATCGGCGAAGTGTTCGTGCATGTGACGATCGAAGGGAAGAACTATACGGGCAAGGCCGCCAGCACCGACATCATTGACGCCAGCGCGCGCGCCTATCTGCATGCCGTCAACAAGGCGCTGCATGAGCGGCGGCGGCAGCCGGACTTACCACAAACTTCGGTAGCAGGGATCTAGGTGTCAGGGGTCAGGCTTCAGGGGTCAGGGGTCAGGGAATTGCGGATTGCGATTCAGTTCACCATGTGCCATTCCTGACCCCTGACGCCTGACCCCTAGCCCCTATGTTCAAACTTGCCGTTCTGCCGGGCGACGGAATCGGTCCGGAAGTCGTCGACGCCGCTCTCGAGGTATTCGATCGGGTTGTCTCCAAGTTCAAACCGGTCGATGCCGTGTCGATTCTCCGCCGGGATGCCGGCGGAGTTTCCATTGACCGCCATGGGGAACCTCTCCCGGAAGAAACTCTGGAAACCTGCAAGCAGTGCGACGCCGTGCTTCTTGGCGCCGTCGGCGGCCCGCGCTGGGATCACCTGGAAGCGGCGCGGCGTCCCGAGAAAGCGCTGCTGGGACTGCGCAAGGGACTGGGTCTGTTTGCCAACCTCCGGCCGGTACGCCTCTATGCTTCCCTGATTGACAGCTCTCCGCTGAAGCCCGAGATTGCGCGCGGCGTCGATCTTCTGATCGTGCGGGAACTGACCGGCGGTATCTATTTCGGACAGCCGCGCGGGCGCCAGCGCGATGAGCGCGGCGCTTTCGGCGTCAATACGGAGATCTACTACGATTTCGAAGTCGAGCGCATCGCACGCGCAGCGTTTGAAGCGGCGCGCCAGCGTCGCCGTAAGGTGACGTCAGTTGACAAGGCCAATGTCCTGGAATCGTCGCAGCTATGGAGAGAAGTCGTCATGTCGGTCGGCGCCGAGTACGACGACGTGGCGCTGGATCATCTGTACGTAGACAACTGTTCGATGCAGTTGGTAACGCGGCCTGGCAGCTTCGATGTCATCGTGACCACCAACATGTTCGGCGACATTTTGAGCGACGAAGCCGCCGTGCTGGCCGGATCAATCGGCATGCTGCCTTCGGCCAGTCTCGGATCGGGTCGCGCACTCTACGAGCCTGTTCACGGATCCGCTCCCGATATCGCCGGCACGGGCGCAGCCAACCCGTTGGCCGCCATCGCCTGCGTCGCGATGCTCGTGGAGCACTCGCTGCAGCGCCGTGACATCGCTCTTCGAATCGAGCAGGCCATTGAAGGTGCGCTCGAGTCCGGCGCCCGAACAAGAGACCTGGGGCCAGGGGCCAGGACAGTGTCGACGGGAGAAATGACGAAGTGTGTGTTGGAGAGGCTGTAATCGAGTTACGAGTTACGAGTTACAAATCCGCTGTCCAAAGTTGATGCAACTACCTAAGAATTCGCAGGTAGCTGAAGGAAGAACACCGGCCTGGGGGCCGGTGTCTTTATGATGAATTGCCGGGCCCTGTTCTGGCTGAGGGGGCTGGTTAATAAAACAAGAACCCGGCAAACTTAAAAAAGTCGTGAGTCGCAACTCGCGATTGTTCATCACGAGTGTGAAGGTACGGACCCACTGGTAAGGCGGGCCCGAATCGGTCGTCCTGGGATCGGATCAGGATCCCGGTGATTCCGTTCAATCACGTCGGCGAGTATAACCGCGTGTCCATTGCACCGTTGTGACCTGCATCACGAGGTACAAAAAACGGAACGGGAAGGTCACCAGTTTCGAAATCTGCGAGAGCGGATAGAGCCACAACTCCCAATGGAACCGCGGGCGATCGAAGTGTTCGACGCGGCGTGCCGTCAGGAAGCGGAGAAAAAGGCGCGGAGAAAAGTAGAAGCAATCCAGGTGTTCGTTGAATAGAAGAATCTGTTTCCCACCTAACAGAAATGCGAGCGCCTTCAGATTGGAATAGGCCGAAACTCCGGTCAGATGGATAACGACGACGTCATAGCGTTCGTGCCTCATCTGGCGCAGGAGTTTCCGGAAATCACCCAGGCGGTGTTGCAACGCGTACGTGTGAGTTGCGGCCACAAGCGGCGATCCGGTAAAGTGCGCGCGTTTATCCTGGCGGCAAAGGACATCGACTCGGGGAGCTGCAAAGAGGGTCTCATCGGCAAGCCGGCTCAGGATCTCATCGACCTGGTCGTCCGCGCTTGTCTGCACGACCAGCAGGCGGGGCCGCAGCGCGTACCGCCGCGGCTGCGCCCGTTCGATGGTTTCGGCGATCGGTGCCGGAATGTCGCTGCCGTGCCGCAGCCGTCGCAGCAACAATCGTCCCAGCCGCGCAGGGGATGAATAAAAACAATCCAGATTCTCGTTGAAAATGAGGCGGTGCCGCGCGCCCACAAGCCAGGGCAGAAGTTTTAGTTTTCGAAAAGTCGGCTTTCCCGACAGGACAACCGCGGCTACGTCGTAGCGCTCGCGGCGCAGTTCTGCCAGCAGCCGGCGCGCGGCTGCCCAGGATGGTTTGGCCGGATAGGTTCGGACCAGATCAACTTTGGGCGGAAAAGCCACAGGCTGGAAGGTTGCGCTGCTGCTTGCGCTGCACAGGATGTCGACGGTAGGATCGGCGCCGGCTATATTTCCGTCCAGCAACTTTTGGGCCGCGGTTTGAATCGTCGCCGCATCATCGGTCTGGACCAGCAATACAAGTTGTTTTGCAAATCGCCGCGGAGCAATATCGCGGCGGACTCCAAAGCGCAATCGCTGCCATGCAAATCCTGCCAGGCTGCGTAGCGACGCATGAAAGAAATCGTTGTTCTCATTGACGACGACCGTTCGCCAAGTGGGAAGCGATAGCGCCAGGCGTTTCCAGCGGGCATAGCCGGGTGCCCCCGTGAAGAAGACCACGACACCATCCCACGGACCCGAGGCGCCGGCCGAAGGCAATTGATCGCGTCGCGAAAGCAGGATTTGTTCTGCAACCTCGACCGGTGGCGTTTCTGTGCGCGGGGTTACGAGCGTCAACCGCGCGCGGGGAAACAGCCGTGCAATCACAGGGGCGCGCAGAGCCCAGTCAGAACGGTCACAGGTCTCAACAACCAGAACACGCGCCTCCGTTCCAGGTTCCACAAAGGTTTCCTCGAAGGAGCGATAGGCCGCAGGTGTCTCGGAGGCGGAGCCGTGTGTGAAGTGCAGGAATCCTTCCCACGACAGCCGTCGCAGCGCCGTATCGGCGTCCATGGTCACCACAGGACGAATGCCCAGCAACCAAGCCATCCACTTGGCGCGCCAATAGGGAGCACTGTCGGGTTGGACAACCACACAGGCGTCGAAGGCCTGTCGGGACAATTTCCGGCGGCTGGCGCGGAGGGACTCGCCCGGATGGCGTCCGATCACATCATCGGCGCGTGGGGCAACGGCAGCCAGCGTGGCAGTTTCAGCGCGGCAGAAGACGGTAATTCGCGCGTAGGGAAAGTGGCGCCGCAGTTGGTCCAGGGTGAAGACCAGGGCAGGCAGTGGCGCAGTCTGGATGACCAGCAGGTTTCTCATTGAGGTTGCGCCTCGCGGTACAACCGCTCCAGTCGAGACGTCAGCGCATCCCAGTCGTACTGTTGCTCGGCGGTCTGTCTAGCCTGCAGGCCGATGCGCCGGCGGGCCGCCGCGTTGCGCAGCAGCGCCACGGTCCAAGATGCAAATTCGCCGGGGTGTTCGGCAAGGATGATGTTTTCGCCGTGCAGCGCATCCAGGCCAGCAGCGGCCAGTGGGGTAGCCACCACAGGCCTGCCGGAGGCCCAGGCTTCCAGGATTTTCCCCCGGATTCCAACTCCCGTCCGCAGCGGGACTACCATGACGGCGCAGCGCTGATAAGCATCCGCCAGATTTTCGACAAACCCGGCGACGCGGACGCCGGGAAGTTTTCCAAGGTTGACAATCGCCGGGGGTGGAGAGGATCCAACAATCCACATCTGCGCCTCTGGATCCTGGCGTTGAATTTCCGGAAAAATATCCCGGCAAAAATAAAGCATGGCATCGACGTTGGGGTCGTGCCGATAGGCGCCAACGAAAAGGATGCGGTACGGATCTTCGATCCCGTTGTGCCCCGGCCGGAAATAATCGACATCTACGCCGGTCTCGATTACATGGATCTTTCGTACATCGAGATAGCCGCGCAAATAATCCGCATCGGTCTCATTGACACACACGACGTGATCGACCAGCCGGCAGAGCGCCAACTCTCGATTGAACGTCTGCATCCAGTCATAGCGGGATTTGATGCGTTGCCGCCAGCCTGACGTGTAGCGGTGCCGTGTGCGGGCAGCCGCGTAGTTGACTTCGATCTCGGTCAGGAACGTGACCGAGCGGCGGCACCAGCGGCTGTACACGCCCATTTGCGTGTACTCGAGATGCGCGACATCGAAGTCCTGCTCCTCGACGGCCTGTCGTACGGCGTCGTGCATTTCGAGCTGGTCGAATTCCGCGAACGGCTCATAGGCGAACCATTCAAACCGGAAGCGGGCGCGCCGCGGGACGGTGACCACCTTGTGGCAAAACGATTCCAACTCGGCGATGAACTGGTGGTCGTCTTCATTTTCCAGAAATGTGATCAAGGTAACCCGGTGACGCTGCGCCAGCCTCTGGATCAGGTTGAACACACGGCCGGCTCCACCGTGCCGCCACAGGCAAGGAATGTAGGCGCTGACAAATAGAAGGTCTAGGCGCTCCTCGTTGCGACTTGAGACCGGGGCATATGCGCACAAATATTCCAGCAGCGAGTTAGCGCGGGCAAAAATCTGGCGCTCGGAAAGAACCGGATGCGGACGCGCGGCGCGGCGCGCAACGACGGCGCCAATCGAACGCAACAAATCAAACAAAAGGCGTCCGGCCCCGGGTCCACGCAGAGCGACGCCGGCCAGACGTGCCGGCAGGTCGAGCAGAAGTCGCAGCAGACAGCGCGGACTCTCCAGACAAGCCCAGCCAAACAGGATCAGGTGCCTTTCAAGCAGCAGGTCGAGCAGTTGCTGCGAGTCGAAAAGTTTCGCGCTGGTGGAACGATGCCGGTGATGCACAACGCTGGCTGCAGCCAGCACCGAGGGCCAGCCCCGTTTCCAGGCGCGAAATGACAGATCCGTGTCTTCGGCGTAGGCCGGCCAGTACAGCGGATCAAATCCGCCCAGAGCCAGAAATTTGCCGCGGTCGTAGGCGCTTGCTCCGCCGCCGGCCCAGAACACGGGGCTTGTGCCCCGAGCCACGTCGCCAGCCTCGATCGGGCCGTGACCGAGTTCCAGACGCCACCCGCGCCAGCGCGCGAAGGTCTTGCCGGACTCTTCGCGGCGGCGGCTGGTTTCCTGGAAAAAAATCTGAGATGCGGCCGCAAAAACGTCGCCAGTCAACGCTTGTAGCAGCGGGCGCAGGAAATCTGGTTCGACGCGCATGTCGTTGTTGAGAAGGACAACCGTCTCATAGCGGGCGGCGGCGACACCGGCATTGTTGCCCTGGCCGAATCCGCAATTGGACGGCAACTCAAGAGTGTCGACTGCCGGGAAGTGCGTGCGCAGCCATGGCAGGCTTCCATCGGTGCTGCCATTGTCGACCACCAGAATCTGATGGGGCCGTCCATCGCGCTCGACTGCCTGGAGGACGGATGGCAGGTGTTCGGCCAGCAGGTCGCGGCCGTTCCAGTTCAGAATGATGATCGAACAGCAGTCGCGACTGGGCGCAACCGGCGGCGAACTTTTGGTTGTGGGCCGGCGCAGCCGCGCCACAAGGGTCGCCGACAGCAGCAATGGCAGCAGCACGATGGCAAGGGACGCCGCTGCAAGCGCGATAAGAAGAGAGCGGAGCACCGGGATCACACAGCTTCTCCCGTCAGCAATTCGATTCGAGTAATCGGCACACCCAGGCCTCGAAGGTCGCGACTGTCGGGAGATTTTGCGGGCTGGCTTGACAGCTCGACAACGTACAAGTGCGGACCCGCTGGTTCGAACGGCACAAGGTATATCAGATCGAACGGGCCGTGTGCCGTCAGCCTGGTTTCACCCACCTTCCAGCCATCCACGCGAACTTCCAGGTGGTTGGAAGCCGACGGGTACAGCGCCGGGTCGCAGAAGCCCTGAATGCGGATTTCCGCGGCCGGCCGGTTTGACTGCAGATACGCCGTGGCTCGTCTGTCGGTCCAGCGATATGCGGAGTGCACAAGGTCTTCCATCCAGTTCCACCCGGGTCCTAGCTGAATATGAAAGGGAGACTCGGAAAAATCGATGTGGGGTTTGAATTCCTCGAGTGGCTGGCGCTGCGGTTGGGCCTGCTGATAGAGCCAATGCTTTCGCTTCTTAAGGGCTAATCGCGACTGGTTTTCTTTGGCCACCAGGATGACTCCGAATTCCTGGATGGGCATCCAGCTCAAAGGGCCACATTCGACCATTCGGGCCAATCGGCGCCAGATGGGTCCCAGATCCTCTTCGTCACGGCGTTCAGGAATCTGGTGCAGCATGGCCAAACCAGCCTGGTCGGTCAGTTGCTTGAGTTGCCAAGGCGAAAGCAACTGAATGGCGGAAAAGCTTTTGTGCTCGCGCAGGAAACCGGGATTGGCGCGGGCAATGTACCAATCGGCCAGCCGAATCGGAAGGTACTGCGGACCGAGCAGCAGGGTGTGGCCTTCGCGCGGGTAGTAGCGATTGGGAGTGGTCAGGAAAATCATCCCGAGCGGGCGGAGGACACGGCGCAACTCGCGCATGAAGCTGGCTTGCCAGGGCAATCCTCCCGTCAGATGTTCGACCACATCAAACGCAAACACGTAGTCGAAAGACGCCGACCGAAATGGCAGATGGGCGGCCGAAGCTCGAAGCAGTGGCGCCTCGGGCTGAAAGCGTGCTGCCAGACGCAGGATGTGGGCTTCGTAGTCGAGCCCGACATAGTAGCCGCCCAGCTTTCCAACCAGTTGCGCCAGACCCGCGCTGCCGCAGCCGACATCCAGAATTCTCTTGTCCTGGAAGTCAATTAGGACCGTTTGGTTAAAGTTCAAGACCAGCTCCCGGTTACGCTCGACTGTTGCAGTCCAGTAATCCACCCAACGCTGCCGGGCCGCCTGGTCGTCGCCGAAAATAGACAGAGCCATGGTCTCCGCAATCGCGCGCTCCTGGTCCTTCATTCGGTGCAGAATAGCAGATTGGGTGGTGTGATCAATTGGGGATTGGGGATTGGGGATTGGGGATTGAATTTTGGATTGCGGATTGGGGATTGGGGAGTTGATTTGGGATTGTGGATTGGAGAATTGCGGATTGTATTGCGGATTGCAGTCAATAAACCTAGAGCCGCCTGACCCCTGCCCCCTGAAGCCTAGCCCCTGAAGCCTGAAGCCTGGCCCCTAAATTGGTGATAACTTTCGGCTCCGACCTGCATCTAACCAGAAGTCCTATATATAATACCGTCCGGAGGCAGGCACAGGATGAGGCAGCGTGTTGTCGTGGTTCGGCTGGCGGGGGCGTTAGTCGCCCTACTGAGCGTGTTTGGCGTTGGGCAGGCCAGCTCGGTTCGATCCGCCAATTTGATCGAGATCGTCGACGCAGCGCAAGTGGCGTTTGTGGGAACCTGCACGGGCATCGAGCCGGGGGTCAACTCTCAAACCGGTTCGCCCGAAGTCCTTTACACATTTCGAGTCGAACAGTACCTGAAAGGCGGAAACAGCGATACGGTTTTCAGTTTCCGGCAATATGGACCCGTCTGGGACAAAACCAAGCCTCAGTACCACAAGGGTCAGCGCGTCGTCCTCTTTTTGTACGGAGCCAGCCGACTGGGCTATACCAGTGCCGTTGCGCGCCAGCAGGGCTCCTTTGACATTCGACGCAGCGGAGATGAACAGGGCGTAATCAACGCCGTGGAGAACCGAGACCTGTTTCGCGGCGTCGCAGCTCAGACGGCCCAACAATCCTTCCAGCTCAACGCGGCCGAATCGCAGGTTATCCGCCAGGGAGGCGCGATTCCCATCGAACTGTTCACCTCGCTGGTTGAAAAAATTCGCCGAGCGCCGACTCCCACGCGCCAGCGATTTTACTTGAAGTAATTCCACTCTAGGAGAACCTGATTCGTGCTGAGACTGGTGCGTTCTGTAAAAATTCACGCGGTGGCGCTGCTGCTGACAGCCTCGGTAGGCGCGGCTTTCGCAGGGGGCCCGCTTTTTGTGTTCAACGGCGATGCGTTGCGCTGGCGGCAGGGAACACCCATTGCGCTCACGTTGGATCAGGGCAAGCTGGGCCAATTGACCAACGAAGAGGCGCAAGCTCTGGTGAAGGCGCTGCTGCGACAGTGGGAATTGGTGCCGACCGCAGCCGTACGCTTTACAGCCGATCAATCGCTCCCCAATGACGTGACTACTGCAGCTGAACTCAACACGGCCGCCGACAACTTCAACGCGGTGATATTCGACGCCGACGGAGCGCTGATCGACGATATGGAGGGGGCGGGATCCAGTGCGTTTATTATCGGGTTTGCCTCGGCCACCCGCTTTGAGCCGCGCACGGCGCCGACTGAAATTACCGGTGCTTTCGTCGTGATGAACGGGAAGTTCGCCAAGCCGAACGGCAACGCCCGCGACATCGAAAACTTCGAAGTGTTCAAAACGGCGATCGTGCATGAATTGGGACACCTGCTGGGGATGGACCATACGCAGGCCGGCCTGGAGTATGTGGGCCTGCTCAGCGAACAAGTACCGCTGATGTATCCGATCGCGATCAATAGCGCGCCGCTGTTGCTGCTCGACGACGTGACCTGGATTTCCTGGCTGTATCCGGGGGCTTCCTTTGGAACTGGCCAGGGGTCGATTCGCGGAAAGGTCTTTCGCAGCAATGGCGTTCCCATGACGGGCGCCAATGTTTTGTTGCGCTCCGTCACCAACGTCACGTTTCAGAACATCAAGTTGCAGTCGGTAGTTTCCGGCTACCTGCGCGAGGAAGGGGAGTGGGAAATCCCCGCGGTCCCTCCGGGCGACTACCATGTCTTGATCGAACCCATCAGCCCCGGGTTTACCGGCGGGTCCAGCGTCGGTCCCCTGGAGGCGCCATTCCGCAGTTTTCCGCAGGATTTTTACAATGGCGCCAACGAGTCGGGAGATTCGGTGCGCGATGATCCGGCTGAGAAAGTCGTAGTAACCATCGTGGCGGGCAGCTCGACGCCGCTGGTCAACGGCGCGCCGGTCAGCGAGATCAATTTGTTTACCAACGAGCTGCCGAACAATCTGACGGCGCTGTCCGACGACGATTCAGTTGAATACGTCTTCCCGAGCAATTTCAAGTTTCCCTTTTTCGGAACGCAGTACAGCAGTCTCTATGTCAATTCGGATGGCAACTTGACCTTTGGGGCTCCTGAAGCGGCTTCGACGGACCGGAACGTCAACCGGTTGACCAGCGGGCCGCCGCGCATCGCGCCGCTTTTTACCGATCTCGATCCCGGGCAGGGTGGCCGCGTAGCCTACACGCAGACCGATACCAGCGTGACACTCACCTGGCGAAGCGTCCCGGAGTTTGACGGAAACGACGGAAACTATTTTTCTGTGACGCTCCTGTCAAACGGCGACATTTATTTCAACTACCCGAACATTCGGGTTACCGATGACACCGGGTCGGGCGCTTCGATTCAGGCAGTCGTTGGAATCAGTTCGGGCGGCGCCAATGGCGGCTCGCAGGTCCTCACACAGGATTTCCGGAACGCTGCCAACGGGCAAGTCGTTCTTTCCGGCAACGGCAGTTACGTGGAATCATTTTCCATAAAGGACAACAAGTCCTTTGATATCGAAGGCCGCCAGATTCGATTCATCGCCTCCCAGAACGCTGCCACTGCGGCCAGTTACCATTCCTATTTCCCGTACTATCGGGGTGATCAAAACCTCTACACCGGCTTCGCCTTTGCAAACTCCAGCGACTCAATCGCCAACGTAACGGCGCGCGCCTGGGATTTGTCCGGAGGGCTGATGGCATTGCCGGCCAATCCGTCCACTCTGTTTTCCGTTCCGGCCAAACAGCAGACGGCCAGGATTGCCGGCCAGATTTTTTCGGTCGCAGGCGATCCGTTGCAAAACGGATGGGTGGAGATCGAGAGCAACAACAGTCGATTGTCCTCTTTGTTTCAGATCGGCGACCGGCCCGGCCGCGCGCTGGATGGCGGGTTGGCATTTCGCCAGCTCACAACCGAGCTTATTTTGCCGCGCATCGCCTCGGGCCCGGCTACTTTTGCCGGGCGGAATGCAACCACGACGGTGAATCTGATTAACCCGAACGCGACGCCCATTGCGGTCTTTTTGCGGCATCGTTTCCAGAATGGCGGCGCCTCGGGTCCGCAGATCCGGCGCGACATTGCCGCGCACGGTTTTGTCCAGGAAAGTTTCTCGACGCTGTTTACAAGCGTCGCCGTCGAGAACGGTTACATCACGATCAGCGCGACAGGCGGCGGAGTGATAGCCTTTGAATTGATCGAAGCCGGCGATACTCTGCTGGCCATCAACGCGGTGACGCCCAGCTCCGAGAAGCTGCTCTATTCGGCGCAGCTCGCCTCAGGGGTTTTTGGCGCCACGACATATTACACTAGCTTGAACCTGATCAACACGGCGTCCAACAGCGCCAGCATCACGATCCGTGCCATTGACAACGCCGGCGTTGAATACGCGCGTAAAGACAAGATCCTTCTGCCGCGCCAGTCGCTGCTCGCCTTACTGGACGAACTGCTGGAGCTGCAGGGTCAACCGCGCGTCGGCACGCTGGTCGTCGAATGTAATCAGCCCGGCCTGGTCGGTGACGTGGTGTTCGGAGAAACCAAAGGGGAGTTTGCGGCTGGTTTGGTTTTGCAGGATGTTTTGGTTTCCGACACTCTCTTCAATCACGTTGCCAACGGTGAACTCGATGGCGCCAACCGCAATTTGAGTTACTATACGGGACTGGCTTTCTATAATCCAAATAGCGTGGACATTGACATTAGAATCGAGGTTTTTAGCTCGGCTGGAGTCCTGGTTGGGACCAACGGCGCGCCTCTGAGGTTGCGGCCGCGGGAACGAACTTCACAGTTAGTCCGCGAGCTGGTGCCGGCAGCTTCGTCACAGGTAGGCGGTTATGTCCGCATCAAGGTGGCCGGTGATCTGGGCGTCGTAACACAGCTACTTTACGGCAACGACTCGGGCCGCTTTCTTTCGGCGGTTCCGCCGGAAGTTCTGGCCACGGCCGCACTGCGGTAGGACCAGGCGCCATTCAAGGCACGTGATCAGGGTAAGAATACAAGTGTGGCACAGGGCTCCAGCCCAGTGTGCTTTTTTGTCAATAGCAGAGCATGTCCCCACGGAGTGCCCTACGTGTCAAACCGAGCTAAAAGCACACCGACCAGGCGGCCGGTGCCACTCTTGACGGTGGCCAGCCTGTGCGTGTTGTTGGCAGCAGTTCCGCTTTGCGCGCAGCCCGTCCCAAATTCAACAGCTACTTCCGATGGCTTTGACTGGAAAGGGGCGCTGCAGGACTCGGCGTTCTTTCTCAGCGTTCAGCATGGCTTTCGGCTGACCGAGCGGGTGACGCGGCGGGAGTTTGACGGGAAGTTCTTCCCCGATTGGAAACACGCCATCACACACACTAAGGACGGTTTCTTTGACGGCTCAGCTCATCCGATCAAAGAGAATTTCCTGGGCCACCCCGCGCAGGGAGCCGTCTCCTACCACATCGCCCGCCACCGCGGAGCGTCGCGAAAGGTAGCCTTTCTCTGGACAACGCTCTACTCGGTGCAGTTTGAAATCGGTCCCGCCAGCGAAGCGTCGTTGGGGAATGTCGGACTGTCTCCCCAAGATCTGGTGTTTACACCCTTGCTGGGAACAGGCGAAGCGTTATTGGAAGAGTGGGTGGATGGAAAGATCGATCTGCTGCCTCCATCCAAAAAGCGGACACTGCTGCGCTGTGTGCTTTTGACTAAATCGGTCGCCAATCTGATGCGCTTCAAGCACCCTGCGTACCGTGGGAACTAGGTGGCGTTGTTTCATCCGGTGGATAATTTTGGAAGGGAACTCCGCTCTGAAAAGGGGTCAGGCTTCAGGGGTCAGGATTCAGGGGTCAGGATTCAGGATTCAGGGGTCAGGGACGTCACCATCCCATCGGAGGTCATTTCAACTTGGCTGCGAAGGGGCTCAATCCACAATAAATCCGCAATCGTCAATCCGCAATCCAACATTCAATCCCCAATCCCCAATCCCCAATCCCCAATTTGTGTCATTAACGCCATCTCTCAAATCATGCCCTTGACCCAACCGCCGTCGACCTGGATCGTTGCTCCCGTGATGTAACTGCTCTTTTCCGAAGCCAGAAAGACCACGAGGTTGGCAATCTCTTCGGGAGCGGCAACGCGCTTGAGGGGAATTTCCCGGCCCCATTCTTCGAAGATCGCATCGGGAGTCGTGTCCCGCAACGCTGCCTGTTTCTCGGCCAGTTCCGCCAGCCGGTCGGTGCGCGCATACCCGGGACAGACGTTGTTGACCAGAATATTGTCGGCCGCCAATTCCTGGCTGAGCGTCTTGGCCATCCCCACCACGGCCGAACGAAGCGAATTAGACAGTATCAATCCAGCGATGGGCTGTTTGACGGAAATCGAGGTCAGATTGATAATCCGACCCCAGTGCTGCTTTTTCATGTGCGGCGTCACTTCGCGGATCAACCGAACCGCACTCATCAGGGTCAATTGGAAGCTCGCCTCCCAGTGATCGTCATTGAGTTCGTCGAACGTACCGGCCGGCGGTCCGCCCGCGTTGGTGAACAAAATCTCAACTGTCCCGAAGCGTTCCACGGTCGTGGAAACCAAGCGCGAGATTGCGGCTGCGTGGGTCAGGTCGCAGACGACTTGAATGAGCTGCACGGACGGGTGCAGCTCCCGAATCTCAGCCGCTGTCTCGGCGAGCGGTTCGGCGCGGCGCGCGCACAAAGCCAGCTGGGCTCCCTCCGCGGCCAATCCCAGCGCCACACTCTTGCCGATGCCCGTGCTGGAAGCGGCAACAATCGCAACTTTGCCGGTCAATCCGAGGTCCATGGGGGCATTGTAGCTGACTTTCCGAGTAGTGACGCGTAGGACAGCCTCGCTGAAAAGCCGATCACGTCCAAGAGCACGAGCACGTCAACGACCGCGAGCACGTCAACGACCACGAGCACGTCAACGACCACGTCCGCGACATCGACCCTGACCCCTGAATCCTGACCCCTCTTTCCCCCAGCAACATTTTGAATTTTCCGCCGGCTGTGGTACGGATCAGCCGTGGAAACCACTTCCTTCGAATATCCGGTGATTCGGCCGGCCGGGGACTGCGGGATTCTGGTCAAGTGGGGCGAAGGCATTTCGATTGGGACACACCTTCATGTGCAGGGATTTCTGGAGCAACTGGAACGCGAGCGGCCTTCGGCTATCCTCGAATGGATTCCGTCCTACACGTCCGTTCTCCTTTTCTACGACATGATTACCCTGTCGGCCGATGACGCTCTGGCGCTGGCTGCCGGCGTGGCACATCGCGCAGGAATTTCCGATAACAGGACTACGCGAACCGTCGAGGTGCCCGTTCAATACGGCGGAGCCGCCGGGCCCGATCTTGACGAAGTGGCCCGACTGCACGGCCTGGGCTCGGCGGAGGTCGTCGCGCTGCACAGCGGCGGCGACTACCGCGTCTATTTGCTCGGATTCAGCCCGGGCTTTCCGTTCCTCGGCGGCCTGGATGAACGCATCGCAACGCCTCGCCTGGACACGCCGCGCTTGAAAGTACCGGCCGGATCGATCGCCATCGGCGGAGCGCAGACGGGAATCTATCCGGTGGAGAGTCCGGGAGGTTGGCGGCTAATCGGATGGACGCCGCTGAAGATCTTCGACGTCGATCGCGAACCTGCTTTTCTGTTGTCGGTGGGCGATCGAGTACGCTTTCGAGCCGTTTGAGAGGGACGGTATGGGTATCCACCAGATAGACATCAATTGCGACCTGGGTGAAAGCTTCGGCTGTTACCGCTTAGGCGACGACGAACGCGTGCTGGAGCTGGTCTCGTCGGCCAACGTCGCTTGTGGTTTCCACGCAGGAGACCCATCGGTTATGCGCGCGACTGTCCGGGCCGCCCGCGCTCACCATGTCTCCGTCGGCGCGCACCCGGGGTATCCCGATCTGGCGGGTTTCGGGCGGCGCGAAATGCGCATCGAGCCCGGTGAACTGCGCGATCTGCTGATTTACCAGATCGGCGCGCTCGAGGCGATCGCTCGCTCCGAAGGGGTGCGGTTGCTGCATGTCAAGGCACACGGTGCGCTGTACAACATGGCCGCAGGCGACGTTGCGCTGGCCGATGCAATTGTCGAGGCAACGGCTGCCTGCGATCCGCAGTTGATCTTGTTTGGAATGGCCGGCAGCCAGTTGGAGAGCGCCGCAAAGCGCCGTGGTTTGTGCTTCGCGCGCGAGGGCTTCGCCGACCGCACGTATCAGCGCGACGGGACACTGACGCCGCGCTCCAAGCCGGCCGCATTTGTCCACGAGCCGGAAGCGGCGGCCGAACGGGCTGTCCGAATGGTACGCGATGGCAAGGTGGAGACCGTCGACGGCTCGACGATTTCAATCGAGTGCGAAACGATTTGCCTGCATGGCGACAATCCACGAGCGCTGGAGTTCCTGCAATGCCTGCGGCGCCGCTTCGAGCGTGAAGGCGTCCGCATTGTACCGGTTGCAGAGATGCTGCGATGAAGGCAGTTGCCAGTGGTCAGTGGCCAGCAACAACCATGGGACACCGGCACGGCGACTGGCCACTAGCCACTTTTTTCGGTTGCTGCTACGCCGCGCTGCGTCTCTGCGGTGGGCGATTGATGCTATCAGTTGCCAACATCGCTGAATTTTAATCATCGTTCTTCGGGCAATTAGAAAATGGCCCACAAGTTGTAGCGCGGATTAACACGGATTAAACGGATTAGGCCCATTGCACTTGAGTTGCACTTATCAACCCCAAGCATTGCAATTAATTCGTGTTAATTCGTGTTCATCCGATTAATCGGCGCTAAGACGCAATTACGATATCGCCAAAAGAATTATTGGAACGACGTTTCGCTATGAATAATCCGGACGGTTCAGGCGTGCTGCCATGACTTTGGAAGTTCTTGCACCGGGGATCCAGACGACCCTGCAGGATCTGGGCCGCACCGGGTGGCAACGCTACGGCGTGCGTGTTTGCGGAGCGATGGATTCGCTGGCGTTGCGCGTCGCCAATCGGCTGGTGGGTAATCCCGAAAACACCGTCGCTATCGAAGTCGCCTGGTCCGGACCACGCCTGCGGTTTGACGACGATGCGCTGATTGCGATTGCCGGTGGAGAGTTTGACGTCACGGTGAACGATCGCCGGCTGCGACTGTGGGAAGGCCATCCTATTCCCGCCGGAGGCGAACTTGCTTTCGGCGCTTGCCACAGCGGCTTTCGAGCTTGTCTAGCGGTGGCCGGGGGATTTGTGGCCCAGCAGGTGTTTGGCAGCGGGTCCACGGACCTCAGCGCTGGATGGGGAGGCGTGCAAGGACGCGCGCTTGCGCGCGGAGACCGGATCGAATGGCGCGAGCCTGCCGGGCATGCAGTGGCTGGCCGGCGCGCCAGTGCGGACTTGGAATCAGAGTACGAAACGCATCTTCCGATTCGTGTCGTGCTCGGGCCCGACGAGCAACTGTTTGGCCAGAGTGCGATCCGCAGTTTCTTCTCTTCGACCTACAAAATTACTCCGCGCTCGGACCGCCAGGGATATCGTCTCAGCGGCTCAATTATCGAAAGTTTGTGCGGGCCCAATTTGTTATCCGAGGCGATGCCACGCGGGGCGATTCAGATACCACACGATGGACAGCCGATTCTGCTGTTAGCCGATCGTCAATCTGTTGGAGGCTATCCGAAGGTCGCATGCTGCATCAGTGCCGATCTCTGTCGCGCGGCGCAGCTGCCCATTGGCGGCAGCGTTTCGTTTTCCGAAGTCTCACTGGACCAGGCGAGGCGTGCTTTGTTGAGGCAGGAAGAGAAAATACGGATGTGTTGTTGAAGGCCGAGTTCTTGTGATGTTGGAAGGTGTGAAAATTGTCGATGGCTAGTCAGATCCCGCGCTGTTGTCGGCGCCACAATTAACAGTGCCGCAAGCGACGCGAGCGGGTCGGCTGCGCTCATTTGGTCAGATAGTGCGAGTAAGTAACATCAATCTCAAATAGCCTGCCAGCCGTGGCCGGTGGCACGGACCCGCTCGCGTCGCTCGCAGCACCGTTGATGACGGCCCCTTTGACATGTGCGGGAACTTGGATCGGTTCTGCAATTTTACCCAGCCCGGGTACATTGCGACACCCCTGCGCTTGTACTATGCTGTGGACGGCAATGACTGAAGAGTTCGAGGTCCTCTCCGACGCGATCTATCATCACCTCAAAGAAGACATCGTCACCTGTCTGCTTAAGCCGGGCTCACCCATTACCGAAGGGCAGGTTACCAAGCGTTATAACGTCAGCCGCACACCCGTGCGCGAAGCCTGTTTCAAGTTGGAAAAGGATGGGCTGCTGCAGATCATCTCCAACAAGGGTTACATCGTCAGTCCCGTCTCGGCCCGCGATATCAACGAAATCTATCAAATGCGTCAGATCTTTGAGACCTATGCTGCCGACCAAATCGTCGATTCCATTACGCCGCAGGAACTGGCGGAGTTGAAAAAACTTTGCGAGGATTCCTATGCTGGCAAGGAGCTGGAAGCACTGAAGGCCTGCATCGCCGGCGACTTCCGTTTTCACACGATTATCGTGGGGACCTGTCGCAACGAGCGGATGACGATGATGTACGAGAATCTGCTCCACCAGCTGCGCCGGATCTTTTTCATGACGATGTCCCTGGACCGTCGCGCCGAGATTGAGAAGGAGCACCACCGGATTTTCGAATCGCTCGAAAGCCGCGACCGCGAGCTTGCGAGCCAGTTGATTTCAACACACTCGCAAGGTTCGAAAGAACGAGTCCTGAAAAGACTCTTCAAATAACAGAGCCGCGTGCGTAAGCAAGCGGGCAACTAGTCTCAGCGATTTGCCCGGCTCGCTTACGCTCGCGGTTCTGACTTCTTATTTCCGCGGCCAGGTCTTCTGCCAGCGTCCAGGCTCATCGGAGCCGTACTTGGGGTGAGGCCCGCGCTGTTTGCCGCCTGCGACCGACAGGTGAAAACGGACGAGTTGCCGGCGGCGTGCCGGCGCCAGTTGCTGCAAGTCCTCAAAAGGGAGTCCGCAACCTGCGGCAAAGGACCGAGCCTGCGCTAGTGTCAGATCGAATTCGGAGCGAATCTGACGTAACTCCGTTGCGGTCCAGTGCTTCATGGAATCACTACGGTAACTATCGGGTTCCTGCCGCGTGTGTCAATGTCACCACTCTCTGCGTTCGTGGCACTGAAACTGAAACTTCTGCTACACCCGCCGGCCGTGACCCACTAGGATCACGCCGCTTGGACTCTCCGTGTAGCTGTTCTTTTCGACCGCAGGCGTACCGTTGACGATGACATATTCTATGCCTTCGGGAAATTGCTCCGACTCGGTGAACGTGGCCCGATCGGCGATCCGCGTCGCGTCAAACAAGACGATGTCGGCGAATTGATCCTTCAGCAGCCGGCCTCGGTAAGGCCAGCCCAGCTTGTTGGAGACAAGCCCGGTCATTTTCTGAACCGCCTGCTCGAGTGTAAGCGTTTTCCGCTTCCGAACGTACTCGGCAAACACGCGGGGAAACGTTCCATAGGAACGCGGATGAGGACGGCTGAGGCCCCCCTTTTCGGGAGTACGGGCCGGCGAGAGGGCATTCCCATCGCTGGCGATCATCACGCGCCGGTGCGCCAGGACTTTGGCCGTTCCTTCTTCGTCCATGGCGAAACCGTAGGTGGACACAGATCCGTTTTCTTCGACCAGAAGGTCGCAGGCGAAGTGGAACGGGTCAAAGCCCTTTTCAAGAGCCACTTCGGCGATGCGCCTTCCGACCAGCGTCCGGTTGGCGTCGGTGCGGACTCCCGCGATGAGCAGGCTTTCCCATCCATCGGTGGCGCGAACCTTCGCCTCCGTTTCTCCCTTCATGCGGGCCCGTTGAGACATGTCGCGAAGGCGCGCTACAAAGGCGTCGTTGCCGCCGTCACGAGCCCACTTTGGAAAATTGATGCTGAGGCCCGTGGCATACGCGATATAGGGATAGCGATCGGCGTGAATGGACACTCCCGAACGGACGCCCTCTTCAATCAGC
Organism: Acidobacteriota bacterium; assembly: GCA_051001345.1. Classification (GTDB taxonomy): domain Bacteria; phylum Acidobacteriota; class UBA6911; order JACQSX01; family JBPCNK01; genus JBPCNK01. The sequence goes on along the minus strand of JBPCNK010000135.1, from coordinate 5,090 downwards.
GCCAGCGCCTGATCGGTCTTGCTCCAGTTGGCACGGCCCGCTGCCTTCAAGTGTGAAATCTGCAGCGGTATCGATGCAGCGCGGGCGACCTCGATGGCCTCCTGGATCGCCTCGAGCAGTCGGTCGTCCTCGTTGCGCATGTGAGTGGCATAGATGCCGCCGAAAGTTTGAGCCGCTTTGCACAACTCGATCAGCTCATCGGCTTCGGCAAAGCCGGAAGGCGTGTATTCCAGGCCGCTGCTGATGCCAACGGCGCCATCGCGCATGGCTGTGGCGACCAACTGCTTCATCTTGGTCAACTCGTCGGAGGTGGGCTTGCGGTTGGCGTCCTGCAGAACGTTTCTGCGGACGGCGCCCTGTCCGACAAACGTCGCGAAGTTCAATCCGATTTTCGCCTTTTCGAGTTCGCTGAGAAAATCGCGCAGTGATGCCCAGCGCTCTCCGGCGACAGTGCCTTCTGCGCTAGGAAACGGCGAGCCGCCGCAGTTGCCTCCGATCTCGGTGGTCACACCTTGGCGAAGCTTGCTCTCGCCGCGCGGATACTTCAGCAACTCTGTGTCGGTATGGGTGTGGATGTCTATAAAGCCCGGGGAAGCGACCAAGCCGTTGGCCTCGATGGTCCGGTAGGACTTGCCTTCCTTGATCTTCCCGATCGCAAAGATGCGGCCCTGCCGTACCGCTATGTCTCCGGTGTATCCGGGCGCGCCCGTGCCGTCAACGATCGTAGCTCCGCGGACGACCAGCTGGTAATCGTATTTGGCTTGGGCCTGTGTGCTGCCTAGCCCAGGCAGTCCGGCTAGGACGGCGCTGCCGGCGGCCTGGCCAAGGAAGCGCCGGCGACTGATTTTATTCTTATTCATAAGCAGTTTACGAAGGAAAGCGTACCAATTTTTTTCAGCCTATCCAAAGGCCGTTTCAAAGTAAAGAAAAATCCGGAATGTGATTAAACTCATTGATTTCAAAGAGACAACGTTCTATAAGGAGTTCCAGCAGAGTGGGCCCGATGCGCCTCGATTTCCCTGGAGCGACCGCCTGAGTCAGACTAACTATTTGAAATCAATTAACTTGTGGTCGCCTTCGCGCGGCGCCGCAGGTGAGTCTCGTCCGGACTGAGAAACGGCCATGGCCACCGACCGAAAAATTCGAATTGAACTGCTGACCGAGCCCGCTCAGTTCCGCCAGTGCGTCAGGCTGCAGAAGATGATCTGGGGCCGAAATTATGAAGACATCGTCCCCTTGTCCATGTTTCTGGTGGCCAATCGTAACGGCGGCATCACGCTGGGCGCCCTGACTCGAAAGGGAGAAGTCGCCGGGTTCGTCTTTGGCATTCCTGGCTTGGATGAAAGCGGCGTGATTCATTGGTCGGAAATGCTTGGAGTGCGAAAAGAGTATTGGGGCCGTGATTTCGGCTACCAGTTGAAAGTGCAGCAGCGCGAACAGGCTCTGCGCATGGGCATCCGGATGATCCACTGGACCTTCGATCCACTGCAGAGCAAGAACGCCTACCTGAATTTCTTCAGGCTGGGTGGTTACACGCGAACCTACGAACCGAACTTCTACGGAGCATCCAAGAGCCCGCTGCACCGCGGACTGGACACCGATCGGTTTGTCGTGACCTGGCCGATCAACTCGCAACGCGTGCGCGATCGGCTGAGTGCCGTCGACGAAGGGCGACCGGCCGCCGTCTTTCATCAGGATGTGCCTCCGGCGCTGTCGGCGCGCGTTCCGGCGCGCGGACCGGTGCGCCCCGGTGAGACGCTGCTCGATCTGCAGACCGAGCGAATCAAAGTCGAAGTACCGTTTGACATCGTGAAACTGAAGTCCTCTTCGTTGCCGGTCGCGCGTGAATGGCAGAAGAAGGTTCGCCTGATTTTCCAATACTACTTCGCGCGCGGGTATACGGTCGTCGATTTCTACAAAGCCAAAGACCGGTATCCGACCGGCTTCTACATCCTTCAGAAACACTTCTCCGCGGTGGTCTGATCTCGGCCTGATACGTAGTGAAAATCGAACGAATCGAACTGCGGGAAATCCACCTCCAGTTGAAAGAATACTTTGAGACGAGCTTCGGCCGCGAATCGCGCCGCCGCATTCTGCTTGTACGATTGTACGGGGACGGCCAGACGGGTTATGGCGAATGCGTCGCCGGCGGAGAAGGGCCCTTTTACAGTTCCGAAACGATCGACACCTGCCGGCTCATGATCGAGAGCTACATTGGCCCGATGGTGCTTGGCCGCTCGTTTGAACGCGCCCTAGACATTTTTCCGGCCCTGGCCAAAGTGCGGGGTCACCGTATGGCCAAAGCCGGCATCGAAATGGCGGCCTGGGACCTGGAGGCGCGGCTATGCCGGATGCCGCTGTATCGCTTGCTGGGCGGAACCCGCAACCGGATTGAAGTAGGAGTCAGTATCGGAATCCAGGAGACCGTCCCGGTTCTGCTCGAAAAGATCAGCGGTTATCTGAAGGACGGATACCGTCGCATCAAACTCAAGATCAAGCCGGGCTGGGATGAGCATGTGCTGCGGCGCGTGCGCGCCGAGTTCCCGGATGTCCCGCTGATGGCCGACGCCAACTCGGCTTACACGCTGGCCGATACGGCGTTGTTTGAGAGCCTTGACGACCTGGATCTGATGATGTTCGAACAGCCTCTCGACTACGAAGATATTATCGACCATGCCCAGTTGCAGAGCCGGCTGGCTACACCGATTTGCCTGGATGAATCCATTCACACTCCCGACCACGCCCGCCAGGCGCTGGATCTGGGCAGTTGCCGGATGATCAATATCAAACCGGGAAGGTTAGGCGGGCACAGCCAGTCACGCATCGTCCACGATCTGTGCCAGGAGCGCGGCTACCCGGTGTGGCACGGTGGAATGCTGGAATCCGGAATCGGGCGTGCCCACAACATCGCGCTGGCGACTTTGCCGAACTTCCGACTGCCCGGTGACATCTCGGCCAGCCGGCGCTACTGGACGGCCGACATTATCGAGCCGGAAGTGGAGATGGACTCCGCCGGCTGCGTAGTGGCTCTTGACGAACCGGGTATCGGATACCGTCCCAACGAGAAGCGCATCGAGGAGTTGGTGGTTCGAAGGGATGTCATCAAGTAGCAGTGGCCGGTGGCCAGTGGCCAGCCCTGACTAACCTGACTAACCCAGACTAACCATGACCACTGACCACTGGCCACTGGCCACTGGTCTCCAAAATCCGATACAATCGGCCAATGCCCAAACGGATCGTGCTCGGTATCAGCGGTTCTTCCGGCGCCATTTACGGCGTACGCACGCTGGAGACACTGCGGGAAGCGGGCGACTGGGAAGTCCACCTGGTCTTGTCTCGGCCCGCCGAACTGACGATCGTGCACGAGACCGGTCGCGCTATCTCGGACATCTGCAAGTTGGCCCACCAGGTCTACGACGTCGAAAATGTCGCCGCCTCGATTTCCAGCGGATCGTTCGAGACCGAGGGGATGATCGTTGCGCCTTGCTCGATTAAGACGCTGTCGGCTGTCGCCAACTGTTATACGAGCAATCTTCTGCACCGCGCAGCCGACGTGACGCTTAAGGAACGCCGCCCTCTGGTGCTCGTGGTACGCGAAACGCCTCTGCACCTGGGCCACCTGCGGCTGATGACCAGCGCAAGCGAGTACGGCGCCGTCATCATGCCCCCGGTTCCTGCTTTTTACCACCACCCAAAGACCATCGACGACGTGGTCAACCAGACTGTGGGACGCGTCCTGGATCATTTTCGCATTCCACATCAACTCGGCAAGCGCTGGACGGGAATGTGAGTTCAAGGGGCAAGTGATCAGTAGCAGGTGAACGAAACTGGCAGCAGCAACTGTTGCGGCACCGTCCGCCTGGCCGGTGGGCCCGCCTTACAACTACAGCACTACTTTTTTTTGAAGGAGCCAATTATGCTAGAATCAAAAATTCTTTCCGCCGTGCGGGAGTAGCTCAGCCCGGATAGAGCACCGGCCTACGAAGCCGATGGTCGGAGGTTCGAATCCTCTCTCCCGCACCAACTTACCGCCATTGCAATTTCGGTTGTCTTGTAGTTGTCTTAACTGGCTCAATCAGGCCGCGCTCGACCAGCGTTGCAATTTGCGCTCTGACCGAGGGTCGATTCCTGTCTCCTGCACCACTCGAAATCTAGTATCTTGCCGACTGCATGAAAATTGCAAGAGATCTCAAAGTCGGACTTGCATTGGGCGGTGGGGCCGCGCGCGGATTGGCGCACCTGGGTGTTATCAGAGCCCTGGAGAGACTCGGCGTCAGACTGGATGCCATCGCAGGCGTCAGCACCGGCAGCATGATTGCCGCGGCGTATGCCGCCGGAGTGCCGCTCGATCAACTGCTGCCCGTTGCGCGCAGGGTGAGCTGGAAGCAACTTGGTAGTTTCACGTTTAATTTACACGGGTTTCATTCCAATAAGAGAATGGAGCAATTTCTTGCCAGCTTCATGCCCGTGCGCACCTTCGAAGAACTGAAGATCCCGTTGCGAATTCTGGCAACCGATTTGCGCTCCGGCCAGACGGTGGTACTTGAAAAGGGCGATCTGTTTACGGCGATACGGGCCAGTTGCGCCATCCCCGGGCTCTACGTTCCCGTGGAGATCGGTGACTGGTTGCTGGCCGACGGCTATCTGACTTGCAACCTGCCCGTGCAGTACGTTCGCCAGATGGGAGTCGACGTGGTCATCGCTTCTGCGATCGGATTGCAGATCAATCACGACATCGCGTTCACCAACATGTATCAGATCCTGATGCGCTCGTTTTCGATTATGAGCGCCTCGGTTCAAAGGGCCTCGTTTCCAACAGCCGATGTTGTGATCCGGCCGCCGGTTGAAGAATACATTTGGAGCGATCTGCGATCGGCCGATAAGTTGGTTGAAGCGGGCGAGCGAGCCACTCTGGAAAAATCCAAAGAAATCGAGGCGGCGTTGAATCCCTCTTTTTGGAAGCGCTGGACAGCGGTGTCCCGAGCGTAAGCTGGCATTATTCATGAATAGCATTCACCACAGAGGCACAGCGCAGCATAGCCGCAGCCGTATGCCGTATGCCGCAGGCCGGCGACGGAGCGCCAACAGAG
>JBPCNK010000134.1:0-7204 GCA_051001345.1 Acidobacteriota bacterium | reverse complement strand
CCCACTCGCTTACGCTCGTGGCTCGGCCAACTGCCTACTGCCTGCTGCCTACTGCTATAATCTCGCCCCATGATCGGCCAGACGCTCGGCCATTACCGCATCCCATCGAAGCTGGGTGAAGGTGGCATGGGCGTCGTCTATTCTGCGCGTGACGCCCACTTGGATCGACGCGTTGCCATCAAAGTACTGCCTGCCGAAGCCGTAGCAAATCCGGAGCGGAAGCGGCGATTCGTCCAGGAGGCCAAAGCCGCTTCGGCTTTAAGCCATCCCAACATCATCACCATTTACGACATTAGTCAGGCCGGCGGCGTCGACTTCATCGCCATGGAGTACGTGTCGGGCAAGACACTCGAGGATTTGATCAAGCCCAAGGGACTGGCTCTCGGCGAAGCGCTGAAATACGCCGTCCAGATTGCCGACGCCCTGGCCAGCGCGCACGCGGCTGGGATCGTGCACCGCGACCTGAAGCCGGCCAACATCATGGTCAATGAACAGGGCCTGGTAAAAGTCCTGGACTTCGGCTTGGCCAAGTTGACGGAGCCCAAGGAGAGCGATGAACTCGCGCCGACTTTGACAAAGATTGATGAGTCGCCTCAAACGGAGATGGGTGCTGTTCTGGGCACGGTGGCCTACATGTCACCCGAGCAGGCCGAAGGCAGACCCGTTGACGCGCGCTCGGACATCTTTTCGTTTGGATCGGTGCTGTACGAGATGACGACGGGACGGCGGGCGTTTGGTGGCAATACCAAGCTCTCGATACTGACCGCTATCGTGCGTGATGAGCCTGAGAGGGCGAGCGCGGTAGCGCCCGTCGTCCCACTTGAATTGGAAAGCCTGATCGCGCGGCTGCTGCGAAAAGACCCCGACCGGCGCTGGCAATCGATGGCTGACGTGAAGGTAGCGTTGACGGAGATCAAGGAAGGGACGTCGACGGGTGGACGTATCGCAAGTACAGCGCCCGCCGATTCAGTTCCTGGAAGTTTTCTGAAGAGAAGGAAGGCGCTTGCCGCCACGATAATCGGAGCCCTCCTGCTAGTGAGCGCCGCGTGGTTTTTCCTAGATCGTTTTTTTCAGCCGCAGAAGCCGGATTTTGGAGAATCGGCCTCGGTCCTCATCTCTAAATTTGACAATCGCACGGGTGACCCTGTCTTTGACGGGACGCTCGAATATGCCCTGGAGCGCGAGTTGAGCAACTCGAGTTTTGTCAGCGTGGCGCCGCGCGAACGCATCGAGGATGCTTTGCGGCTGATGAAAAGACCTCTCAATGCATCCATTGATGCGAACCTGGGGCGGGAGATCTGCTTGCGCGATGGCGGGATTCGGGTGCTGCTGGGCGGCCGGATTGAGAAACTCGGCTCGACGTACTCGTTAAGCGTTCTGCTGGTCGATCCGGCTGGCGGCGCAACCATCGCCAGTGTCAACGACGAAGCGCCAGGTCAGCAACAGGTGTTGGCCGCAACGCGGCGGCTCTCCAACAACGTCCGAGCGGCGCTCGGTGAAGCCCTGCCGGCCATCCGGGAGAGTGATGAAAAGCTGGAAAAGGTCACTACTCCTTCCCTCCGGGCGCTGCAGCTCTATACGGAGGCGATGGCTCTGATCAACGAAAGAAAATGGGGACCGGCAGCGGAATTACTCAAAGCGGCGATCAGCGCGGATCCTGGATTTGCGTCTGCCAACATTTATTGCGCGTGGGCGCTCCGGAATCAGGGAAGTCCTCCTGAGCAGTGGCTTCCCTATCGGGAGCGTGCTCTTCAGCTCGCAGAAGCGTCCAGCGACGTTGAGCGCTACTTCATTTTGGGGAGTTACTACAGCATCCGGGGCCAGGATGAGCAGGCGATCGCGCCTTAACCAGGCTCTCTTGCGTCTGCGTCCCGAACATAACTGGGGCACCAACAATCTGGTTCAGGTGTACCGGCGGCTCGGCCGGCTACCGGACTCGGTGCCTTACATTGTGCGCCGCGCACAATTGCGTCCCAATGATTTTTCTTCGAACCAGGCGGCTGCAGCGGCGCTCGTCCTCCGTCGAGACGGCATCGCTCAGGCCAGACCTTATCTGCAGCGCGCACGTGACCTGGCCGTCACGGACTCGGCCAAGGGCAATCCATGGGGTCTGGCATGGACACAACTTTTCTCATTCCATGAACGCTGGCTGCAGGGCGAAATGGCCGGCGCGGTGGCCGAAGTCGATGCCGCGGTGCAAAGAATTGACCTGCAAGGTGGAATCCAAGGTGATCACCTGGCTTTGTTTGCCGCCTGGGCCTATCTGACTCTCGGCAGGCTAAAGACAGCCGAAGAATTGTTTCAAAAGATTCCCGACCAGGGAGCCTTGGGGTTCCGGCATGCCTACCGGATCGCAATCGCTTTTGTCAAAAAGGATGACGCCGCACTGAAGAATCACGCCGCCGTTTACTTTGAGAGGCCGCTTCCCGGGTTGGAGGCACTCACAGCAATGCTTCTGGCTCGGGCCGGTTTACTGTCGCAAGCTCAAAGGGCAATCGATCTTCAAGGGGACCGTCTATCCGACAGTCATCGGAAGATCACAAGCGGCGAACTGGCTCTGGCGCGCGGCCAAAACGCGCAAGCGGCTTTACAGCTTCGAGGGGGCCTGAGTCTCTTGCAATCCGGCGGGTCACCCGAATTCTTTTTTGGATCGGAATCGTTGGCCGAGGCCCTGGCAAGACAGGGCAATATCAAGGAGGCAATCCAGGTGCTGAAGGAATCGACGCAGCAGAAAGCCGGCGTCTACCCAACATCCGGATTTTTCTGGCTAAGGAACCAGTGGCGACTGGCGCAGTTTCATCGCGATCTCGGACAAGAGACAGAAGCGCTAGCGATTGAGGCCGAGCTACTGAAGCTGCTGGCGCATGCCGACGCCGACCATCCGATTGTGGCTCAACTGAAACGTCCGGGCCACGAGCGTAAGCGAGTGGGCAATTAGCGGCAGCATTACGCGAGTTACGAATTACGGGTTACGGATTACGAGTTACCAATTACGAAACACAGAGTTTGTGCTTCGTAATTCGTAATTCGTAATTCGTAACTCGTAATTGTCGCCACTGATTGCCCACTCGCTTACGCTCGTGGCCCGGTACTGGGTGGCACTGATTGCCCACTGGCTTACAAAAGCACAGGGCAGGAGCCCTGTGCCCACTGCACTGATGGCCGCATTCACCGCAGCGTGTTCCACGGAGATTCATTGGCCATGTCGACCAGTTCGTACCCCTCAGGACCTACGGAGGGGCCGAGAATGGCAAGCAGCTTGGCCCTTTTTGCACTGATATTGAATGACCCGTGCACGACATCGGCCGGAACAAAGGCTGAATCCCCGGAGTTCAGCACGCGCCGTTCCCTTCCAACCCATTGTTCGACGCTGCCCTCGATGACGTAGAGCACCTCCTCCTGATGGGGATGCTTATGAAAGCCGTGGCTGGCGCCGGGGGAAAAAATCACCTCAACCACAACGAGGTTTTTTGCTTGAGCGGCGTCCGGCGTGCAACACCACGTCAGTTGACCCCAGTCGAAGACTTCGCGCTTTGCCTGTTCGGTCGCAATGAATTTCCCCTCCATTACATCCCCTGTTCGTCTGCCGACGGACCGTAGATTGCCGGCACCGGTATGTCATTGAGCCGCAAGTAAACGCCCAGCTGGGCACGGTGATGGATGGCGTGGTTCATGACGAAGCTCCGAACGACCGCGACCTTGGGCAAGGTGAGTATCGTCTTTCCGCCCATGAGGAGCGTCCAGGAAGTCATGAATCGTTCATCGCTTGCCGAGGCGATGGCCGCCCGCGCCTCGGCGACACTCTTGTCGAACACCTCGAGCACTTCCTTCCGCGAATTCAAGGTTGGAGGTTTGTACGGGGGAGCTCCGGGCGGAGCGATATCCAGTGAATCCTGCTTAATCGAATTGACGGCCCACGACGGAATTTCGGTCAGGTGTTGCGCCAGCCTGCCCAGAGTCATGGATTTTTCGTGCGGCTTCCAGGCGAACTTGTCCTCCGGGATACGCTCGAGACTCTTTCGAGTATTGGCCATCTCGTGATCAAATTCTGGTAACAGTGCGCTGCTGATTGCCATAGGTTCCTCCTGATGAAGGCAGATTCTACCGCATCTAGTGCCGCGACAGAGCCGCGAACGCGGCACAGCTAGCCCGGATGACTGATCAATCACCGCTGGCCACTGGCCACTGGCAACTACCGCTTCAGCTTCTCTTGCCAGTTGACCACCACCGACAACGAACCGCCGCCGGCCCGATCGTTTACCGTATTGACAAGAAAGCGCTGACCGTTGGCGCCGACCGCGTAACGAAAGTTGACGGCGGTTGCGCCGCCGCCAGGGACAAAAATACTTGAATCAAACAGGAATCTGGGAACACCGGCTTGAAACACGGGCCCGGATTTCACTTCCACCGCCATCAGCTTTCCGTCGGAAGCAATGTAAAACAGTTCTTTGCCGTCGCGCCGCCATCGTGGCTGCGCTCCGCCTTCGCTGGAAACCGGCCACTTGCCGCCGGAGGCGGGAAAAGGCTGGACGTAAACCTCCGGTTTCCCCGTTTCGTCCGACATGTAGGCAATCCACCGGCCGTCGGGCGAGAACTGGCCCTGGCTCTCGACGAACTCCGACTGAAGGAAGGGAAACGGCTTGCGATCTCCAAAGAGAGGCATCGCCCACAGGTCCAATAGGGTTTTGGGATCACTGACACAATAGAGGATGAAGCGTCCATCCCTTGACCAGTCCTGTGTGAACTTTGGTACGTCCGAGCGAAGCAGCACTTCGTCGTTGCCGGCGCCGCTCGAAATTTTCTGATAAAGGTCGAACGGACCTGCGCGGTTTGAAGAGAAGGCAATCCGGCTTCCATCCGGGTGCCAGATGGCACAGTAATCCCTCCCCTGCTGGAAAGTGAACCGGGAAGGGATCTGGCGCAGCAGATCGGTCACCCAGATGTCGCCCTCGCCTGCGTCGCCGAGCCGAAAGATCGCCACCCGCTTTTCGTCCGGTGACAGGCTCACGTCGCTGTAAGTTCCAGGAACACCCACAGTGCTCACTTCCTTGCCGCCGCGATCAAACCAGACGAGCCGATTTCTCCGCCGGGTACCACCACCGCGATACAAAAGGATCCCGTTGTGTGAGACCGAAAACGTGCCGTAACCGCTTGAGGTATGCTCCACCTGCTCGGCGACAGCAAGGGGATCTCCGGTAACCTGGAGTTTCTCGGCATCGAAGCCTTGCGCGAAAAGATTCCCCCCTCGCAGGAACAGCAGATACCCCGGCGGCGCATACAAAGCGAACGAGTCCAGGCCCATAAGGCGCTTCGTTTGCTTTGAGTCCAGCGAGCCGACATACAGATCTTTCGCCCCACCCGAAGCGAGGGACACATACAGAAAATGTCGGCCGTCGGGCAGGAACACAGGCCAGCGGTGCGCCCCTTCCTGGCGGGCTTTATCCAGCGTCGTCACAGGGACCGGTTCGCCGCCCGAAGCCGCCACGCGAGACAGTCCGCCTCTCAGGTCTTGGAAAAGAATGACTCCTTCCTGGTTCCAGGCGCCGCCAAAAATCGATGCATCGCAGAGTGGCTGAGGAGGTCCGCCGGAAACCGCCACTTTCAGGAGTTTCGATCCGGCGAAAAACCCGATCGAGCGGCTGTCGGGCGACCAGAACGAAAAGGCCGCGTTCTCGGTGCCCAGAAGCGGACGCGCTGAAAAGGAATCCAGAGGGCGAATCCACAACGAAGTCTTCCCCTCAGCCGAGGCGCGAAACAGCAACAGGCGGCCATCCGGTGAAATACCGGCCGAACCCGAATAGATGACGTTTTCCGGAGCAGGAACCTGAAGGCTGATGATCTGCGATTCGATCGGCGCGCGCTGCCAATAGAGATACGCGAAGGCTGCCGCCGCCAGCAAAAGCATCGCGCACAGTGCGGCCCAGGCCAGGCGTTCGCGCTTTCGCGGTTGAGACGAAGCGGGCGAGAGCGAGAGCGGGTGGGCCGGAGACTTCAGGGCCTCCTCAATTTCAATTCGCGCGTCACCGATATCGCGCAGCCGCTGACTGCGATCTTTTTGCAGGCAGCGATGCAACAAAGTGTGAATCGCCGCGGGAGTGTTCTCCGGAAGCGCTTTCCAATCCGGGTCAAAGTGCAGAATGGCGGCGACCATGTCGGTGACGGTTTCTCCGGTGAAAGCCCGCTTGCCGGTGAGAGTTTCATACAGGACACAACCGAAGGACCAGATGTCGGTTCGTTTATCGAGGGTCTTGCCGCGCGCCTGCTCGGGACTCATGTAAGCGGCCGTGCCCAGGATGACGCCGCTTTGAATACTGGCGGCTGTCAACGTGGGGGACTTGGAAACTGCCGGCGAAGACTCTTCGGGCGACAGCGCTTTGGCCAGACCAAAATCAAGGACTTTGACCTTATCCTCTTCGGTGACCTTCACGTTGGCTGGTTTCAGGTCCCGGTGAATGATCCCTTTGTCGTGCGCGGCTTCGAGGGCTTCTGCAATTTGGCGGCAAATCTGAAGGCCCTCTTCAACCTCCAGCGGGCCTTGAGAAATCCGTTCGGCCAGCGTCAGTCCGGGAATCAGTTCTAAAACGAGAAACCGGATACCGTCGAATTCTTCCAGCCCATGGATGGCCCCGATGTTGGGGTGATTCAACGAGGCCAGCAGGCGCGCTTCGCGCTCAAAGCGAGCCAGCCGCTCCGGATCTTTTGTAAAGGCGTCCGGGAGTACTTTGATCGCCACGTCGCGGCCGAGCCTGGAATCGGAGGCTTGGTAGACCTCGCCCATGCCGCCCGCGCCGAGAGGCGAAGTGACCGTGTACGAACCAAGTCTCAAGCCGGGAGAAACGGCCATGGGTTCCAAAGATCATAGCCGCGGCTTTTCGGATCTTCAAGGTGGAACAGGTAACGCTCTGCGGTGCAGTGAAAAGCGGCTTCACCACAGAGACACAGAGGACACAGAGAAAGCACATAGAAAAACTTCTTACCAACGAACCGGCTGTCTATAATTCTAAGTATGCATGTCAACTAACTTACTGAGGCAGCCCTCCGTGCTGCGATCGAAGTTCATAAGGCTCGTAAGCCCGCTTTTCTCTGTGTTCCTCTGGGTCCTCTGTGCCTCTGTGGTGAAGCCGGTTAAAAATCGGCCTCACTTTTCCCCTAGTCGCCTCGCGGAGGCGGATCAATGTTGTTGATATCAATTCAGATGTTACAG
>JBPCNK010000133.1:0-8464 GCA_051001345.1 Acidobacteriota bacterium | reverse complement strand
TATGGAGGTCATCAATCCGGTGAAAACCTGGCATAGGGTGGCTGCTGGGGAGCCGGAGTAGTGACTAACGGAAGACGCAACACCGCATCAATAAAGGATTTTGGTCAGAAAACCGCGGAAGTTGGGTCGATTTCTTGGAGCGGTTTCTCATCAAAGGGCCTAGGGGCTAGGGGTCAGGCTTCAGGCTTCAGGGGTCAGGGAATTGCGGATTTCGGATTTCGGATTGCGGATTCATTGGCGATTGCTGATTCCGTTCCAATTCGCAACCCTGAACCCTGATCCCTGACCCCTGACCCCTGACCCCTGACCCCTGCATTCAAATGATCGGACAAACAGTCTCTCACTATCGCATCCTGGAAAAGCTGGGCGGCGGCGGCATGGGAGTCGTCTATAAGGCGGAAGATACCCGCCTGGGACGACTGGTCGCGGTGAAATTTCTCTCCGAGGATTTCTCGCGGGATCGACACGCAGCCGAGCGGTTCGAGCGCGAAGCCCGCGCTGCCTCGGCGCTCAATCATCCAAATATCTGCACGATTCACGACATTGGCGAGCACGAAGGACGCCACTTTCTTGTGATGGAGATGCTGGAAGGCCGCACGCTCAAACACCGCATCAGCGGCCAGCCTTTTTCGACAGACGAACTGCTGGAATTCGGAGTACAGATTGCCGACGCCCTTGACGCCGCGCACTCCAAGGGAATCGTCCACCGCGACATCAAGCCGCACAACATCTTTGTCACCGATCGCGGCCAGGCCAAGGTCCTGGACTTCGGACTGGCCAAGCTGGCCGTTGAATCCGGCCAGGCCGCCGACCCGGACGCTTCGATGTCACCGACGATCACCTCGGGAGAAGAGTCTCTGACCGATCCAGGCACCACGGTGGGCACGGTCGCCTACATGTCGCCCGAGCAGATTCGGGGCGAAACGCTTGACCCGCGCAGCGATCTGTTTTCTTTCGGGATTGTGCTGTACGAGATGGCGACGGGACACCAGGCTTTTTCAGGCGCGACGTCGGGCGTGATCTTCGAGGCGATTCTCAATCGCGCGCCGGTGGCGCCGGTGCGAATCAATCCATCCATTCCGGCCAAACTGGAAGATGTTATCAACAAGCTGCTCGAGAAGGACCGTCAGATGCGCTACCAGACTGCATCGGATCTGCGCGGCGATTTGAAGCGCCTGCGCCGCGACACCGACTCGAGCCGCTCGATCGAGGTTCAAACGGCGCTGGCCGCTCCCGCAGCGGCGCCTTCCGCGTCGTCATCTGCGAGCGCGGTGGCGGCCGGTCCGCCGGCGGCGCCGGAACCCTCGCACCGCCGCGCCTCCTGGAAGATATACGCCCCCATCGCCGCCGTCCTGGCCGTGGCGGCAGTTGGAGGATGGTATTACTCGCAGGGTTCTCCGGCGCTGACCGAGCGTGACCAGATTCTGCTGGCCGATTTCGCCAACACGACGGGAGATCCGGTTTTTGACGGCACGCTCAAGCAGGCGCTGGCGGTGCAATTGGAGCAGTCGCCCTATCTGAACATCTTTCCGGAAGCGCGCGTGCGCGAGACTCTCAAGTACATGGGGCGCCCGCCCGACGAGCGCATTTCAAGCGCCATCGGACGCGAAATCTGCCAGCGCCAGGGCGTCAAGGCGTTGCTGGCCGGCTCGATTGCCGGCTTGGGAAGCCACTACGTAATTGCACTGGACGCAATCAATGCGCAAACGGGTGAGACAATCGCGCGCGAGCAGGCCGAAGCCGACAGTAAGGAACAAGTGCTCAAGGTGGTCGGCGCCGCGGCCTCCAGCCTGCGCCGCAGCCTGGGTGAATCGCTCAATTCCATCGAGCGATTCGACGCGCCCATCGAACAGGCCACAACATCCTCGCTTGAGGCGCTCAAGTCGTTTTCTATGGGAGACGCCGAGCGCAACGCCGGGCGCCAGGTCCAGTCGATCCCTTATTACAAGCGCGCCATTGAGCTGGATCCCAATTTCGCCCTGGCGCACGCAAGGACCGCCGTTATCTACGGCAACTTTTCCGAATCGGCCCTCGCCGCGGAGTCCGCGGCGAAAGCCTTTGAGCTGCGCGGCCGGGTCAGCGAACGTGAGAAACTCTACATATCGTCGAAGTACTACGGCTTGGTGACCGGCGAAATCTACAAGGAGATCGAGACGCTTGAATTGACTACGAAGACCTTCCCCAACGACTTTGCTGCCTTTAATAACCTTGCGGCTAAGCACTCGAATCTGGGCCAGTTCGAGAAGATGGCTGAAGCAGCTCGCGAGGCGCTTCGGCTCAACCCCAACATGTTTCACCCATTCTCCAATCTCGCGGAGTCGTATGTTTCAATGAACCGCCTGGACGAAGCTAGGACAGTTCTTCAGCAGGCTGTTGACCGTAAGCTCCACAGCCCCTCCGTTTACGACCTGCTGTACACAGTGGCGTTCCTTCAGGGCGATGTCGCAGCCATGCAGCGACTCTTGGACCAGACCAGGGGAACACCGGCCGAAGGGCTGCTTTTGTGGTCTCAGGCGCGGGTGGCCGTGTCGCGAGGTCAAGTGCGGAAGGCGCGCGAGTTGGCTCGCCGCAGTTTGGACGAGTTGGAGCGGCAAAACCTCAAGGAATTACAGAGGGCCTCTCTGTCCGAAATGGCTGCAGACGCGGCCCTCTGTGGCGACTGCCCGGCGCTTGGCCGAAGAGGCCTTAAACACGGGTTCAGGCCCGCAGGCGGCGATAGACGCACTGCTGGCTCTGGCACACTGTGGAGAATCAACCCGGGTGCGAAAGATAATCGATGAAACGGGCCAGACCTTCCCGCTGCATACTCTGATGCACTCCGTGCAAATTCCTGTTGTACGCGCCGCTGTTGAGATCGAACGAAATAATCCCGCCAAGGCGCTGCAGTTGTTGCAACCAACTGCCAACTACGAACGTAGCCGGTTCGTACTAACTTACACGCGCGGATTAGCCCATTTGCGTGCCGGGTCTGGATCAGAGGCGGCTGCGGCTTTTCAGAGGATGATTGAACACTGCCACGAAAACCCGATGAGCGTGTACTACGTTTTGGCGCATCTGGGTCTGGCGCGCGCCAGCGCGATGGCCGGCGATGCGGCGCGCAGCCGCAAAGCCTACCAGGATTTTCTGGCGCTCTGGAAAGACGCTGACTCGGACACCCCCATCCTCCAGCAGGCCCGCCGCGAATACGCCGCCCTGAAGTGATCGCGCTCTTTTTCGGCGCAACAATTCACAGTGCCGCGATTGACGCGAGCGGGCCCGTGCCTCCGGCCGCGGCTGACGGGCTATTTGGGCTTGACGTTACTTACTCGCACTATCTGACCAAATGAGCGCAGTGGACCCGCTCGCGTCGCTCGCGGCACTTTGAATGGTGGCGCCGACAACAGCACGGGGTCTGACTAGCCGTCGACGATTTTTCAGACCTTCCCAGCATCCGATTGCCCAAATGGCAAGCGGG
The DNA here is from genome assembly GCA_051001345.1 of Acidobacteriota bacterium. GTDB lineage: Bacteria > Acidobacteriota > UBA6911 > JACQSX01 > JBPCNK01 > JBPCNK01. Next base: position 5,010 of record JBPCNK010000133.1, on the reverse strand, counting down.
TGGAAAAATCCGGGAGCAGAGCCATCCAAGTCCCCGCACGTGCCAAACGGGCAGCCATCCACGGTGCCGCGAGCGACGCGAGCGGGTCCTGTGCGATCATTTCATCAGAGCGTTCATGAATCCGGGGATTCATCATCCCCGACGAAAAGGACGCAGCCCTGGTAGGCACCGCCGATGTCAGTGCCGTACCCGGAAGGGTACGGGTAATCGATGACGGCCACGAGCACGTGCACGTCAACGAGCACCGTCACATCCCGGGCCCTGAACCCAGCCACGAAGTTCGAATACGAAGGTTGACGTCGTAACTCGTAACTCGTAATTTGTAACTCGTCCTTGGTACTTTGTTCTTAGTCCTTCGCCTGCAGCCTGCTTTTCCGCTCATTGGCCAGGAAGGCGCCGCCCAGCACGGCAAACGATTCGAAATAGGCCAAAATCGCGAAGCTGATGGACACGTAGTACGGGCCCTGGCTCTTCTGCAACTGCATAAAGGGCAGCGCCAGCAGGTAGACCCAGCGCAGAACTTCCGCAATCACTCCAGCCAGAATAGCCGCTGGCAGGACCTCACGCGAGCGTACCGGACCGTTGGGAAGAAATCGGTAAAAAATAAAAATCGTCGCTATTGAAAAGGGAAGCGCCACGAGTTTCAACGCTGCGTAGCGCAGCCAAAAAGCCAGAGACCCCCACGGCACCACCGCGCTGATGGCTGTATGCAGACCGGCCGTGGCCAACACAAACAGGAGGGCCAGCCCACAACAGGCCACCGTCAGGAAGAACCCGACCAGTTGGTTTTTCCAATAGGGGCGGTGCTCGGGAAATTCCCAGGCGCGGTTGAACGCCGTTTCCAGCGGAACAAAAAAGCCGGCCAGCCCCAGCATAATCCAGATGATCGAGTGAAATTGCAGTTTGCTTCCGTGCGTGGCCACGGAGACTTCCAGGTTGCGCAGCAAGAACTCTTCGCCCGTCGGGTAGTATTCCCGCAGCGTGTCGGCGATAACGGCATAGGCGACCTCCCAGTGCGCTATGTGACGCGCAAAGGACAGTAGCAGCGAGCTGAAAGGATAAAGCGCCAGCAGCGCAAAAAACGCCAGCGCAGCGCAGTACGCGTGCGTTTCGGTGCGCAGAACCAGGTACTCGGTCAGCGGCCACAGTCGAGAAACCGCCTCGGTCAAGCGCTGCCACAATGTCTTCATCGCAATAATCCGTGGTAACGGCCCAACCAATACGGCAGCAGGAAAAAGACCCCATCGTCTTCGCTGTGCCCGCCATTGCCGCCATCGAGCGCGTACGGGTTTCCGTTCCACTTCATCATCGGCCGCTCGTCGAATGGGAGAGGCGCCAGAGCCTGGCGGCGCTCGAAGCGATCCGGCAACCGATCCCGCGCGATATCGAGGCGATGGGAATTGACGACATCCCAGGAGATCAGATCCAGCGGAATTTCGCGCAGCGTCGCCAGCGCTTCGGCGCCGTCAAACGCAGGACTGCCGCTTCCGGCTGCATAGATGTAGTTCCAGAGTGGACTTCGCTCGGGACGTTCGATCTGCCAGCTGCGCTCGAGAGCTTCGACGTAGACCTTTCGAAGCGCCGCGTCGGTCTCATAGAGCAGCAGTGGATAGAAGGAAAGAAATGCCAGCTCATCATCGGAGTGATTGACGTGACCGGGCACATTGATTTTTTGGTTGCGAACAAGCAAAGCGTAGCGGTGGCGGGCAACCAACCGCTCATAATGGTCCTGAAATTTCGGATTACCTGTGATGTGGCTGGCGGTGCGCAGGTGGGACAACAGATGCAGCGCTCGCAGGCCGGTCTCATCCGCATCGACCCAGATTTCTTCGGGCGCCCACCAACCCCAGCGCGTTGGCCGACCGTCGGTGTCCAGAAGATGATATCCGTTGTCGACGATGTGCGACGTAATGCGTTCGACAATTTCGCGGATCGTGCCGCGCTCGTTCTCGTCGGCCAGCAGGTCGTAATAAACCGCATAGGCCAGGTAGTGGCCGACGATTTCATCCGAGCTGGTATCGCCCTTCCACTCCCATAGGCGATCCGGAGTCGAATGCCATTGGCCGTCTGCAGGGCGTTGTTCGGCGCCTACGCGGACAAAAGATCGTGCGGGGAACCCCGCAATCCCGGTGATGGCTTCGAGTCTCATCAACGCCTGCATCCCCTGACGGGCGTTGTCCCGCGCATCGGCCGCTCCCGAAACGCGGAAGCGGAAACACTCGGAGGCCACGTACATAGCCGTCCAAAGCCCGTCGTTGTCGTCCGAACGCGTCTGGCTTGTCGCCAGATCGCCAGTGGCGCCCAATCGCGACGGCGCCGTCAGGCCGTGACGGAGGTGGCGCTGGCGGACGCGTTTCTGAAAGAAGTCCGCCTTCTCCTCCAGAGTCATCTTGCGGTACTCGATGCGGCTGAAGCCGGCGCCTGTTTCGATCCACGCAATCGGAGGCGTGCGGGATTCAAATCCGATAGCGCTGACGCGATCGTCGGGCAGCCAGCGTCGGCCCGCAAAATACTCCATTCGGGATGGAGTGATTGTCCGGTCGCAACGGATCACGCCGCGTGTCGTGGCGATCCACCATACCTGAGGACCCTCCTGTGCGATGGCCGTGACCTCGCTCCAGGGAAGCATGCGGTCTCCGGGGAAAGGTTCAAGCGTGCCGTCGCGATTGCGCGCGACGACACCGCGGCGGGAACCGATCAGACGCTGGCCCTGGGCCGGACTCCAAATTGCGCTGCGTTCGAGCCGAATCCGGCCGGCGTGCAGGCGGCGAAACTCGCTCGGCGTGTGAAACGTTCGGGATTTCTGAAGAAAGCTTCCGGAATCCTGAGCAGCATCGGCCCGCGTCGAGCAGCCCGCAAGACACAGCAACAGGCACAGAATCGGGCGCGTCAGCCAGCGGCCAAGCATGTCACATCATACAGTCGCGAGTCGCGGGTCGCGACTCGCCAATAAGTCGCCGGTCGCCAGTCCCCGGAAAATAATCAAAGGTGGGACGGGCTTCTAGCCTGTTGGGTTTCTCTTCCAATCCCGATGAGAGCGCACAGGGCAGGCGCCCTATGCCCACTCCTGCTGTCGCGTCTTCCTTGTACTCTTGCTACTGATCACTTGCCACTTGAACGGCGCCTGGCGACTGGCGACTGGCCGGCGACCCGTGACTCGCGACTGTACCGCCATAGGGAAGAACCCGGCAGCGGCCCGATGCCTTGGCTTCGTAGAGGGCGGCGTCGGCCGCCTGCTTCCACTGTTCCAGTTCCCACCTGGACTGATCGAGCATGGCGATACCTGCACTGAATGTCACACAAAAACGGGTGCCGTCGTTGGCCTCGTGCTCGATGGACGCAAACTCTTCGAGCAGCCGCGTCATCAGCCGCACTGCGTCCTTTCCCTGAAGGTTGTCCAAAATGATGGCAAATTCCTCCCCGCCGTAGCGCCCCACCAGATCGGATAATCGCAGGCGTCGTCGGAACAGCGCGGCCAGCTCAGTCAGGACAGTGTCCCCGACGGCATGCCCATAGGTGTCGTTGATCAATTTGAAATGATCCAGATCGACCATGGCCATGGCGGTAGGGCCCGCTTTTTGTCGTTTTCTGTACGCAACCAGCGTCTTGGCCCTTTCCAGGAAGGCCGTATGGCTGAGCAACTGAGTCAGCCCGTCGCGCTCGAGCAACTTTTTGAGAAACTGGGCTCGCTCGATTCGGGCCGCCACGGCCGAAAGCAGGAGCCCGGGGGCGACCGGCTTAATCAGGCGGCCATCGCCGCCGGCCTTGGCGCCTTCGATCCGCCCCTGCAGTTCATTCTGCGTCGTCAAGAAAATAATAGGCAGTGTCGCGTAGTTTTCCAACTGCCGGATGTATTTGACCAACTCATAACCGGTGACGTCCGGGAGGAGGACATCCATCAACACCAGATCGGGGTGAAAGGACTTCAGATCGGTTTCAAAAGTTTTGGGGTCGTTGCAGATGCAAACCGTGTATCCAACCGACTCCAGAATCGCCTGCACCAGGGACGACTGCGTTTCGTCGTCTTCCACATAAAGAATGCGCGCCGCTTCCGTGTGCGTTTTTTCCATCAGGTGCTGCATCCGCCGCATGACGTTTTCCCAGTCGATCGGCTTGTCGTAGAATCCGTCGGCGCCGCAGCGGATGGCCTCGACTTTATCGAGGAAATCCGAGACACCATCCACAATCACAGCGGCGGTCGAGTCGCCGCCCGGTATCGAGCGGATCATTTCTACGACTTCATAACCAGATCCGTCGCTCAATCGCGAGTCAGTGATGATCCCATCGGGCATTTTCCGCCGGCAGGATTCCTGGGCTTCCGCCTTGGTTGTTACAATTCGCAGCGAGATTCCCTCGCGTTGAGCCAGCAGACTCACCTTCTGGTGAACCTCGGCATCTGTATGCACCAGGAGAGTGTCAATCGGAGCGGTGATAGAGTGCGGCGTCTCACAGACCGGCGGAGCCCCGGACGCAGACAGCTCAGATGGAAGCACGCTGGCCGGGTCCAGTTCGGTCTTGATGGACTCGACGTAAAGGCGCCAGCGATTCAGATCCGTGGAAGTTGGCTGCTGCGATGTCTCGATCGTCGCGCCGACTTCCTGCTCGCCTTGCGAACTGACGGAGCTGACCTGGCTGAATCCGTATGTTCCGCCCGAGCCGGCCAACCCGTGGAAAAGACGAACAAGGCGGCGCTGGGCCTCCATGTCGCAGGACTGGGCTTGCAGACGCTGCAATTGTACTTCCAGGTCGGCGACCCGGGCCGTCGAGGCGACGAGGTATTTCCGTCTAAGTTCCTGAAATTCGGCAGAGTAGGTCAGCAGATGGTCCAACATCCCGTACGTGGTCACCCTCCCACATGAGAGTAGCAGCGTTTCGCTTGTTGTCTAGCTATAGGTAGCGAGCGACCTCATACCGCCAAGAAGAAAGAATAAGAAGAAATGAGGGAGAGGCCAATTTGTGACTGGCCCCTTCCGTCGGCAGTTGTTAACCTTCGGGTTACTCAGACACGGA
>JBPCNK010000132.1:0-5519 GCA_051001345.1 Acidobacteriota bacterium | reverse complement strand
TCCGTGTCTGAGTAACCCGAAGGTTAACAACTGCCGACGGAAGGGGCCAGTCACAAATTGGCCTCTCCCTCATTTCTTCTTATTCTTTCTTCTTGGCGGTATGAGGTCGCTCGCTACCTATAGCTAGCGAACGGTCCCAACAATGAAGTCGACGATCAGGTCCGCCTCCGCGTCGCGCAGCACCAAGTGGCGGCCGACGAAACGGTATTCCAGGGTCTTGGGAAGTTCCGGGAGTCTTTGGAGCAATCCTGGAGGCACTGATGACAGCGGGGCGACGCCTGGGTAAGCCTGGTTGACTTTCAAGGTCACTTTTATGCCTTCCTCGGTGGGATTCCCGTCGAGGATCATCCGGCGCGCTGTCTTGTCCATCTCCCGGATCAGCCGCAGAAAAGTTGGCGTGATGTCCGGAGAGAAAATATCGCCCGGTTTGGCGCCGGCACGCGCTGACTGGATGGCCAGGGCAAGCGCCTTTTGATTGGATGAGATGTTGACTGCATTGGTCTTGTCCTTTAGATCCGGGAGCTTGGAAGCTTGTTCCTGCTGCAGCTTGAGGTATTGGTCCAGCCGTTTCTGGAAACTCGCCACTTCCGGGTTTTTGGGGCTGACGGCCCCGCCCGATCGCGCCGTGCAGCCGACCAGGAGAAGCAAAATTGCGATCCAAGTCTTCTGAATGTTTCGCGTCACCCTCTCCTCCTCTTAAGGCTATCTTAAGGATAGCAGCCCGTCGGGAGTCGTCAATCCAGTGGCCAGTGGCCAGTTGCCGGTGGCCAGTCGTCGGGATGGCCTGCCGGAATTGACCGGGAGCCACGATCGGGCGGCAAACAACGGTGCACCGAGCGACGCGAGCGGGTCGTCGCCACCAGCAAGCTATGGCCAGCGATGGCCAAACTGGCGCAGTGGGCCGCACCTTCCGGGTGCGGCACTGCTACGCCAGAGCCAACTTCAAAAAAATACGCCGCAAGTTTGGGCGATTTTCCAACAGCGAAACCAGCGGGCCCGCCGCGGCGGGATGCCGGGCGATCCACTCGAGCGCGGCGGCCATCCGGCGGGGACCGGCGAAATACTGGTGACGGCGGCGCGAGTATTCCTGCAAAGCGCGCTGCGAACAATCGTTGCGCGCCAGCGCACCGTCAATGACTGAGGCTGCGTTGCAGGCATCCAGCAACGCGACCGTCATCCCCTGACCCAAAATGGGATCCATGCTTCCGGCTGCGTCGCCGACAAGAATCGCCCGGTGGCAAGCCGTCTCGTCGACGGCCACGGCCAGTGGCGCCGTCGCGACCGGTTCCGTGCAGAAGTCGATTTGGTCGGCACGCGGCCGCAGTGCCGGGAACTCCGAGATCTGGCGGTGGAAGAATTCCCGCAGATCGCCCTTTGACGACGCACAAACCCCGGGCCTGTGTTCCTTTTTTCCGTGCAGTAAAAGAGTCACAGAACTTTGTTCGTGCTGCGCCGCCACGTAGGCCTCGCCGTGTGAGCCAAGATGGATATCAACCTGCCCGGGAGCAGCCCAGGCGCCGCGCAGGTGCGCGCGCAGACCAAAGCGCCGGGCGTCGACGGGACGCGCGCCAATGTTCAGTAGCCGTCGTGTTCGCGATCGGGCGCCTTCGGCTACAACCAGGATTCTCGTCCGGATGCGGTCGGACTTCGGTCCGCCTGTTCCAACTGTGATGTGGTCGTTGTTCCGATCGATGGTCTCAACGGGCGCGCCTTGGCGCAGCGTGAGACCCGCTGCCTTGCCGGCGGCCTGGGCAACCGCCGCGTCGGCGGCACGGCGCGTAAACAGCAGCCCGGCCCCCCGCTCCAGGGACATCACCGCGTGCGCGCTGCCGCTCAGGATTTGCAGAGAATGAAACGGGACAGCGCCGGCGACGCGCACGGCCGGCAACAGGCCAATGCGATCCAACAGCTCTACGCCCTGGGGAAACAGCCCTTCTCCGCAGACTTTATCGCGTGGAAATGTTTCTTTTTCCAGCAGCATCACGCGGTAGCCGCGCTGCGCCAGCAACAATCCCAAGGATGCGCCCGACAGGCTGGCCCCCGAGATGGTCACGTCGTAAAGCGGTTTCACCATTGCATCAAAATCTGCTCGCAGCCGAACCCGGGACCCAGCGCCGCCATCCAGCCCCATTGTCCCGGTGATGGTCGTTTGGGTTGTTTGAGGATCTCGTCGAGGACGAAGAAGACGGAAGCCGAAGAGAGATTCCCATAGTCGGCGAGCACTTTGCGGCTGAAGCACAGTTGCTCGTCGTTCAAATCTAACGCTTCGACATAGGCGTCCAGAATACGGGGCCCGCCCGGATGCAGAGCGAAATGGCTGATTCTGTCGAGATCCAAGCCGAACTCTTCAAACAGTCCTTTCGAGGAGGCACGTATGTGCCGTGCAATCAGACGGGGAACCTCCTGCGACAACATCAGCACGAACCCATCCTGGTTGACATCCCAACCCATCGCATCGAGCGTGTGGGGATACAGTTCCGAACGGTTCGACAACAACCGCACGCCGTCGCCCGAGACGGCGCGATCGCCCGCTACCAGCGCGGCAGCCACGCCGTCGCCGAACAGCGAGACACCGATGAGATTCTTGACCGACACATCGCCGATCTGAAACGTCTGGCCGCACAATTCCGCGGCCACCACCAGGACGATCCGCTCGGGGAAGGCCTGCGCGTATTCGCTTGCCAGCGCCAGGGCGCCCACGCCGCCGGCACAGCCCAGACCGAACATCGGAGTGCGCCGCACGAGCGGCTTAAGTCCGAGACGATTGGCCAGGCGCGCCTCCAGACTCGGTGTGGCGATCCCGGTGGTTGTGACCGAAATCAGGTGGTCGATTCGATCCGGCGCCAGACCGGCCGAATCGAGGCACTGACTGACGGCCCGCTCGGCCAGAAGGCAGGCGACCGACTGGAAGTCCGCGTTGCGTTTTTGAAAGGGATGAGCGCTCTGGTAATACTCCAGAGGGAAGGACAGATGGCGACGTTGCACGCCGGCATGATCGAAGATGTTGAAGTAGCGGCGCAGGTCTCCGTTGACAACATTCCCGTAAGCGGACTTGATGTCGTCTTGCGTGTAGACGTTCTCAGGCACGGCCGTACCGGTGCTGATGACAATGGGCATTTCGGGATCTCCGATTCCATCGTAGCACGGGCAGGCAGTCGCCAGTCGCCAGTCGGCGTTCAAGTGGCAAGTGATCGGTGGCAAGATTACAAGGAAGCCCTAAGGCGCTGTCCTTGTATTCTTGCCAACTGATCACTTGCCCCTTGAAGGTGGGACCGGCCGCAGGCTGGTTTGCACTTTCCCGGACGGTGACAGTGCTCGTTGACGTGCACGTGCACGTGATCGTGGCCGTCATCGGATGTCCGATGTGGCCGCTCTGGCGGTGCCGCGCGCGTAAGCGAGCGGCCCCACAGCAGAGATGCCAATTACCTCTGCCTGCGATTTGGAGGAAACATCTCCGCCATGAATTGAGCGGGCAGTGCCTTTGGTTGCGGCCATTCACAGGCCATATGGGTTCAAAGTTGCCGAGCGGAGCCCGCTTGCTTACGCTCGGGGCGCCGCTATTAGGCGGCACGAACCTAGCTTGGCCCATTCATCCGCCGTGGTGGATAATTGCCAACCATGATCGACCTGTCTCGCCGCAGTACCGATCCGGAAATTATCGACGATCCGGCCAGCGTCAGCCCGCGCGACATGCAGCAGACGTTGCGCGAGTTGGAGCTGGTCAATCGCTGGCTGGGGGGACAAAAGGCCTGTCTCGGAGCGGCGCGGCCCCTGGTCGAAGAGATTGTCCGAAGTCGTCCCGGCCGACCCGTACAAGTTCTGGATATCGGAAGCGGCGGCGCCGATATTCCGGCGGCACTGGTGGCTTGGGGAAAACAACACGGCTGGACAATCGAGGTTCTCGCCATCGATTTCAATTGGGATGCCTGCCGAGTTGCCCGCGACGCGACGGCGCACTTGAGCGCAGTCTCCGTCGTTCAAGGCGACGTGTTTGCCCCGCCGGTTAGACCGGTTTCGGTTGACCTGGTGTTCTGTTCGGCGTTCTTGCACCATTTCAGCAACGAGCAGATCGCCGCGCTGCTGGGCAAGCTACGCCATCTAGCCCGCCGCGCAGTTATTATTAATGACCTCGAACGCCATCGGCTGGCCTATTGGGGAATTGGTCTTCTGACACGGCTCTTCTCGCGCTCGGCCGCAGTCCGTCACGACGGTCCGCTTTCCGTTCGCAAGGGATTCCGCCGCAAAGATCTGGACGAGATCCTGTCGCGAGCCGATATCGCCAATGCCCGGATTATCCACCAGTGGTGGGGATTTCGCTGGATCGTGGTGATCGACTCCTGAAGATGCCGACAGAGGCTCCCGGCTCCGGGCTCCAAGCAATTGCAGATTTGTGAAGCTTTGAGCGAGGCTGATCAAGTGCACTTTGGGATTTATTGCCTGTACAATTACTATTGGAAGAGCGGCAGGCGATATGTTCAGAACGACCCAGATACTCAGATTGACAACATGCTATGGGTCGGCTTCTAAGTGAAACTAGGAGGTACGTATGAAGATCTCGAAGAACAAACCGATCCGAATTCTGTTGTGGATTGCATTCTTCACCTCTCCGGTTAGCCTCGCAGCCGTGGGCGAGCGAAATGTGATGGTTATTCCTCAAGTCGTGGTAGGTGTGTCTGAATCGTTGTGTTATGAAAGTTTAGTCATTGTGTCAAACCCAGGCGTGATTTCCACTGAAGTGGCCGTGTTCTCGTATGGTTCTACCGGGGGCGTCATCTTTCCAAGCGTTACTTTACAATTGGCGCCCATGGAAACACGGACAATTCGGGTTCAGGACGCCGCTGGTCTGAGGGTAGGGTGGGTTTGGCTTTCCTCCGTAAACGTATTCACTGCAGCCGTTCATATTCTTAGCCGGCCATGTGCGAACGTTCAAGAAGCGCCGACGCAAGTTTCGATCCTCGCTCAACCGCGTGTTTCCAAAGCGGTTATACCGGTGTTCCGGAGGCTATCTGCCTTGGAAAGTGGGATTCCCGAAAACACAGGAATCGCGATAGCGAACGGTCAAGGGGCTGATCTAGATTGCCGGCTGGTATTACGCAACGCCGCTGGGACGATTGTGGCAGAAAAAACAGTTGCAATTGCCTTCTTGAGACAGGTAGCGAAATACGTAACTGAGTTCTTTCCAGAGCTACCAGCGAACTTTGCTTCAGGGTCCTTGACGATAGAATATCCGGATATTCCATACTCGTTCGCTGTGACCGCACTTTATACGGACGGAAGCAGGATGTGGAGTGCGCCTGTGGCGAATCTGGACACACCGAACGTTTACTTCATTAAGCTGAAGTCGTCCTCCAGCATTGGACAAATTGGTAACGAACTCGCGAGCCAATATGGATTGTATTTGTTTACCGGGTTGCCCCCGCGCTGAAATCGGAGCTTTGTAACAACAGGCTGGACAAATCCCACAAGTTCGGTTACGGTGGGATGGATGAGTGCGAGCAAAGAGTCCAACGAAGCCGCAA
>JBPCNK010000131.1:0-4368 GCA_051001345.1 Acidobacteriota bacterium | reverse complement strand
ACCTCGTCCCTCGTACCTCGTCCCTCGTACCTCGTCCTTCGTACCTCGTACCTCGTCCTTCGTACCTCGTACCTCGTCCTTCGTACCTCGTACCTCGTCCTTCGTACCTCGTACCTCGTCCTTCGTAGTCTAAGGCTTGACAGTTTTATCGAGCGGCATTCCCAACCGTTCATAGAGCCTGCGTCGACCTGCTTTGTCCCCATCGAGGATCGTTCTAGCGGCGCGCGCTACCACCTCGGCGCGCTCGCGCGGCACCACGACGACGCCGTCGCCGTCGGCAACGATCACATCGCCCGGCCGGACGAGTACGCCGCCGCAGGTAATCGGTTGATTGACCGATTCGACTTCGTTGCGTCCCGGACGGATGCCGCGGCCAACGCCTTTGTAGTACAGCGGGATCTTCTGTTTGATGATCTCATCGGTGTCGCGCGCGCCGCCGCTTGTAATGATCCCGCGCGACCCGCGCAGCTTCCACTGCAGCGAATTGTTGGATCCAATCGATCCCGTGTCGCCGTCGCCGCTGCCGTCGATCACCACCACAGACCCCGACCGTAAGAACTCGACAAAGGGTTCGGAGGAGAGAGTTTGGTACCATTCTCCCTCCCATTTCTGGAACTCGGCGGTCGCCATCGGCGCGGCGCGGCGGTTGGTCGGAACATAGCGCACTGTGACTGCCACGCCAGTAATGCGGTGCTCAAAATTCTCGGTGTCGCGCCACAGCGGCTCGATGGCCGGACTCATCAAGCCGACGTCTTGCAGGCCGGCCATGTCCATTCCGTCCGAAACGTCGGCGACTCGCAATCCGTCGAAGAGTTTCAGGATCTGCGCGTCCTGTTCGGCCGAATACTTCTGAAAAGTAACGAAGGGGCGCCCAAGTGTGGGCTCGGTAGTTTGGCTTGCGGCCTGTCCAAAAGCCGCAAATCCGATCAGCAAAGCTGTGGTGATTGATCGCATGGTTCCTCGCTTTCTCAACTTGAATGATTCACGACGAACGTCGTTCCAATGGTTTTTGCAAGCGATATCCTGCTTGCGGCTTAAACGCATGATCAGTTGGCGCGGATTAATCGGATTAACACGGATTGATTGCTGATGAGTTCCACTCATACCAAGCCGCGTAATCCGTTTAATCCGTGTTAATCCGCGCTACATTGTTGTGGGCCATTCTCTAATTGCCCGAAGGACGATGATCAAAATTCAACGATTTGGGCAATTGATAGCATGAATCTGGGATCCACCGCACCGGATGAAACTCTCACCCATCCGGGGCTGTGCGCCTTTTTTTCGCAACTGAGGTCACCTATGGAAGTGCCGACCACGTCCACGACCACGAGCTGGTGCACGAGCACGTTAGACCCTGACCCCTGACCACCCTGAAGCCTGACCCGTGACACGAGGACATCCCAGCCATTGACAGATATCCATACAGAGAATACATAGTCAGAAGATCTCACGCAATCAGGAGGGGCTATGCGAGTTGTCGTCACAGGTGCAACTGGGTTGATCGGTGGACGGCTCTGCTCTGATCTGATTGCGGCCGGTCACACCGTCGTGGTGCTGGCGCGAAATGCGGAGTCGGCTCGCAGCGCCCTGCCGGGAACAGAAGCGCACGCCTGGGACGCGACCTCTGCGCCGGCGCCAACCGAAGCGCTTGACGGCGCAGACGCCGTGGTTCATCTGGCGGGTGAATCGGTCGCCGCCGGACGCTGGACTGCAGCGCGAAAAAAACTGATCCGGGACAGCCGGGTTACCGGAACACGAAACCTGGTCGCAGGCTTGGCGCAGTGTCGCCGAAAACCGGCCACGCTCGTCAATGGTTCGGCCACAGGGTTCTATGGAAATCGCGGTGACGAACTTCTCGATGAGGCCAGCGATCGGGGCAGCGGGTTTCTGGCAGACGTGTGCATTGACTGGGAAAATGAAGCCCGAAAGGCGGAAGGGCTGGGTACCCGGGTGATCCTGCTTCGGACCGGATTCGTGCTGGCAGTCAAAGGCGGTGCGCTTCCCAAGATGCTCGTGCCGATTCGACTCTTTGTCGGAGGGCCGGTCGCTTCCGGGAGCCAATATATGTCCTGGATTCACCTCGACGACGAAGTCGGGCTGATTCGCCACGCGCTCGAACGTACGACTGTAACCGGACCCCTCAATGCCACAGCGCCTCACCCTCGCACCAATGAAGAACTCACGCGCGTGGCTGCTCGTCTCCTGCAACGGCCGGCGCTGTTTCGCGTGCCGGCCTTCGTTCTGCGCGTGGCGCTCGGCGAGATGTCCGAGTTGCTCCTGGACGGGCAGCGTGTTCTCCCGCGCAAGGCCGAGCTGAGCGGTTACCGCTTCCGATTTGCCGAACTCGAACCGGCGCTGGAAAGTCTGCTGCGGTGAATCAGGGGTCAGGCTTCAGGAATCAGGGGTCAGGACGTGATCGTGCATGTCATCGACTTACAAGGAGGCCACAGTGAAAGGATGGAGCGGCATAATTCTGGTCGCAACAGCAGGCGTGCACTTTGTATTCGGAATCGTCCAGTATGGCGGGCCGCTTCGTGAGATCGTGGCCGATGGAGTTCTAAACGCCATCGGCAATGACCCCGCTCGTTTGACTGCTTTCTGGTTTTTTTTCTTCGGATTCGTTCTGGCACTTCTGGGTCAGGTGCTTTTCTGGATCGAACGGCGAATGGGCCGCTGGCCGCCCGCCTTTCTGGGCTGGCAGATGCTGGGTGTGGCAACGCTCGGCGGAGTGGCCATACCGACATCCGGATTTTGGCTGGTGGTCCCGCAGGCGATCTACATCATCGTGGCCGCCAAGAAACATAAGGTCTAGGCTTCAGGCTTCAGGCAATTGCGGATTGCCCAATGCCCGCTCCTCTAAAATTGCGTTCCGGTGCTGAGTCGCGGCGCTGTCGGTTCCAACTCGACGGCGATCCCGCCTACACGGCCGGCCAGCATGTTGTAGATCCAGCAGGTCAGCGCCGTCCCCAGAAAGGCGACGATAGCGTAGAGAAAAGGCAACACCACCAGAAAGCCGAGGCCAAGACCCAGCTCTGCGCCGGGTTGGTTGCCCGTGGCCATTCCGGCTAACAGAATAAACGGCGCAGCAATTATTGCGATGACGGCCATAATGATGAAATACAGAATGGCCACAAACTTGGACGTCTGGAAAATGCCGAACGATTTGATTTGTTGCATGTCGACCTCCCGTGGGTTGGGCTGATTGTCGGCCTGAAGGCATGGCCCTGTCAATCTCCCCGGCTGCTGTTATAATCCGAGGTCGTCTATGTGGCAGCAGCAGCGGCAGGTCTACGGGGCATTGATCCTGGCGGCAGACTTGGCCGCCGCTTCGGCGGCGCTGCCGGCTGCGTTCTATTTACGGCTGCTGTATCCCCGATTTGCTCCCGTGGCGCTGCAGGACAACTTCAACCCCGAGCTCTTCCCGCTTCAACAGTACTTCCTTTATTTTTTGGCGATGCTTCCCGTCTGGGGTTTTCTGCTGCTGGTCACGCAGCGTTATGTGAGTCTTCTGGCCGTTGACTTGCGGCGGCAACTCGGCCGGATCATTCGATTTGGAATTCTGGCGGCGCTGCTGGCCGCGGCGCTCATCTTTTTTTTCAAGCTGGACGTCAGCCGGCCGCTGTTCCTGTCTTTCTTGATGCTGGCGCTGTTTGGAATGACCGGTGTACGGTTGTTCTTCGGTTGGGAAAAGCACACGCGCATGAACGACGAAAAAGTCATGCGCAAGGTGCTGATCGTCGGCGCCAGCCCAAGGGCGCATGAAATAGGGCATCAGCTGCAGACACATCGCGAAGTGGGCTACCAGGTTCTGGGCTATATCGACACGGGCCCGGGCACGAGCCGTGATAGCGGCACGCTGGGGTCGGTCGGCGATCTGCCGCGCATCATCGAGGAAAATGTCGTCGATGAAGTCATCGTCATGGGGATTCAGCGCGCCGATCTGGAACAGTTCGATCAGGTCTGCAAGGTGTGCGAGGAGTTTGGAATCCGAACGCGGCTGGTCGCCGATTTTTTCCCGCGGACGATCGCCAAAATCTCGCTCGATTTCCTGGAAGGGTATCCGCTGCTGACGTTTTCGACCGCCCCGGACCACCAGTGGGCGCTGATGGCCAAGCGAGTCATCGATTTCGGCCTGGCGCTGACGCTTGTCGTTGGGTTGTCGCCGCTGCTGCTTGTAACGGCACTGGCAATCAGGCTCACGTCGCGAGGACCGGCGCTGTACCGCCAGACCCGCTGTGGTCTGTACGGCCGGCGATTTACGCTGGTGAAATTTCGCTCGATGATCGACGGCGCCGAAGACGTGCTCTGGGAGATCCGGCATCTCAATGAAATGGATGGTCCGGTTTTTAAGATGCGCAATGACCCGCG
>JBPCNK010000130.1:0-12220 GCA_051001345.1 Acidobacteriota bacterium | reverse complement strand
GGTCAGGGGTCGGGATTCAGGGGTCGGGGGTCAGGATTCAGGGGTCGGGCTTCAGGGGTGGGACAGGCTTCCAGCCTGTCAGCTTTTGAGGCCGGCTCTGTGAAAGCGGGAGAATGTTCAGTGCCGCGACCGAAGGAAGCGGGTCCATGCCGTCATTTGCGGTCAGCGCGATCTCACTGAAAGACGGGGCCCGCTCCCTAGAAATCTTTACTTAACGGAGGACGTCAATTCTATGAGCATTACACGGTGGGATCCTTTTCGAGACCTGCATGTGCTGCGCGAACGGATGAACCGTTTGTTTGAGGACAGCATTTCACAGGTCGGCGGTAGCGAAGAGCTGGGAACGGTCGGCTGGATGCCGGTCGTCGACATTTTTGAGACGGAAAACTCGGTGGTGCTGAAAGCCGAAGTCCCGGAAGTCAACAAAGAAGACGTCGACATTCGGGTGCAGGACGGCGTCCTGACGATTCGAGGGGAGCGGCGCTTCCAGAACGAAGCCAACAAGGATCGCTACCAGCGCATTGAGCGCTCCTATGGCGCTTTCCAGCGCTCCTTTACGCTTCCACCCAACGTCGATCCCGAAAATGTCCAGGCCCGCATGAAGGACGGGGTCCTAACCATCGAGCTTGTAAAGAAGGAGGACACCAAACCGCGGCAGATCAAGATCGGTGTCGAGGCCTGAGCCGCAGCGCGGCAAGTCGCAACCAGAGTAGGCAGTAGGCAGCGGGCAGCGCCGGGCCGGCCACGCAGCGCCAACAGTGCCGCGACCGGAAGGTCGCGGGCCGGCAGAACGAAGGCAGCATCGAGAATTGTGGCGAAATGCGAAGGTTACACTCGTTAGAACTGCAGTGGATATAATGAAACTATGACTACGAATTCATTGAAAACAGCGCTTTTGCTCGGACTGATGACAGGTTTGATCCTGTTCATCGGCCAGATGGTAGGCGGGCGGCAGGGCATGACGCTGGCCCTGCTGTTTGCCGGAGTCATGAACTTCGTCGGATACTTTTACTCCGACAAGATCGCTCTGGCCGCCTACCGCGCCAAACCTGTCACGCGCGACCAGTCGCCCGAGCTCTATCGGATCACCGAGAACCTGTGCCAGCGCGGAGGACTGCCAATGCCGCGGCTGTACGTGATCCCTTCGGATTCGCCCAACGCGTTTGCAACCGGCCGCGATCCGCAGCATGCGGCCGTGGCCGTTACGGAAGGGACCCTGCAACTGCTTAGCCGTCCGGAGTTGGAAGGCGTCATCGCACACGAGTTGGCCCACGTAAAGAACCGCGACATTCTGATCAGCTCGGTGGCTGCCACGCTGGCCGGCGCGATCATGTGGGTGGCCAATATGGCCCGCTTCTCGATGATGTTCGGCGGATCGCGCGACGACGACCGGGGCGGGGGCGCGGGCGTGCTGGTGGCGGCCGTCGTTGCGCCGATTGCCGCGCTGCTCATTCAGATGGCGATCTCGCGCTCGCGCGAGTTCCAGGCCGACGCCACCGGCGCGGCCATGGCAGGCAATCCACACGGCTTGGCCAGCGCGCTGCAGAAGCTGGAGAGCTACTCCAAGCGGATCCCCCTGGGCGCCTCGGCGCAAACCGCCCACATGTTCATCGTCAATCCCTTCACGGGCGGCGGACTGCTCGGCCTGTTCAGCACGCACCCGCCCATGCAGCAGCGCATCGCCCGGCTCTTGGGACGCCCAGTGGCATGAGCGCCGAGCCTAAAGGTCCCGCCGTACAGGTTGTCGATCGCCGCTTCTGGGTGCGCGACGAAGCGGCCATCGAACAGGCGAAGGTGCTGGAGAAAAAGTATCCTTCGTTTGTCGAGGAGCTCAAAGCCCGGACCGAGCGCGCCGAAGAAACCCTCAAGGAAAAAGTGGCGCAACTAGACGTCGAAAATGCCGCGTTTCGGGCGCGCATGCAGCAGGAAATCGAACGGCGCGTCGAAGCCGACCGCGCGCGCACCGTCGGCGAGTTTCTGGAAATTCTCGACAACTTGGAAAAGGCGCTTGCGTCCCACTCCGACCCGTCGGCCTTGCGAAGGGGCCTGGAGTTGACCGTCGAGCTTTTTCTGAAGAAGCTCGCCGCTCAGGGGTTCGAACCGATTCGTCCAATCGGCCAGCCGTTTGATCCGGCGACAAGCGAGGCGCTGTCTGTCGAATCCGTCCAGACAGAGGCCCAGGACAACACGGTCCTGGAGGTTCTGACGACAGGTTTTATCTTGAACGGCAAGCTGGTCCGCCCCGCCCAAGTCCGGGTTGGTAGGAAGCCATAGTGGTCGGTGTCGTGCCAAGTTAGGCCTCCGCTCCAACGCCTTCCGAGATAGAGCGTGGCATGGCACTCCGATTCGAATGGGATCCTCACAAGGCGACTCTTAATCTCCGAGACCATGGAGTCTCGTTTGACGAAGCGAGTTCAGTGTTCCGTGATCCGCTGTCAGTCACCATCGCCGATCCGGACCATTCTGAGTTGGAGGCCGCTTTGTCGACGTGGGCTTGTCACATCGTGGAATATTGCTCGTGGTATCGTACACAGAACACGAAGACGTGATCCGCATCATTAGTGCTAAGAAACTTGTATAGACGGCGATGATCGAAGGGAAGCAGTCAATGCTCATCAACGTCGGCGACCTGTTCCGGCACTACCGCGTCATCGAGAGGGTCGGCGAAGGCGGGATGGGCGTCGTGTACCGAGCTCACGACACAAAGCTTTACCGCGATGTCGCGCTGAAGTTTATCTTGCACGCCCCCAAGTTCAACTCGGAGCATGGCGACCGGCTTCGGCGCGAGGCCCGAGCACTGGCCGCTCTGAACCATCCCAACATCCTCACAATCCATGACATCGGTGACGCCGATGGCATGCCTTTCCTTGTTCTCGAGTGGGTCGGTGGAGGCGCGCTGAGCGACCCGTCGTTGCAGCGCCCGCTTTCGACGGCGGAGTTCCTCCGAGTCGCGTTACCGGTTGCCGAAGCCCTGGGCGCGGCTCACGATCATGGGATCGTCCATCGCGACGTGAAGCCGGCGAACGTGTTGGTTAGCGACGAAGGCCGCATAAAGCGCGCAGACTTTGGGGTGGCAAAGTGTCGTGAGCTCGATCTAGACGTGACTCGAACGGCGGGGGCTGTCGGAACGATCGCCTACATGTCCCCCGAGCAGGCAAGCGGGGACGAGGTGGGACCCACTTCCGATATCTTTTCCTTCGGAGTCCTTGCGTATGAGCTCCTGACGGGCCAGCTCCCATTCAAGGGAGAGGCTCCCGGCGCCGTGATCGGCGCGATCTTGAGCGGCCGTCACAGGCCGCTTTCCGATGCGCGGAGGGGGCTTCCAAGCGGACTGGCCGCGGTCGTCGAGCGGTGCCTGGAGAAGGAACCCGGAGCCCGCTTGCAAAGCGGGAAAGATGTGGCGCATGCACTCCGGCGTGCCCTCTCCGGAGGCGAGGTTCCGGCCACTGTGGAGCAGGCGGGTTCCGACGATCCTCCGCGGATCGATGCGCCGGCGGCTCGCGAGCAAGAGATAAGGTTCTGCACCACCTCGGACAGCGTTTGTCTCGCCTATTCCGCCATCGGAACTGGCCCGTTGATCGTTCGCGTGCTGGGCCATTTCACGCATCTTGAAATGGAATGGGAGTGGCCCGATCTGAGGCGCTTTTGGGAGCACCTTGCCGAAGGGCACACCGTCGTTCGCTACGACGGCCGGGGAATGGGTCTATCCGATCCTTACACCGGCGACTTCACCGAAGAGACGCGGCAGCTCGATCTCGCGGCCGTGCTCACCGCCGTCGGCGCAGACAAGGCGGTCTTGCTGGGGATATCCGAGGGCGGATGGACCGCGGCGACGTACGCCATTGAACACACCGAACGCATCACGCACCTCATCTTCTACGGATCATACTGCCGCGGAGCCCAAGCGCGGCCGGGATACGACGCCGAGGAAGACCAAGCGCTCGTGACACTGATCCGCAAGGGCTGGGGCCGCGACACGCCCGCATTCCGTCAGGTCTTCACCAGCCAATTCTTTCGCAGCGATGCCGACCCAGGATTGATCGCTCACTTCAACGAGCTGCAGCGCGTCTCCGCCGATCCCGAGACAGCGGCCCGCTACTACGAGTCATGCCACAGGAGGGGTGACGGACGGGATCTGTACCGGCAGATCAGGATCCCAACTCTTGTCATCCACTGCCGGGACGATTTGGCCGTCAGTGCCGAGGAGGGACGACTCCTGGCGTCGATCATCCCCGGCGCGCAACTGGTGCTGCTGCCCAGCGGCACCCACTATTTCCCCACGGACACGAAAGTGGCCACAAAGGCCGCCGGAGCGATCGCTCGATTCCTCCACGGGCAGTAAGGAAGTTGAGGTTGCCCTCTACCGGCCAGGGCGGCCGGCGCCACTCCTGCTATCGATCACTGACCCTGGCGACTGGCGACTGCTCTTCAGGGGCTTTGCGGCGTTTCTTTTTCCTTCTTTGGCAAGTCGGGGTTGGCAAAGTCGGGCAGCGGATCGCCCCAAATGTAGTGGTTGAACCAGGCCAGGTTGTGTTGCATGGCGGCGCGCATAGCCTTGGGCTTGGTGATGCCGTGAGGAAAACTCTTGTACACGATCATTTCTACTCGTACGCCGCGGTCTTCCAGTCCCTGACGAAGTTCGTAGGCGTTGGCAATGGGGGCGCGCCGGTCAAACTCTCCGTGTTGAATCAACGTGGGCGTGCGCGCGTTCTTGATGTAGGACATCGGCGAAGTCTTGTTGTAAATCTCGGGATCCTCGACCGGATCGCCGCCCAGGTAGTTGATCGTGAAAGGCGTGATGTCGGTGTTGTAGTAGTACGTCGCCCAATTGGAGATCCCCGCTCCGACTGAAATCGCCGCAAAGCGATTGCTCGACGCAGTCAGGAACGCAGAGATATAACCTCCCTGGCTCCAGCCCATGCAGCCGACTTTGGCCGGATCGACCCAGCCTTTGCCAATCAGGTAATCGACGCCGGATACAACATCCCAGGCGTCTCCCACGCCGAGGTTGCGCATGTTCAGCTTTTGGAATTTTTCTCCGTAGCCGGCGCTGCCGCGGTAGTTCACCTTCAGTATCAGCGCGCCGCGCGCAACCCAGATGTCGGAAGGATAGTACCGCGTATCGGGGCCCAGCAGCGCGGGGCGGTCGATGCCGGTGGGACCGCCGTGGATGATGCAAAGCAACGGATACTTTTTGCCGGGATCAAAATCGGCTGGCTTGATCAACACACCTTCAATGGTCGCGCCGTCCTGACTCTTCCAGGAGATGACCTCGCGTGTGCCCAGCACAAAAGCCTTGGCCTGCTCGGTCATCCGGGTCAGCCCGCGAGGCGCAAAGCCGCCGACATCGGAAATGAATACCTCACTGAGCGCGGTGGAGGAGGCGGCTGTAAAAGCCATCCGTCGGCCGTCGCGCGTCAGCGAAAAAGATCCCGCCATCAAGTCATCCGGGCCAGAAACGCGAGTGACCTGCAGCCTCTCCGGATCAATGCGAAACAAGTGCGAAGCCGTTTTCTGCAGAGCGGAGAAATAAATCCCATCCGTATTCCATTGCATCAGGCCGGGGTTCTCGTCGAAATTGTCGGTGATGCTGCGCGGTGTACCTCCGTCCGCGGGAATGATCGCCAACTCATCGTTGTTGGCAAAATAACGGTCGTTGCCCATGGCGGTGGAAAACACGATCTGCTTGCCATCCGGAGACCACTTCGGATTGCCGTCGGGCCCCTTGAGCGACACAATCTTTCGCACCGAGTTGTCGGCCAGCGTCAAAAGAAAAATATCGGAGGTGTCGCCGCGGATCAGGTCAGGATTGAGCGTGGCGCTGAAAGCGATCCGCGACCCGTCCGGTGACCAGGAGAATCCCCCAACGCTGAAATCCTTGCCCTTGGTATGTTGCTTGCCGGCGACCGGCTCCTCGAGGGCGTCAGCCAGGTCGAGGGTCCAGAGGTGGCTGTGCTTGTATTCCTTGCGTACGACTTCGAAGTCGCCGAGTTGCTCCTTGCGATCTTTGAGCGCCTGAGGGATCGCTTCGGCCGTCGTATACGCGATCTTCTTGCTGTCGGCAGACCACTCGTAGTTGCCCACGCCTGTTTCCGACTTGGTCAGTTGAAGCGCCTCGCCTCCGTCGGCCCGGACGAGGAAGATCTGGTCTTTGTCTCCGACACGACCGCTGGTAAAGGCGAGCCATTCGCCGTCGGGCGACCAGCGAGGATTGGAAGCAGATTTTTCACCGCGCGTGAGCTGATAGTTTTTGCCGGTTGCCGTGTCGACCAACCAGATTTGGCTGACAAACGCATCCTGCTTGAAATCGCTTTGGGAAACGCCATAGGCGACCCACTTGCCATCGGGCGAGATTTGGGCTCCACCGACAGATTTGACCTTCAAGAGATCATCCACCGTAGGCACTCGGCGCCCGTTGTCGGAGGCCATTGCCGATGAGACAACCAGACAGACAACCAGAGCGAGTTTCAGGAAGGTCGCGGGCCGGCGACTACGGAGCGCCAACAGAGCCGCGACCGGAAGGGAGCGGGCCGGCAGAAACGGAGCGCCAACAGTGCCGCGACCGGAAGGTCGCGGGCCGGCAGTTAGGAACCGCGATCGAGAATTTGGCTGAGATAACAAGGTTTCACCGATCATTAACATGAGACCTCCTTGCTTGGAGAGCTATTATCCCGCAAAAAGCGTGCGTGGGGGCAACTCGCATGATTGATGTTATACGTCCTGAGAGAGCACATGCTGATTCGAGCTGAAGAGCAAAGAGATTGGGCTGCTGTGATTGTCGTGCCGCGCGGGGAGCGGACATTGGAGGCGGGCCCCGCCAGGAATGCGCTGCTTCGGTCGCCGGTCGGGGTCGTAGCTGACGCGGCCGGAAATATCTTTTTTGTGGATCGGGACAACTCGCGCGTTCGCAGGATCGCTGCGGTGACCAACTTCATTACGACGCGCGTGGGTACCGGACCGCCCGGATCGGTAGGTGACGGCGGTCCGGCCACGGTTGCTGCGCTGAACTTCCCCTACGGAATCGCTGTGAGCGGAAACAGGCTTTACGTTGTTGAGGAAGCGAGCAACCGCGTCCGCAAGGTCGACTTGGCCACTGGGGTGATCACAGCGTTTGCCGGGACCGGTGAGGCCGGCCCGAGAGGCGATGGGGGTCCGGCTTTGGCCGCGGGGTTCACTCAGCCCACCGGTCTTGCCGTCGATCGCAACGGCAATGTCTATATTGCCGACAACGCCAATCATCGCATTCGCAAAGTCGATGCGAATACCAACGTGATTACGACGGTGGCCGGAAACGGCGATCAAGGCAACTCCGGCGACAACGGCCTGGCGACGGCGGCGAGTCTGGCCTATCCCAACGGCATCGCAGTCGATTCCGCCGGAAACATTTACATTGCCGATCAGCAGAACCGTAAAATCCGCCGCGTGGACACTTCAGGCATCATCACTACCTATGCTGGAAACGGACAGTCGGCATACGCGGGTGACAACGGACAGGCGGTTGCAGCCTCCTTTATCACTCCCAACGACATCGCCGTCGATTCAGCCGGGAATCTTTTCGTTGCAGATCTGGCCGCCTATGTCATCCGTCGCATCGACGCAGTATCCAAAGTCATCACGACTGTTGCCGGCACGGGCCGCAGCGAGAATAGCGGCGATGGCGGCGCTGCTCGGCAGGCCTCGCTGGTCTATCCCAACGCGGTGGCGCTGGACTCCGCCGGAAACCTTTTCATCGCCGACTATTACACGGTTCGCCGCGTCGACGCCGCCACACAGACGATCAGCACGGTGGCCGGCACCGGAGAGTACGGTTTTTCCGGAGACAACGTTCCGGCCTTTGACGCCACTGTGGACGCCGTTCGTTTGGCCTTCGATGCAGCCGGGAACCTTTTCATCACCGATCGTCTCAACCATCGTATCCGCGCCGTTCGCGGCCCGGTGAATGCGCCGAAATGATTCAGTCGCCAGTCGCCGGTCGCCGGTCGCCAGCGAGCAGTAGGCAGCCGGCAGTAGGCAGTCGGCGTTAAGGAGCGTGACCCTGGTGCGTTGATGGCGGTGCCGCAACCGTAAGCCCGGATTATTGACAAAATGAAAAATCTAGTCACGAATTCCACGAATTATCACGAACACTGATTCAGACGGTATCCCGGTTCTCAGCCAAACAGCCTGAACTGCAAAGCTTTTTTCGTGTAATTCGTATCATTCGTGTAATTCGTGACTAGCTTTTTTGCTTTTTTGTAAATGATTCTGCAAAGGGGCGGGCCATTCGATAGACGGCGCACTCAAGAATCTTGCTGAAATTCGAACATTCCCACCCGTTGTCAATCCAGGAGGAAACGTGAAAAGTAAAATCCTGTTTCTAGTTGCACTGGCGGCGGCCACGATGGCCGCGGCCCTGTTGGTCCTCTCGCAATCGGCGGCAGATCCGTTGGACCCCATTCGGGTTGCCGGCGACACGCACAAGGTGGCCTTCGAGAACAAATTTGTGCGTGTGCTGGACGTCCACCTTCCACCGGGAAAGGTAGAACCGCGGCACCGGCATCCGCATGGCATGAGCGTCTATTTTTCGGATTGGGATGCCAAGGTGACCAAGGATGGCGGCCAGCCCGAAGTCCGTCATCGCAAAGCCGGCACCTTCGCCTGGAGCGATGCGGTGATTCACAGAGTCGAAAACGCGGGCAACACGGCGGGCCATATCCTGCGAATCGAACTGAAATTCTAAATAGGGGTCAGGCTTCAGGGGTCAGGGGTCAGGGACGCGATCGTGCTCGTTGACGTGCTCGTGCACGTGCATGTGGCCGTGAGCGGTCATGTCAGCAACATCGGCGTAGGAATGCAACCGGCAGTGTCGTTGGTTGCTCCCATTCACACGACATGTAAGTTCAAGGTGGCGGAGCGGGGCCGCTCGCTTACGCGCGCGGCACCGCCAACTGTCCGCTGCCAACTGCCGACTCGCTGGCGACTGGCGACTAGCGACTGGCGACTGATTTTGGCTCGATGGAAATCGACTTGATCTTCTGCGGCGCCGCCGGCCGGTCCTCCGCGCGCGGATCGCTGTTGGTCCGTACCTTGGAGATCGCTTCGGCGATCTCGATTCCCTCAACGACACGGGCAAACGCCGTGTACTCTCCATCCATCTGTGGGCCACGCACCAGCGTGATGAAGAACTGACAACTGGAGGAGTCGGGCGCGTCGGCCAGCCGCGTCATCGCCACACTTCCGCGCGTGAACTTGTGTTTAGAGTACTCCGCCTTCAGGAACTTGCCGGAGTTTCCCTGGCCATCATTCCACGGATTGGTGTCGCGGCTGAGCGGGTCGCCGCCCTGAATGAACTGGCCGGCTTTGATCCGATGGAAAGTCGTGCGATCGTAGAATCCGTCCTCGGCCAGCGTCCGGAAGTTTTCGACCGCTTTAGGCGCGTCCTGGGTGAGAAACTCCAGGACGATTCTTCCCTTATCGGTCACGATGACGGCCACAACCCGATCGGATGGCAACCTCGCCGGTTTTTCAGCGGCCGCCGGAGTCGAGACGCTCTTTTCTTTCGAGTCCTGGGCTTGGCATCCCGCCAAAACGAGCGGGAATACCAGGCCTATTAGAAACAGGACCGCAACGCGCGCACTACTGCGAGTTTTTCGCATTTTCGATTCTTCGCCCCAGCGCCGGATGGCTGTAAAACAGGATTTCGATCAGTCTCGGCGGATAACGTTCCGCCAGGTTCTGATCTCCCAGCTTCTCAAAGGCCCTGATGGCGACCTCCTTGTCTTGGATTTGCTGAAGGCCGAAACGGTCCGCCTCGGCTTCCATCCTGCGTGAAAAGGAATTGAAACCCGGCATGGCCAGCGTTGCCAGGAGCGTGAGGAGAAACAGCAGCAAGGGAAGGCTGGCGATATTGGACACTTTCCAGAATCCCCAGCGCGGAGCGAACCGATCGACGAGAACCCTGGAAAGCCAGAAAGTCATCAGGAAGAGGATCACGATCATTGCCGATCCGCCCAGGACAAACTTTATCGTGTGACCCAGCACGTAATGGCCCATCTCGTGCCCCATCACGAACGTGGTTTCTTCGGGTGTAAATCGAGCCAGCAATGTGTCTCCCAGGACGATCCGCTTGGTGTTAAACAGGCCCGCGACGTACGCATTGACCTTTTCGGTTCGGCGGCTCGAGTCGACCTGATAGATCCGGTCCACGTCGATTCCGTTGCGGTGAGCCATCTGCAGAATCGGATCGCGAATCGCAGGATCCTGGACAGGCTTAAAGCGGTTGAACCAGGGATCGATGTAGACCGGCGCAATGAGCAGGAGCACAATCAGAAACGCGATTCCAACTGCGCTGGCGCCGATCCACCACGTGCGCGGCAACTTGCGCAGCAGCGGGTACAGGAGGGAAATAAACAGGCTGCCGGCTACCAGAGACAGTACCAATTCCTTCAAAGAATCCTGCCACCATCCGGCCAGGCTTTCCCGGGAAAGCCCGTACAGATGCTCGCGCCGGAAACCCAGGTAGTAATCGAGCGGCAGCGTCAACACCGTCGTGACCAGCGTGAACACGAAAAAAAACAGAATTCGCTCCAGCCAGCGCCGACCGATGCGGGCCTCCAGCCTGGCCTGCAGGCCGCCGGAAAACCCTGAAAAGAGGAGCAGCAGCAGAACCAGCAGGTACACTGCCGTGGAGGCCAGTCCCCAGTAGATCGAGTTACGCGAATACCGGATGGCCGAGTCGCCAGACGCCACTCCGAGTTGGAGCCACAAGAACCACTGCATGTGGAGGTGCCCCCTGGTCCGGCCTGAGGTGTTTCGAGAAATGCGCGCCTCGCCCCGACGCAAGTAGGGCCATGATAAGATAACGGCTGAAGTCAATCAATCCTCAAACAGGAGCCGCATGGACCGTCAGCCGGCAGTCGCGGGACGTTTTTATCCCTCCGATCCGCTAGCGCTGCGCTCCTTTTGTCGAAAACACCTGGTCGAAGAAGTGAAAGAGCCCGCCTTCGGCCTGGTCGCGCCGCACGCGGGCTACGTTTACAGCGGCCACGTTGCAGCCACTGTCTACTCGCGCGTCGAGTTGCCGCGTGATGTCATCATTTTGTGCCCGAACCACACCGGTCACGGCTCGGCCGTCGCCGTGATGTCGTCAGGGTCGTGGATCACGCCGCTCGGCCCGGTTCCCATCAACACCGAGCTGGCCGAAGCGCTCAAGGAAGAATCGACGCTCTTTGAAGAGGACGCCATCGCTCACCAGCAGGAACATTCCCTGGAGGTGCAGCTCCCCTTCATTCAATATCTCCGGCCCGATGTGCGCTTCGTGCCCATCGACATAGGAACAAACAACCTGGTCCTGCTGCGCGAAGTCGGCGCTGCGCTGGCCAGCGTTATTCGCGCCAGCCAACACCCTGTCCTGCTGATTGCAAGCTCCGACATGACGCATTATGAACCGGCCGACGCGGCTCGTCGCAAAGACAGCATGGCCATCCGGGAGATCGAGCGGCTGGATGAAGAAGGGCTCTATGCGGCCGTCCGCGACTATGGCATTTCGATGTGCGGCTACGCTCCGACCATCGCGGTCATGCATGCCTGCCGGCGCTTGGGCGCCACGTCGGCGCGCCTGGTCCGGTACGCGAATTCCGGCGATGTCACCGGCGACTACTCCTCGGTTGTCGGGTACGCTGGATTACTCATCCAATAAGGACCGAGTCCCGATGAAAGTGCTGGGAGTCGACCCGGGGACCGCGACTACCGGCTATGGCATTGTAGAAATGACCGACGGCGCCTTCCGCTGCGTCACGTTCGGGGCCATTCGCCAACCCCGCGGCGCGTCCTATCCGGCCGCGCTGCGGAATCTGCACGAGCAGCTTTGCGAGGTCATTCGCTACTGCCAGGTCGACGGCGTCGCTGTCGAAGAACTCTTTTACGCCGTCAACGTCAAGAGCGCTCTGAAGCTGGCACAAACCCGCGGAGTGATTCTCCTGGTCGCCTCGCAGCATGATCTGCCGGTATTTGAGTACTCGCCGCTGGAAGTCAAAAAAGGGATTGTCGGATACGGCCGCGCCGAAAAGATCCAGATGCAGGGGATGGTGCAGCGGCTGCTGAAACTGGACTGCGTGCCCAAGCCGCACGATGCGGCCGACGCGCTGGCTCTGGCATTGTGCCACCTGTACCGAAGCGGCTTTAATTCGCGAGCGCGATCAGCGTGCAAGTGACCAGTGGCCAGTGGCCGCGACAACAGAGC
>JBPCNK010000129.1:0-15231 GCA_051001345.1 Acidobacteriota bacterium | reverse complement strand
TTTTCACTGCACCGCAGAGCGTCACTAGGATCAATGTTGTTGGTATCAATTCAGATGGTGCAGTCCACTAGTGTCAGAACTCGCCTTCGAAAACATCTCCAAATCCTTCGGCGCCGTTCGCGCATTGCAGAACGTTTCGTTCTCCGTTGGGGAGGGTACAGCGCACGCGCTGGTGGGCGAAAATGGCGCCGGCAAGTCCACCCTGATGAAAATCCTTGCGGGGATCACCCGACCGGACCACGGCGACTTGGTTTGGAAAGGGCGGCCTCTCGACCTGGATACCCCGCGCGACGCGCTCGATTGCGGAATCGGGATGGTCTACCAGGAAATGATGCTGTTCCCGAACCTGACAGTCACCGAGAACATCTTCGCCGGCCGCGAACGGACCGGCCCGGGCGGCCGCCTGCGCAAGGCCGAAATGCGCGATCGAACAACGCGCCTTCTGGCAGAACTACACCTTGCTGTTTCCCCGGACCATGAGGTCGCTTCTTTAAGCACGGCTCATCAGCAGCTCTTGCAGATAGCCCGGGCGCTGGCTTTTGATTGCCGGCTGCTGATTCTCGATGAACCCACTACCTGTTTGACGGCCGCCGAAACGGCCGACCTGTTTGCCATCCTTGAAAAATTGCGCAGCGAAGGTGTCACGCTCATTTATGTGTCCCATAAGCTCGAGGAAGTGTTTCGTCTATGCGAACAGATCACGGTCCTGCGGGACGGCAGCTACGTGGGCACCTTTGCGCGCGGCGAGACCAACCAGCACAGCATCGTCAGCTCCATGGTCGGTCGCGAGCTGGAATCGCGCAATACCGACCCGCCTCCAAGCCAGGATGGCGCGCCGTTTCTGCAGATCACCAATTTAACGCGCCGACCGTGGTTTGAAGATATTTCGCTTTCCGTCGGCGCCGGAGAAATTGTCGGCCTGTTCGGATTGATCGGATCGGGCCGCTCCGCTCTGATCGAAACGCTCTTCGGATTGCATCACCCCGACAGCGGATTCATCCACCTCAATGGCAAGGCCGTCCAGTTTCGTTCGCCGGTCCAGGCGGTCCGCGCCGGGTTGGCGCTGGCACCCGAAGAACGCCACCATCAGGGGCTCTTTTTCAACTTGGTGCTGCGGGACAACCTGATGCTGCCGCGTCAAAACGCCCGCGGCGCTTGGATGATCCATCGCCGCGACGAGAGTAATTGCAGCGGAGAGATGTTGCGGGCCTGGCACATCAAAGCAGCCGGAATCGACGCCGAGCCGGCCAGCCTCAGCGGTGGCAATCAGCAGAAGGTCGTGCTGGCCAAGTGGCTCTCGACCGAGCCGCGGCTGTTGCTGCTCGACGAGCCGACCAAGGGAGTCGATGTCGGCGCCAAGTACGAAATCCACGAGATCGTCCGCCAGCAGGCCGCGCGCGGAATGGGCTGTCTGCTGGTATCCAGCGAGTTGCCCGAGATGCTGGCCCTTGCGCACCGAATTCTCGTTCTGCGCGAAGGCCGTTTTCAGGGCGAAGTCGCCGCCTGCGACGCCAGCGAAGAGACCATCCTGCGCCTTGCCGTCGGTGGTACCCAGACTGGGCGGCCCGTTTCATGAAGCAGCTCTGGCGCATCCGGGAATTCAGCACGCTCCTGATCCTGCTGCTCGAGGTGGCTTTCTTTACCTGGTATCTATGGCCCGGGACCGACCGCAGCCACCCGTTTCTGAATTGGAGTAACGGGCTGCTGATTTTGAAGTATTCCTCGATTTACGGCATCGCCGCCATCGGGGCTGCCATGGTGATTATTGCCGGCGGCGTCGATCTGGCTCCCGGCGCCATCATCGCCCTTTCGGGGGTGGTCACGGGCCGGTTGTTCATCGATTCGGGTTATTCGCTGACAGCCAGTATCGTGGCCGGACTGTCGGTCGGATTGTTGTCGGGACTGGTCAGCGCTGCGTTGGTCGTCGCCGCACGGCTTCCACCGTTTATCGCCACGCTGGGTGTCATGGGAATCACTCGCGGCATTGCATTCATTTTGACGGAAGGACGCTACCTCGATCTGTCCAGCGCGGTTCCGGTCGGATGGCGGCCCCTGGGAATTCCCATGGACTGGTTCGCGCCGATTGCGATGATCGTACTGGCTGCGCTCTTTCAGATCCTGATGACTAACTTCCAGTTCGGCCGTGCCGTCTTTGCGCTGGGCGGAAATGAAACGGCAGCGCTGTTTTCGGGCATCCGCGTCGGTCGCGTCAAGATGTGGGTCTACGCGCTGGCCGGACTGCTGGCGTCAATTTCCGGGGTCATCCTGGTCGTCGTACAGGGCCAGGCCAAAGCCGACCTGGCGACCGGTTACGAGCTGGACATCATCGCATCGGCCGTCGTGGGTGGCGCCAGTTTGTCGGGCGGACGCGGCTCGGTGGCGGGCGCCGTCCTTGGAACTCTGATCTTCGGCGTGCTGCGCAATGCCCTGCCCCAGATCTCCGGAGCGACCTTCTACGATCGGTTAATCGTTGGCCTGGTCGTGGTAATTATCGTGGTCATGGACCAGTTGATCGCGAAAAAATAGACCCCATAGCCACTTTGCGAATAAACTAGTCGCGACTGATTGGAGAGTGCATGCGAAAACTGATCCCGTGTATCGCACTACTGAGCCTGGCGCTGATTTTGACCGCCTGCGGATCGGCCGAACGAGCGACTGGGCCGGTCAAATATCGATTCGCGATTATTCCCAAAGCGCTCGACATTCCGGTCTTCAGCTACGCCAAGATCGGGGCCGAACGCGCGGCGCAGGAACTGGGCAACGTCGAAATCATCTGGCGGGCGCCCGAGACAGCCGACCAGCTCAAGCAGAAGGAGCTGCTCGAGTCCTTCATCACGCAAAAGGTCGACGGCATCGCCATATCCTGCATCAACGGCGATTTCATGACCGACACGATCAACAAAGCCATCGATGCTGGAATCCCCGTGGTCACGTGGGACGCCGATGCGCCGCGTTCGAAGCGTTTGGCCTACTGGGGCGTCGATGACTTCAAGGCCGGGCAGACACTGGCGCGCGAGGGCCTCAAGATCATGGGGACCTCCGGCCGCGTCGCCATTATCACGAGCATCGGCGCCTACAACCTGCAGCGCCGGCTGGACGGCGTGCAGGATGTCCTCAAGCAGAACCCGGGCATCCAGGTCGTGGAAGTCTTCGACATTAAGGAGGACACAATTCGCTGCGCCGAACTGATCGCGTCGGCCACCAACAAGTACGGCGCGTTGGATGCGTGGATCGCAACAGGAGGCTGGCCCGTTTTTACTCGCAATGCTCTGGACCCGATCGATCCAGCCCGCACCAAAGTGTTTTGTTTCGATCCGATCCCGCCTGCGCCCGACATTCTCAAAGCAGGCAAAGCACAGGTCCTGATCGGACAGAAGTATTTCGGCTGGGGCAGCGAGTCAGTCAAGTTGCTGGCCGACATCAAGGCGGGGAAAATGCCGCCTCAAAAAATCATCGACTCGGGAGTCGATATCGTCACGGCCGCCAATGTCGACGAATACGTGGCGAATTTCAAACGGCTGGAAAGTGGGAAGTAGCAGGGGTCAGGATTCAGGGGTCAGGCTTCAGGGAATTTCGGATTGCAAATCGATTTTCAATCTGCGATTCCCTGACCCCTGACCCCTGACCCCTGATCCCTGCTTTACAGCTTGACGGAAACTCTGTATATTTCTGCGCGGAAGTTAACCTTTCTTTTTTGGAGAAACAATCGATGGCATCCGCAAAACCGCTCACCAAGTCCCAGACCGTCGCCTCCTTGGCGGAGACCAACGGAGTGACCAAGAAACAAGCCAGCGCCTTTCTGGACAGCCTCCATGAACTGGCCGTCGGCCAAGCCAAGAAGGTTGGAAAATTCGTACTGCCCGGCTTTGGAATTCTGGTCAAGGCCAACCGCAAGGCGCGCATGGGCCGCAATCCGGCCACCGGAGAACCGATCAAGATTTCGGCCAAGACCGTCTGCAAATTCCGCTGCTCCAAAGCGCTGAAAGACGCAGTCGTTCCTCCCAAGAAGTAGAGGATCAGGGGTTAGGGGCTAGGGGTTAGGGGCTAGGGAATTGCGGATTCATAGACGATTGCGGATCGCGATCCAGTTCACAATTCGCACTTCCCTAACCCTTAGCCCCTAACCCCTGCTCTTATGGACAATCGCATGTTACGACGGCGCTTGCTGATTGCGGTCGTGTGTCTTGCGGCCTTGCTGGCGGCAACGCTCGGCCAGTCGTCCTACCAGCCTGCGGCTGCAAATCTGGAGGCGCGGCGCTGGTTTGAGGACGCCCGTTTCGGACTGTTCGTCCATTGGGGCGTCTACAGCGTGCTGGGCGACGGCGAGTGGGTCCTCAACAATCGCCGCATCTCGCTGGCCGCCTACGACAAACTTCCCGACCAATTCAATCCGACGCAGTTCGATGCGGCCGAATGGGTGGCGCTCGTCAAGGCCGCAGGAATGAAGTACATCACCATCACCAGCAAGCACCACGACGGATTTGCCATGTACGACTCGAAGGTGTCCGATTGGGACATCGTCGATCGCACGCCGTATCGCAAAGATGTCCTGAAATTGCTGGCCGAAGAATGCCGTCGCCAGGGAATCAAGCTCTTCTTTTATTACTCCCAACTGGACTGGCGCCACCCCGATTACTACCCGCGCGGCCGTACGGGGCGCGACACCGGACGGGCGGACCGCGGCGACTGGCCTTCCTACCTCGACTACATGGACGCCCAGCTATCCGAGTTGCTGACCAACTACGGGCCGATCGGCGGAATCTGGTTTGATGGATGGTGGGACAGGCCCGATGCCGACTGGCGCCTGGAACGGACGTACAAGTTGATCCACGACCTGCAGCCGGCCGCCTTGATTGGTTCCAACCACCATCGCCTGCCCATGGCCGGCGAGGACTTCCAGATGTTTGAGAAGGATCTTCCGGGACAAAGCACGGCCGAGTTCAACAAGGACTCCAAGGTCGGCAGTCTTCCGCTGGAAACCTGCGACACGATCAATGGCGCCTGGGGGTTTAACCTCACCGACAGCCGGTACAAGAGCACGCGGCAGCTGGTTCACTATCTGGCCCGCGCCGCAGGCTACGGCGCCAATTTCCTGCTCAACGTCGGCCCGATGCCAAACGGTAAGATCCAGCCGGAGTTTGTGACACCCCTGCGCGAGATCGGGAAATGGCTCGAGTCAAATGGCGCTAGCATCTACGGCACGCGCAAGGGCCCCGTCGCGCCGCGCCAGTGGGGTGCCACAACGCAAAAAGGCAACACCGTCTACGTTCACATTCTGGACTGGCCCGATAGTGTACTCACGTTGCCGGCACTCGAGCGACGCGTTCAAAGCGCGCGGCTGCTCGTTGGAAATGCGCCGGTGGAATTCGTCCAGCAGGAATTCGGTTTGCATTTAAAGCTTCCGCAGCGTAGTCCCGACGACTACGATACGGTGATCGTGCTGGAGCTGGCCAAATAACGTTTTGCTGACCCCTAACCCCTAACTCCTGACCCCTGACTTGTGTCTAAGCACATTGGAATCGTCGCCTGCAGCGCCGAAGGCGCAGCGCTGTGCTATCGGACCATCTGCCTGGAAGGCGCCGAAGCGTTCGGCCGGCACTCCCATCCAGAGGTCAGCATGCACACGCATCCGCTGGCCGAATACATGCGGCATATCGAAACGGACGACTGGGACGCCGTAGCGGCGCTGATGCTTTCCTCGGCTGAAAAGCTGGTCCGTTGCGGCGCCGATTTTCTGATCTGTCCGGACAACACGGTCCACCGCGCCTTCGACAGAGTCCTGAAGAGCTCGCCGCTTCCCTGGCTCCACATCGCCGAGGAAGTCGCCGCGCGCGCCGCTATTCTCAATTATGGATGCCTGGGCGTATTGGGGACTCGCTACCTGATGGAGGGACCGGTTTATCCGGCCAGGCTGGCCGTCCTGGGAATCGACTATCGTATTCCGGCGCCGCCGGATCGTCGCCGCATCAACGAGATTATTCTCAACGAGCTGGTCAATGGCCAATTTACCGGCGAGTCTCGAACCTACTTCGGGCGAGTCATCGACGAGTTACGCAACGAAGGCTGCGACGCAGTCGTTCTGGGCTGCACGGAAATCCCGCTGCTGGTCGCACAGCAGGATTCTGCGCTGCCCATTCTGGATTCGACACGCCTGCTGGCCCGCGCGGCCCTGCGACGAGCCAGCGCGGATTAGGGAAGGCAGAGGCTCATTTGAGAATTGGGGATTGCCCCAATCCCCAATTTTCTAACCCCACACCTACTGTCACCTTTCCTGTATTCTCACCACGAATCAATTGCCACCCTACGCGACCGGCTTCTGTCCTGCCAGAAAACGATCCAGCCGGGCGACGACATCCTTGAGGTAGTTGATGTCGCCTCCGTCGATCTCGACGGTCATATACCCCGAGTAATTGATGTCGCTCAGCGCTCGGCGAACCTCGGGCCAATCGATCTCGCCCTCGCCCAGATTCTTCCAGTAAAAGCGTCCATTGGGGCGGTCAAGCAGGAAATCCTTTAGATGCACTCGGACGATGCGCGGGCCCAGCGTGCGTATCCAATCCTGGGGGTAACCGTAAAACACCATGTTGCCGACATCACAATAGGCGCGCAGCCAGGGCGAGCGAAATTCATCGACGTATCGCGCAAACTCGATCGGGCTTAGCAGAAACTTGTTCCAGACTTCTTCGACGGCGACGATAATCTTCAACTCTGCAGCCAGCGGCAGGATGCGCTCGCGGATAACCTTCTGCGATCGCGTGTAGGCATCCTGATAACTCGTCTTCGGATTGACGACCGCCGGAACAAGAAGCACGGCGTCGGCGCCCCACAGCTTGGCGTTGCGCAAGGAAGTTTCCATTCCTTTGACGCTCCGATCAACCTCGGCCGGGTTGTCGCTGGACAGGGGCGATCTCCAGTGCTCCGAGTTCATGACCGAATGGATGCGCAGCCCGGATTTTGCCGACGCTTGCTGAATCTCGTCGGCAATCTTGGGGTCGGTGACCGTCTGAGCCTCAAGCCCCTCAAATCCGGCGTCCAGTCCCATGCGGAAGCGGTCCAGATACGGGAGCTCTTTGGGCAGCATGGAGATCAGCACTGCCTTTTTTGGGTTTCCAGCCGCCGCCAGTCTTCCCGGCAGCGCCGCTGCCGTCGACAGCATCGCGGTGTATTGGAGAAACTTCCTTCGATTGATCGGCGTCATAGCTGTGTCCTCCTGGTAAAACCTGGGCGTCTGATTCGGTCATTATATTCAAAATATTCAAACCGGAGCTGGGATCCTTTGATCCGCTCACTGTCGTTCGCGGCACCGACACGGGTTCTTCGATTTTCAGCCGAAGTCGTACGTTCACACGCGTGCGGGTGGGCCCGCTCCCTTACGGTCGCGGCACCGCCACGGCTGCGACACCGCCAGCGGGTCAAAGGCACTGATTGCAGGTCAGTAAGGTTGAACAGCCGTTCCCTATGAATGGAACAGCCGCACGCACTCTTCCCTGAGAAATCCTTCCACAAGAAACAGCCGGGGGTGTCCTTGCTCCAAAACTGTGCGAGCGGCCAGATCCACGGTTCGCCATGACCACTGCGAGTTCCCTAACTTGGCGCGGAACTGCGCCATGTCGTCGATTGTACTGCCCGAAACGATCCCGCCCATGCGCGCCCAGATTGCAGCGGCAGCACACATCGGGCACGGTTCGGCGGTCGTATAGAGAATGGCCCCGTCGATATGACTGCTGCCTGCGCGCGCGCAAGCCAGCCGAATGGCAACGATCTCCGCATGCTGGGTAGGATCGCAGCCCTGCCTGATTCGGTTGCCCGACGAGGCAAGGATCTTCTCATCTCTGACGATCACTGCCCCGATCGCGTAGTCACCCGCCTGCCTGGCGCCTTCTGCCTCTGTGATCGCGAGGCGCATGAATTCTTCTTTCGGCAGATGAGCCATAGGTCGGCCAAAACTCAATTCTGGTGCGTGTCTGTCGGGTAGTTCGGCCGCTTACGTTCGGCGGTAGGGTCGGTGTCGGAAGTAAATGTCAGTACCACGAACGTAACGCACATCCGAAACTTCTCACCCCTTCTTGCTCTAAAAACTCGGTGTCCTCCGGTACGAAGCTTGCCCTCATCGATCCATTTTTGGTCATCTCGAAGTCGAGGCCGTCGACGTAATAGCGGCTTCAGCTATCTATTGGGCCGCTTACATTCGCCTTAGCAGGCAGCGAAAACCGGAAGGTCGAGCCGACCCCTTCCTTACTTTCGACGGTCACCTTCCCACCGTGAGCCTCAACCAACGTCTTCACGATCGCGAGACCCAGGCCCGTTCCACCCTCGGTCTCCGGATCGGTTTCCCCCTTGTCGAAAACTTTTTCGAGAAGCCCTTCGGGGATTCCCGCACCGTTGTCGCCGACCCAGCATTCAACGACGCCTTCCGCGCCTAGTTCCCGTGCCTCGATGATAACCTCTCCGCGTGGGGTGTATTTAATCGCGTTGGCAATCAAGTTCTGAAAGAGCCGCCTCATCAAACTAGCATCTGCATACACGACCAAGTCGTCGGGCACCTTGTTGATCAGCTGAGTGCTGTCGGTTCCTGCCACTGGATGGAGATCGTGAATGAGGGCCTCAACGAGGGGCCACAAATCAAACTCTCGCCGCTCCAATTTGATCCCGATTTCGGTTTGGAGATTCGTTGTTTCCTCAAGCACTTTGCCGACCAGTCCTACGAGATGCTGCACATTGCGCCGCAAGGCCTTCAACATCTGGGCTGTTTCAGCGCTGGCGCCCCGCTCCGGAAGTGTCAGCTCCAGGGCTCTCCCAGCCAAGGAAATGGCATTCAGCGGAGTTCGGAGATCGTGTGCCACAAAGGCGAGATACTCTTCCCGGCGCCGCTGTACCTCCAGCGCGCGCTGGGTGGCATAGGTCTGCAAGGCCAAGCCGATCGCACAGTCGAGGACCCGGTTGATAATGTGGAAAGGCTTCCCTTGTAGATTCAAACCGTTGTCGTCGGCTAGATCGTGGATACAGCCGCGCAGGATGTTGTACTCCGCAACGACCTCTTCGATATCAAATGCGTCTTTGACACGCTGCAGACCATGAGCTGGAGGACTGCCTTCGCTGAGCGCTTCTGGGATCGTCTGGTCAGACTTTGATTGGAGCGCTGTAGCCAATTCGTCAAGAAACACAGGAATGTGGTCGTTGAGCGTCGGGACGTCAAGCCGCCGGGCTGAAGGGAGTTCGCGCACCTGTTGGCGCCACCGCGAGAGCAAAGCCTGGCGTTCCTGTTGGACGAGCGCTGCCAGTTTGTCCAGATCGTTGATGGTCATCTCACCTCCAGCTTCACGTTGGCCTTGTCGAGGCGCTGGCTAAGCTAATGGTTCTCAGCCAACCCGTAGACTACCATCCTTCCAGGGTGGCGTCGTTTAGCATCCGCCGCATTCGTCCCGAAACCCTGCAGCAGGCCCTTCCACCTGTCGTAGTCCCAACAGAGCATCGTCCAAAACTCAATCGGCTGGACGTTCGGTTCGGTCTTCGTTGCGAAACTGATCGATCGAACTCCTCAAAGAAGATCGAACAAGGGGCATCTCTATCAAATACTGTTTTCTTCGCCGCCTCGACGGCCTTCAGTCCGGGCTATCTAAAAACGAGGTGAGCTACCTTGGATTCGAGATTCCAGTAGATGATCGCCAGCGCGGTCAGGTCGAACGCGGCGTGCGCAAACATCAGCATCCAGATCCGGCCTGTGACGGCGAAGATCGTTCCGAACACAAGCCCGAAGATCGTAGCCTGTTGGGCGCCCGCGAGTCCCTGGTCACTGTAGTGCGCCAGTCCAAACCATCCGGCGGTGAGCAGCACGATGAATGTCTTGGGCCACACGCCGGGGCCAAAAAGCTTACCGAAGCGCTCGAACATGTACCCCCGGAACACGGTCTCTTCGGCGAAGCCGGCGACAAGCATCGCCCACACGGCCGCCGGGAGCATGGCCCGGTTTCCTGCCAGGTAATGGTATGCCGGATTGATCGGATCGGCGCCGAGCAGCGGCATCACGATCGCTTTCATCAGGAATTTGAACGCAATGCCAAAAGCGAGGCCGACGGCCAGACTGACGATCCAGCTCTTGGGTCGCGCGTAGCCGATCTCAGACCATGGCGAGCGCGACCACCGGGCCCACACCAGAACCAGGACGGCGCCCAGAGGCACAACGACATGACCCACGAAGACCTTGCCGGAGAGGAGGATGATGAGAATCGCGACGATTCCGAGCGGCCCGAATCCGCGCAGGCCCTCCGCGACAGGATCGCCGGAAGGCGGTGCAGCTCGCGTTTCGCCCGGAAGCTCAAGAACCTGTTCCGGCGATTTCGACGCGTCGACTGTCATCACGCTGAGAATCCACCGCCCCGGGAAATCGCCCGGCTGCGCGCGAGACCACGGGTCCCGGCACTCATACCATCCGCCTGGCGCGGCGTGGTTAGCGCATTGTGTCCATGCACTTTCAACCCTGGCTTATGGCGCCAGGATCCATGTACATAAGCTCCCAAATGTGGCCATCCAAGTCCTGAAACCCATGTCCATACATGACACCGTGGTCTTGTGGTTCATTGTAGGTCGTTCCGCCGGCGGCGACTGCCTTGCGAACCATTTCATCGACTTTTTGTCGGCTCTCGGAAGATAAACACACGAGCACTTCTGTGCTCTTGGTTGCATCACAGATTGTTTTGGGAGTAAACGCCTTGAATTTCTCCTCCGTCAACAGCATGACGGATATGTCCTCGGCCACAATCATGCAAGTGGCAGTCTCATCGGTAAATTGGGGATTGAACTTGAAGCCGAGCCTCGTAAAGAACTCCACTGACTTATTGAGATTCTTTACGGGTAAATTCACGAAAATTTTGGTGGCCATGTTTGCTTCCTTTCAAAATCTAGTGCGTGATGGAGTATCAGTGCCGCGAACAAAGAGGACGGTGACCATCTTTTGCTACTGCCGGGTGGGACAATATCACCACTCTCTGCGTTCGTGGCACTGACACCTCCGCGCTAAGCGGCGGTTCGGAACCTTGAGAGCTTTCGCCAGTACAACCAGACGGCCCACAGCGCGAGTGCCATACCCGCCAGGAACGCCAGCAGCGGCTTTCCCAAGCCACCCCGCCCCAACCACGCCCGATGCAAACTGTGCAAGCCGGGCATGCCGGATACAGCCGCTGCCGCTAGCGAGGCGCGGGGTCAATTTGAGCGGCTTGTTCCGCCGCATCGCAGCTGGACGCAGCATGCCGGTACTGCCCTTCTAGTGTAGTAAACCTGACAGCCAATGCATAACGTTGAGCGCAAACTGCCGGGCATCAATTCCGCGGTGGTGCCTGCCCCAGCGATCTATGTTCGCTCCCGGCCGGCCGGTGGCTTGGCCGGAGATCACAGCCGCCTCGCCCAAAACAACCACGCGACCCTTGCCGAACTTGAACGCCACCCCTTGAGCTCGACCGGCCGCCGGGATTTTCTCGCCGCCCGATAGCTCGTCGAACACAGTGTCCGCTAGCTTGAGAATCGCGGCACTTCCGTCCGGCCCTTTCAGTGACAAGCCGACGCCAGTCATAACTCCCGGAACTCGCTCGCTGCTATCACGCCCTCTGGTAATCGGGTGATCGCCCAACAGACCGTTCTCGCGGGTGAAAAAGATACATCCCGGACAGCCAATCAGATGGTTCGCCGTCGAGCTTTCCATCGCTGAGCCGTTGCGCAAATCCACGCCGAACCGTTGGGCCAGATTCCGTGCGGCAGCGCCCGTCGGCTCATGATCGGTGACTAAGAGCAGGCTGCCGCCCCGCCGAACCCAATCTCGGACAGCGTCACACTCCTTCTCGTTGAAGGCGGGGTTGCCTGCTGCTTGGGGGTTTGTGTCCCGGTCAGCCCCGAGCGCCGAGACGATCACCAGAGTGTCGTACCTTTCAGCACTCTCTCGGCGAACTCCTCCCGGTTGGGAACAATTTGGTAGCCGTCATTGGTGATGAGGTCGGCGAATCGCTTGTAACGGCCGCCACTGGTGTGCACGTTGAAATGAGCCTCGTCGAAAAGTACTTTCGGGCGTTTTTTCGTAAAGGCGGGACGTGCAATCTTTAAATCAGAATCCTGATCAGCGACCTCCTGGCCCGAACGCAAGGAAGCCACCATCGAAGCGATCAGTGACATCATGATCACCAGTTTGAGTGCGCCCGTGAGTGCGGATTTCATGATCGCTTTGCGAGCGTGTAGCTTGTGCTGCGTCCGCCTTCGGGGCCGCGAATGAGAGTACCGTGATCGACGAGATACTGAATGTCGCGCAGGGCCACAGAACCTCAGTTATTAGTTATAGTTAGTCTCCGCTTGTATCGTGACCGGTCAGACCTGTCAAATCGGTTGTCGATGGGGCATGGCAGATCAACTCCAGCACGTTTTGCTCTGGATCGCGGAAAAACAGAGCGCGTGCCGTCATGGCCGGAAACGCTACGGCGCGAGGGCTGAGGCCGAAGGCTTCGAGTCGTTCTCTGTGAGCCTCGTAGGTCTCGGGCGGGATCTCAAAGGCCAGGTGGTTCAATGTGGATCGAGTGGGCTCGTGCCCATCGAAACGCTCCTTGGCAAAAACGTGTCGCTGGAAGTCGATCAGCACGAGCAGTTGCGGATGACCGTGCCTGCCAAGCGGCGTATCGACCTGCTGGATCGTCAGGAATGCAATCGTGGCCGCCCCATCGGGATCTGGCTCAGGGCCGGTCTCGTGGCAAGCCTCACTGAGCATCTCGAAACCGAGAATCTCCTGATAAAAGTCCCTCATTCGCGGCAAATCGCGGACACTGAGAACGATCTCGGCGACCCCGGTGATGGCTGGAATAGCGGCCACAGAGTCTCCTTTCGCTGACGAAACGCGAGTGCGACTTTCGGAGCCCTAACGTGGTAAGGCGCCTCCGTAGAGCGGCACACATTTTTAAATAGAACCATCTCACCTCATAGCGTCTTGAGGAAGGCGATCAGCGCCTTGCGGTCTTGTGCTGATAGAGAAAGGCCAAACTCATGCCCTTTCACCGCGCGGGTCTTAACACCGTATCCGCGAAAGCCTGTTGGGACGTAATCCTCCTGCAGACGCTTTGGATCAAACCAATCTTCCAGCGCAGCTATCGAACCGTTGTGCTCAAAGGGGCCTCGATACCACACACCTTTCAGCGACGGAACTTTATAGTAACCAGTCCCGCGCCTGGTCCTGAGTGTGAGATTGGGATCAGTGCCGACCGAAGCCGGCCAGATGTCGAAGCGTTTGTGATGGTCTTCAGGCACCTGGAAGCCGTCGGCGGGAGTCAACATGTTATTGGTGTATTGCGGCGGAGTGTGGCAGGAGGCGCAGCCCTCGCCCTGAAAGACCCGTTGGCCTCGTGCCGCCAGCGCATCGAACCGATTGGGATTACGAGGCGGCCTGAGCGAGTAGATATAAAGCGCCAGCGCGTACAGCTGTTCATCGCTGTAACG
This sequence comes from Acidobacteriota bacterium, assembly GCA_051001345.1. Lineage (GTDB taxonomy): Bacteria > Acidobacteriota > UBA6911 > JACQSX01 > JBPCNK01 > JBPCNK01. The sequence continues at coordinate 1,767 of JBPCNK010000129.1, read as the reverse complement.
CCCGCCCACCAGCTTTGGATCGGTGGGCTCCGGCAATTCCCGAAAACCTTTCCCACCTGCAATGAAGTCGCCGAAACTGGAGAGAAAGTCGGCCTCATTGTTTAAGGCCGCGTACCGCATCAGGTCGGCGATCCCACGATGGAGCACCAGTCCCGTCTTATCCAGGTAGCGCCGCTCCTTGATCCCAATCAGGTCGGGAATGGCCGGTGGAAAGTCTGCGCTGGCACGATGACGCGCCAACACGCCCGCCGGGATCGCTTCCCACCTCCCGATCATTTCCTCTTTCGACATGGTATCCACTCGCGCCGCCGGGTCCTCTTCCTTCAACCACGGCGCGCCAAAGAGGATGCGAAACAAATCACGCGCCTCCTGGAGCGAACCGCGCAGCGTGCTATAGGCCACCGCACGATCGAAAGGGAAATTGCCTTGGGCGCCTTTGACAAGCGTTCCAGTTGGCAGAACGCGGGTGTGACAAAACCCGCAGGCGTTATTGCCGAGTTCCACCTTCCCCTTCTCCCGGATGACGTAGGTTGCGAAGGGCAGGATGCTCTCTCTTGTCAACGGAGGCTGAACTTTCTTGTGCCATTCCGGACTCCGTACGTCATCGACCGTAGCCACCGCGTCGTAAAAGATGGGAGCGTCGAACACAATCTCTCCGGCCTTGACCCAGTCCGACTCGGTTTTCAGCCGTGGCCCCTTGCCGTTGTCTTCCCAAATGAGTTCCGGCTCCTGCTGCTTGAGCCGCTCCATGTACCCGGGCGGCTCCTTTCCGGGTGCGTAAACCGGGTAGCCTTTGTAAATACCCCGCACGGGGATGCGGTAGTAGTAATCGACCGGGACAGCCTTGGGGGAAAACTCGGGATGGGGCAGCGGCACTTCCAGCGATTCGAGCGCTTGTTGGTCCCAGGTTTTCGGAATTTTACCCCGCGTCGTGGCGTCCGATCTCTGAGCCTGGCCACCACTGATGGCGGCCATGACGCCAGCCAGCAGGAGGAGAGTGAACGTCAGCGGTTTGGTGAACGTGTGCCGCATGTGAGGCCTCCCAGAGAAGTGCGCAAGGTACGGTGGAGTTCACTTCGCACCTTTTTTTCTGTGTCGGCCCAACGAATATGCCGGTCAGCCGCGTGGACCCCGCGCGTGAGAACGGTGACCCTGGCGATATGATGCCGCAGGTTTACTCCGGCTGCAACGGCTAGTTACTTTCCGGCCGTCTTCCTGGCTTCCGCACGGCGCCTCAGCAGCGCATCGAGAGAGAATCGGTCCTCCTGGCGCGGAAACATCAACACGAACAAAAGCAGCACGAGGCGCGGCATGACGTGCTGATGAAAAGGATACAGGGGCTCTTTCAGGAGATGGCCGAACGTCACAACGACCAACACGGAGCCCAGCAACAGCAGCGCCGCCCGGGTTCGCCAGCCGAGGATCAAGAGACCGCCGGCGAGCAGCTCAACGACCGGGACGACCACGCCCACCGCCCATAGAGACCAGACCGGCAAGAACGTGTCGGAGTATGGCAAGAAGTACTTCCGAGCGTGCTCCACCGGTCCGAGCTCGAAAACCTTGAAGACACCGGCCATGAAAAAGATCAGCCCCAACACTTCGCGTGCGAAGAACAATGCCCACGCGCGGCCATAAGAGATTTGAGGCTCCATCCGTTTACGAATCGCCCTGTGGCGCGGCGAGCCGCCTAACGCTGCTAAGCCGCCGCCTGAATACGTGAAAGACAAAAGCCCGACCTGATTTGAGGTCGGCTTCCGCATCTTGTTG
>JBPCNK010000128.1:0-15745 GCA_051001345.1 Acidobacteriota bacterium | reverse complement strand
GGGCAATAGTGTTCAAGATGCTGCCCCTGATTGCCCACTCGCTTACGCTCGTGGCCCGGACCTGGGCATAGCTGACCCGCTCGCGGCACCGTTAATTGTGGCGCCAACTGGCAACTGGCAACTAACTCGCGACCCGCGACTCGCGACTCGCGACTGATTGACGCATTCCGATCAGGTACACCACGCCCGCCACCAGAAAACCTACAAACCACGCATACGAGTACACGCTCTTAAAAAAAGCCGGAACGGCCGGGGCCAGGCTGGGAAATGCCTGTGCGGCAAATCCCGGTACATTCGGCAAGACGCCGACGACCAGGGCGACGACGGCTACCGGATTGAAACCGGCGCGGTACTCGTAGCGGCCCCCGCGCCGATACAGTGCTTCCAGGTCAAGGTGGCGGCGGCGTACCAGAAAGTAATCGGCGATCATCACACCGCCAATTGGACCGAGCAGCGCCGAGTAGCCGATCAACCACGTAAAGATATATCCCTGCGACGACTCGATCAGTTTCCAGGGCATGATGAGGATTCCGACAAAGGCCGTAATCATGCCGCCGGTTCGAAACGAAATCCGGCGGGGATTCAAATTCGAAAGGTCATTGGCGGGCGAAACAACGTTGGCCGCAATGTTGGTCGATAGCGTCGCCACAACCAGCGCGACGATCGAAATGAGGATCGTCACCGGGCCTCCCACCATTCCAAGCAACTCGACCGGATCCCAGATGAGCCGTCCGAAGATCAGCGGCGTAGCCGACGTGACGGCCACTCCAATAAACGCAAACAAGGTCATCGTCGTCGGCAGACCCATGGCCTGACCGAGCACCTGGTCGCGCTGCGAGCGGGCAAAGCGGGTAAAGTCGGGGATGTTCAACGAAAGCGTCGCCCAGTAACCCACCATCGCCGTCAGCGCCGGGAAAAAAACTGTCAGAAATTCCGTCGTCGTCGAAAACTTCGACGGACGCTCCAGAATCGGTCCGAATCCACCAGCTCTGGTGTAGGCCCAGGCCAGCAAGGCCAGTCCCGTGATAATGAGAAACGGCGCAGCCAGCGTTTCCATCCACTTGATCGACTCTGTGCCGTTCCAGATGAAATAGACGTTGATGGCCCAGAAAATCATGAAGGCGAGAAACTGTCCCAGATTGATTCCAATCCAGCCGGGCAGCGCCGGTGTCCGGGCGATAGAGGGAACAAGGACGAGTCCCAACTGGTAGATGGCTGCTCCGCCGATCCACGTCTGGATGCCAAACCAGCCGCAGGCAACCAGCGCGCGCAGCAGCGCCGGCACATTGGCGCCGACGACACCAAACGACGCGCGCGCCAGCACGGGAAACGGAATCCCATAGCGGGCGCCGGCGTGAGCGTTTAGAAGCATCGGCACCAGGACGATCGTGTTGCCGAGCGTGATGGTCAAAATCGCCTGCTTCCAGTTCATCCCGGAATCGATCAGACCCGAAGCCAGCGTGTAGGTGGGCACGCAAACGGCCATGCCGACCCACAGCGCGGCAAAATGCCACATCGTCCAGGTGCGCTGCTCCGGGCGGGTGGGGGCGAGATCGGGGTTCGTAAGATTTGAATCTGGCAATCCAGGCTCCAGGCTTCAGGCTCCAGAATTACGAGGTACGAGGGACGAGGTACGAGGTACGAGGTACGAGGTACGAGGTACGAGGTACGAGGTACGAGGTACGAAGGACGAGGTACGAAGGACGAGGTACGAAGGACGAGGTACGAGGTACGAGTCCTGTGCCGGTCGTACATCGTCCCTCGTACTTCGTCCTTCGTACCTCGTACTTCGTCCTTCGTACCTCGTCCTTCGTACCTCGTCCTTCGTACCTCGTCCTTCGTACTTCGTCCGTCGTACCTCGTACCTCGGAGCCTACTTCCTCAAGTCGTCCAAAGTGCCCGTCACGCCCGTCGTTCCCCGCTCGACGCGGTCGTTCCAGCTTTCGACTGGCCGGCCTTGAGAAATGTCCTTCATCGTGATGCAGTCGGCCACCGGACACACCAGCGAGCACAGATTGCATCCGGTGCATTCGGTCTCGTCAACCCACGGCACAAAGTATCCCGGATCGGCCAGCTTGTGCGCACGCGCCACGTCGGCCATCGGGGCGATGTGACCGGCCGCGGCGCTTTCGCCGGGACGGTGAATGCACTGGTGCGCTCCGTCCCAGCAGGCGATGTAGCAGAGATTGCAGCCGATGCATTTAGCCGGATCGATTACAGCGACGATCTGATAATTGAGATCCAAATCGCCCCACTCGGTAAAGGCCCCAACGGCGGCGCCGCGGAGCTGGCTGACGGAAGACATCTTCTTGTCATCCAGAAAATTTGAGAGGCCGTCGATCATCTCTTCGACGATGCGATAGCCGTAATGCATCACAGCCGTGCAGACCTGGACGGACGTAGCACCCAGGGCGATAAACTCGGCGGCATCGCGCCAGTTGGCGATTCCGCCGATTCCAGAAATCGGAACTCGAATGCCGGGATCGCGCGCCAGGGCCGCCACCATGTGCAGGGCGATCGGCTTGACAGCGGGACCGCAATAGCCGCCATTGGTCGATTGCCGGCCGACGACGGGGATCGGAACCATTTTGTCCAGATCGACTCCGATCAGGCTCTTGATCGTGTTGATCAGAGAAAGCCCGTCGGCGCCGCCGGCGACGGCGGCCAGTCCCGGCTCCAGGATGTCGCCCACGTTGGGAGTCAGCTTGACCAGAACGGGGGTCTTTGCGTACTGCTTGGCCCAGCTTGTGATTTCGGTCAGCACGAGCGGTTCCTGGCCGACGGCCGAACCCATGCCGCGTTCGCACATTCCATGCGGGCACCCGAAGTTCAATTCCAGTCCGTCGCAACCCGTGTCTTCGACCATGCGGATGATATCGCGCCAGTCTTCTTTGGGTCCGACCATCAGCGAGACAATCAGCGCGTTGTGCGGGTAGCGGCGCTTGACGTCGCGGATCTCGCGCAGGTTGACGTCCAACGGACGATCGGTGATCAATTCAATGTTGTTGAGGCCGATCATGCGGGCGCCGTTGAAGTCGACGGCGCCAAAGCGCGAGGAGACATTGACGATCGGATCGCCCAATGTTTTCCAGACAGCCCCGCCCCACCCGCAGTCAAACGCGCGCGCCACCTGGTCGCCGCTGTTGGTAGGGGGCGCTGAAGCAAGCCAGAACGGATTTGGGGAGCGGATGCCTTGGAAATCTATCGATAGGTCGGCCATGGTTCCCTCAAGTACAAAGGACGAAGGACGAAGGACGAGGTACGAGGTACGAAGGACGAGGTACGAAGGACGAGGTACGAGTTAGGAATTTGGACAGCATTTGCTCCTCATCGTAAATGTCCCTCGTACCTCGTCCCTCGTACTTCGTCGTGAATTATTGCCAGCTTCGAATTATTGCCCGCGCCGCCAGCTTTCCTTCCTGAACGGCGTTGACGACTTCTTTGCCGCCGTTGGCACAATCGCCACCGGCGTAAACTTTCGAGTTGCCGGTCCGCCCCGTTGCGGCGTCTACCACGATGCGGCCGCCATCGAGGGTAACGCTTCCAAATCCAGCGACCAGCTCTCCCAGGCGGCTCTGCCCGATGGCCACAACGACCAAATCACACATCAGATCGGACATCAGATCGCTGGAAGGCCGGCCCGCGACGGCGCGCGCCAGGCGCAAGCCGGTGACTTGTTCTGCACCGTTGCGCAGAACCGCAATCGGAATCGCGTTGTCGCGCAACTGTACTCCCAATTCCAGTGCGTGCGCCAACTCGTGATCGTAACCGGACATCTCGCCGCGCGACCGCCGGTAGACGAGCGCCACCTGGCCGACACCCAGCAGTGCCAGTTCCTGCGCTACGTCAAGCGCGGTATTGCCGCCCCCGACGACCGCGGCGCTCGGGATCTGACCCAGCGCAAAGCGCGCGTCGGTTTTCATCCGCTCAATCCACTCGGTGGCGCCCCAGAGACCCTCGCCTCGCTCGCCGGGGATTCCGAGCGGAGTGTCGGCGCCCAGTCCGACGCCGACAAACACGGCGTCATAGTCACGCAGCAAATCCGCATGGGAGACATCGCGGCCGACCGTTACGCCCGTTCGGATCTGGACACCCAGCGAACGGATGAAGTCGACTTCGCGGAGAGATTCCGACATCTTCAACTTGTAAGGCGCAACGCCGGTCGTATTGAGACCTCCGGCCAGCGGCCGTTGCTCGTAGAGGATCGCCTCGACGCCTTCGAGCGCGAGAACACCGGCGCAGGAGAGCGATGCTGGCCCGGCGCCCACAAGGGCCACGCGGCGTCCGATCTTCGGTTTTGGCCGGTAGACGGCTACTCCCTGGTCGAGAACGTGGGCCGTAGCGTAACGCTGCAACCGGCCGATCTGAATCGGCGGAGCGTCGCGGTGGTTGTAAACACAGGCGCCCGCGCACAGGACCTCGACGGGACAAACCGCTCCGCAGGAGTATCCAAGCAGATTGGCGTCCAGAATCGTTTTGGCGGAACCGCGCAAATTTCCGGTAGCGATCTTTTTGATAAAGGTGGGTATGTCGATCCCCGTCGGGCAGGCGCCAATACACGGGGCATCATAGCAATACAGGCAGCGCAAAGCCTCGGCCAGGGCTTCGCCGGAACTATAGAGCGGCTTGGCGTCGGTAAACTGTTCTTCGACGCGCACGGCCGCGGGAGACGCGCCGGGCAGGCTCGCCACGTTGCTCCGCTTCTGGTCGGTCACGCCGGGATTTCTCGCATCGCGTCAAAGCAATCTCCGATGATCCGCAGCGCCTCATCGATCTCGGCGGCCGTGACGTTCAAAGGCGGAGCGATGCGGATGACGTTGGCGTACAATCCGCCCTTGCCGATCAACAGGCCACGCTTCTTGGTCTCCTCGAAAAAGCGCAGCGTTTTTTGAGGCGCCGGCGTGCGGTCTCCGGCCGTTTCATCTTCGACCAGCTCCATGGCCTGCATCAATCCCATGCCGCGCACTTCCCCGATGGTCTTTGCATTCCGGTTCTGGATGTCCTCCAGGCCCGCCCGCAACCGTCGTCCCAACACGGCGGCATTGGCCGGAAGCCGATCTTCTTCGATCACCTGGATTGTCGCGCTAGCGGCGGCCGTCGAAATCGGATTCCCTCCGAATGTCGAGAGCGACAAGTGCTTCAGTGAGTCGGCCACTTCGGGCGTCGCAATCGTCACACCGAGCGGCAGGCCGTTGGCCACACCCTTGGCCATGGTCATCAGGTCGGGCTGGACGCCCCAGTGCTCGATTCCAAACATGTGGTCGCCGGTGCGGCCAAATCCGGTTTGGACTTCGTCACAGATGAAAAGTCCTCCGTACTTCTTGATGATGCCGACGGCGATCTCGAAGTATTCGGGCGGAGGCGTGATGAATCCGCCGACGCCCTGAATCGGCTCGGCCAGAAATCCAGCGATCTGGCCGGTGGTGGTGGTTTGGATCAATTCTTCAATGTCGCGCGCACAGCGGACGCCGCACGATTCACGCTTCAGTCCGAGCGGGCAGCGATAACAGTAGGGCGACATGGCGTGCTTGATGGCGCCGATCTGCGAGGGCAGCGCGCGCCAGGGCGCGTGGGCCGTCAGCGCTTGACCGAGCATGGACCTGCCCGAATAACCGTGCCGCAGCGCGATGATCTCCTGGCGGCCGGTGGCCACCTGCGCCATCATGACGGCGGTCTCGTCGGCTTCAGTGCCGGACGCCGTAAAGAAGACCTTCTGCAGCCGGCCCGGAGTGATGCGCGCCAGTGTTTCGGCCAACTCTACGATTCCCAGCGTCGGGTACAGCGTTGAGACATGACCGAGCCGATCGATCTGCGCCTTGACGGCGGCATTGACCCGGTCGTTGGCGTGCCCGACGGAAATAGTCAGGATGCCGCCGAAGAAGTCCAGATACTCGCGGCCGTCCAAATCCCGGACACGGGTGCCTTTGCCTTCGGTCAGGACGATCGACTCTTCATAATAGTTCATCACCGCCGGGAACAGGTACTGGCGGTGTTTGGCCCGGACCGTGGCGCTGTCGGGGGGGGTGGTTTTCCGATCGGCCTTCTCTTTATTGATTACAGTCATATTGTGTTCTCGGTCTTCCGGAAATTGCTTTCACCGCAGGGAAGTTGCCAGTGGCCAGTGGCCAGTGGTCAGCTGAACCGATGCAATAATGCGGGTTGCGCCGCGGTGTCGCAACATCCATCTGGCCACTGGCAACTTCTCTGCGGTGAAGCTAATTTCCCTAACCCAAATCAACACTGCCTCGGGTCCCTTCGAATAAAATTCCCGCGTCCGGCGCGACCAACAAACTTCCCGTTGTCGACGATCAACTCGCCGCGCGAAAAAACCACGTCGGTCGCGCCCTGAACGCGGCGCCCCTCGTACGGGTTGTAATCGACCTTCATGTGCAGGTCCTTGTGACGCAGCGTCACTTCCCTTTCCGGATCGAACACGATCAAATCGGCGTCCGAGCCCGGCGCAATGGTGCCCTTGCGCGGGAACAAACCGAAGATTTTGGCCGGAGCAGTGGCCGTCAACTGGACAAACCGGTTCAGTGAAATCCTGCCGGCGCGCACGCCGCCATCAAAGACCAGGCTCATGCGCGTCTCAATGCCGGGAGCGCCGTTGGGAATCTTGGAAAAATCATCCCGGCCGATCTCCTTCTGCTCCTTCATACAAAACGGGCAATGGTCGGTCGAAATCACCTGCAAATCGTCAAAGGCCAACCCGCGCCACAAGTGCTGCTGCATCTCGCGCGGCCGCAACGGAGGACTCATCACATACTTAGCGCCGTCAAATCCCGGCTCTTCGTAGTTGTCGTAAGAAAGGAACAGATACTGCGGGCAAGTCTCCGCATACGCCGGCAGCCCGCGGTCGCGGGCTTCGGTGACCATCTCCAGCGCCTCGGCAGCCGACAGATGCACGATGTAGATCGGAACTCCGGCGATTTCGGCCAGCGCGATGGCGCGGTGCGTGGCCTCGGCCTCGGCCCGCGCCGGCCGTGTCAGAGCGTGATACTTGGGAGCCCGCTTCCCCTCAGCCAGCGCCCGCTGCACCAGCACGTCGATGACGCCGCCGTTTTCGGCGTGCATGCAAATGGTGCCTCCGTTTTCGCGCGTACGCAAGAGCGCCCGGAAGATCGAGGCGTCATCGAGCATGAAAACGCCGGGATAGGCCATGAACAGCTTGAAGGAAGTCACACCTTCGGCGACCATCTGGTCCATTTCTTTTTCGACGTTGGGATTGAGATCCGTAATGATCATGTGAAATCCGTAGTCGATGACGGCTCGCCCTTCGGCCTTCCCCATCCACGTTTCGTAGGCCTGGCGCAGTGTCTGGCCTTTGTACTGAATCGCAAAATCGACCACGGAAGTTGTGCCGCCGTGAGCCGCCGCCGTCGTCCCGCTTAAAAAATCGTCGGCTGAGGTGGAGCCTCCAAAGGGCATGTCCAGGTGCGTATGCACGTCAATGCCCCCGGGGAGCACGTACTTGCCCGCGGCGTCAACGATCTGGTCCGGGTTGTAAATGCTCGGATCCAGAGACGTGCCGACAATCGAAATCCTTTCGCCTTCGATCAACACGTCGCCCCGGTATTGATCGGTGGCGGTGACGACGGTTCCATGCTGGATCAGGGTTCGCATGTTATGTAGTCGCGAGTCGCGAGTCGCGAGTCGCGAGATAGTCGCCAGTCGCCAGTCGCCAGTTTCTAATTCGCATCAATCCTCAACTCTCCAATCTGCAATCGCCAATCAATTCCGCAATCCCCAATCCACAATCCGAAATTCAATCCCAAATCCCCAATTGCCCGGATTATTCATAAAATGAAAAACCTAGTCACGAATTTCACGAATTTCACGAATTATCACGAACGTTGATTCCGACGGGATCCGAGTTCTGAGCAGCTTTTTTCGTGTAATTCGTATCATTCGTGTAATTCGTGACTAAGCTTTTTTTCCCATCCGCCAAGGCCCTCCGATGCTGAAAAAGTCCAATAAGCCAACACGGATTTAGCGGATTATCCCGACTAGCCCCTGGCTCCCTACTATCAAATCGAGACCATGCCGTCATAGGTTTCCGGCCGGCGGTCGCGATAGAACTGCCAGACCCGGCGGACCTCTTCGATCATATCCAGGTCCAACTCGGCCACGACCAGCTCGTCGCGGTCTTCCGATGCCACGGCGAGAAAATTTCCGCGCGGGTCTACAAAGTAGCTGCTTCCGTAAAACTTTCCGATATTCCACGGCGCCTCAGTGCCAACCCGGTTGCTGCATCCCATAAAGTAGCCATTGGCGACGGCGTGGGCCGGCTGCTCGAGCTTCCACAAATACTGCGAAAGCCCGGCGACGGTGGCAGAGGGGTTGAAGACAATTTCGGCGCCGTTGAGACCCAGCAGCCGCGCTCCTTCGGGAAAATGTCGGTCATAACAGATATAGACGCCCACGCGCGCATAGCGCGTATTAAAGACCGGGTATCCCAGGTTGCCCGGACGAAAGAAAAACTTCTCCCAGAATCCCGATGTGTGCGGGATGTGGTTTTTGCGATATTTGCCGAGATAGCTTCCATCGGCGTCGTAGACGGCGGCCGTGTTGTAGTAGACGCCGGGCTGCTCGCGTTCAAAAACCGGGATGACGACGGCCATGTTGTACTTGCGCGCCACCTCAGAAACGCTCCGGCAGGTGGGTCCGGGGACTTCTTCGGCAGCGTCGTACCAGCGAGTTTCCTGTGACGGGCAGAAGTACGGCCCGTTGAAGATCTCCTGCAAGCCCAGGATCTGAACACCGCGTTTGCCGGCCTCCTCGATCATGGGCAGGTGCTTGTCCAGGGCCGCCTGTTTGATGTCGGCAATCGAAGCATCGGGATCGTTGAGCGGGTTGCTCATCTGGATTAGCCCGGCGACGACTTTTCTTGGCATGGACTCTCCTCGGATTAGATGGCAGTGCCGTGCCCAGAAGGGTACGGCCCATTTGTTTCACAACCAAAACCATCCGACCACGACCACGTACACGTGCACGTCAACGAGCACGGTCCCGCGATCAGTATCGCACGGTTCACCTGGCGACTGGCGACTGGCGACTGGCGACTTCCTACAGCCAGCGCGAGATGGTGACTTTCTTTTCCGTATAGAACTCCACGCCGTCGCGTCCGTGGGCCTTCAAATCTCCGAAGAAGGAATCCTTGGAGCCGCCGAACGGAAAGAATGCCATCGGAGCGGCTACGCCGATGTTGACACCCACCATCGCGGCCGGGGCGTGGTAGCGAAACTCCCGCGCCGCCTTTCCGCTGGACGTGAAAATCGAGATCGCGTTGGCATTGGGATGGGCGCGAGCGATCCGCACGGCCTCGTCCAAATCGCGGGCCGACATCATGGCGGCGACGGGCCCGAAGATCTCGTCGTGACCGATCGCCATGTCAGGGCGCACCTGGTCGAAGACGGTCGGACCGACAAAAAAACCGTCGGGACATTGCGGCACGGAAACATCGGTGCCATCGAGAACCAGTCGCGCGTTTTCCTCCTGCCCCTTGCGGATATACCCGAGAACGCGCTGGCGATGCCGGTCGCTGATGACCGGACCCATTGTCACACCCGGCTCCAGGCCGTCGCCGACGCGAAGCGATCGGGCACTGTCGACGAAACGCTCGAGCACTTCGCCGTGCTTGTCGCCGACGGTCAGGACGATGCTGCCGGCCAGGCAACGCTGCCCCGCGCAGCCGTAGATCGATTCGCTGATAATCGGGATCGAACGTTCCAAGTCGGCATCGGGCATAACAATCATGAAATTCTTGGCGCCTCCCAATGCCTGCACGCGTTTGCCGTGCGCCGCGGCGGCGCGATAAACACTGCGGGCCACCTCGGTGGATCCGACAAAAGAAATGCCGGCGATCTCCGGGTGTTCGCACAATCTCTCGACGACCTGGCGGCCGCCATTGACTAGGTTGACTACGCCGGGCGGCAGCCCGGTCTGTTCGAGCAGCTCGATGATGCGGCGCTGCGACAGCGGCACCTGTTCGGAGGGCTTGATGATGAAGGTGTTGCCGGCGGCTACGGCAAACGGCAGAAACCATAAAGGCACCATGGCGGGAAAGTTAAACGGCGCCACGGCTGCAAACACGCCGATGGGCTGGCGCACCACGTCGCAGTCGATGCCCGAAGCAATATCTTCCAGTCCATATCCCATCATCAGGGAGGGCATCCCGCAGGCGACTTCCACACATTCGATGCCGCGCTTGACGCTGCCGCGCGCTTCGGACAATGTCTTGCCGTGTTCGGTCGTCACGATGCGGGCCAGTTCCTCGGCGTGATCGTCCAGCAGAGCCTTGAATTTGAAGAAGTACCGGGCGCGTTCAACAACGGGGGTGGCGCGCCAGTCCGGAAAGGCGCGGGCGGCGGCATCGACGGCGGCATCGACGTCGGCGCTAGTGGAAAGCGGGACTTGCGCAAGCACTTCACCTCGCGCGGGATTGACGACGTCCAGGTAATCGGGCGATGACGACGAAATCCAGCTGCCTCCGATAAAGTTCTGCAACCGCATCGCGGTAGGCCTGGCTGCAGTCCCCTTCGGGATGTGCTGGCTGACTATTTTGCTCATGCGTCCTCCTGACCTTCCTCTAACTGCCGCATTATAACAAGCCGCCGCCGACCACTAGGGCGGAAACCGGACAATTGGGGATTGGGGATTGGGGATTGGGGATTGAATTTTCGATTGCGGATTTCGGATTGTGGAGTTGATTGACGATTGACGATTGGGGAATTGAGGATTGTATTGCGGATTGTGCCCCTTGGACTGATCGCCGACTTCGCAATCATCAATCTCCAATACAATCCCCAATTCGCCAATCCACGATCGCCAATCAACTCCGCAATCCGCAATCCGCAATCGAAAATTTAATCCCCAATCCCCAATCCCCAATTTTGTAATTCTCCCCTGCTTTGGCACCGCGACCGGCGACTTTTGTTGAAAGTTCTTGCACGAAGTGCGATTATCGGAGCGAGGGCACAACCGATTCCAATGCGCAAAATTGCGATAGTCAATATGAAGGGCGGGATGGGCAAGACCACCACGGCCATCCACGTGGCCGCAGGCCTGGCCGGGCGCGGCCAGCGCGTCCTTTTGGTCGACACCGACCCGCAGGGCAATGTCGGCCACGCTTTGCACGTTCACCCCCGGCTGACCATTCAGGACCTGATGGCCGGCACTTCCGAGCTCAATGAGGTCATCGTCTCGCAGGTTCGTAAGGGACTCGATGTGATCGCTTCGAATACATTGTCCTTCGGACTGGAGCGGCAACTGGCGGCAGAAACCCAACGCGAGACGATTCTTTCGCGGCGGCTGCGCGGCTTGCGCGGCTATGACGCGGTCATCGTCGACAGCTCGCCAGCCATGAATCTGCTGACATTCAACGCGCTCTTGTTCGCCGAGGAGGTCGTCATTCCCGTTGGCATGGATTTGATGGCCATTATCGGCGCGCGCCAGACGCTCAACGGCGTCCGCGAGGTTCAGGAACTTTGGCCCGATCGGAAGCTCGAGCTGCTGGCCGTCCTGCCCACTTTCGTTAACGCGGCCACCAACGCCAGCAGCGCCACAATGGAGGCACTTGAGAAGGAGCCCGAATTGGGCGCCCGCCTGTTCCGGCCGGGCATCCGGCAATGTGTCGATTTGACCTACTCCACAGCCCGGCGGCAGACCATCTGGGAATACGCGCCGCGCAGCCGCGGGGCCGAGGACTACAACCGCTTTCTGGATTTCATCGAAGGAAACGCAGGCCTGCAGGAGGAAGCAGCTCATGGCAAGTCGAAAAAAAACCAAGCCGTCGTTTGATCTTTCCGCCGACGTCATAACGGCGCCGCAATCTGGTTGGGTCTACCGTTCGGATGCGCCCGCGACTGGCGCTCCAAAAGCGAGGCCTGCCCGGCGGGCTCGCAAGACATCCGCCCGGCCGCGGGCTACCATACGATCGGTGACTCCCATCCGGCCAGTGACTTCCATACGGCGGCCACTGGCTGCGGCGAAACCGGCGCCGAAACGATCGAGGCGGACAACCGGCAGCTTGTGGGGTGTTCCGGCCCAGGCATTGGCTGCCGGCTTGGGTACAACCAGCAGGTTATTGATGATGGGAACCAGAATCGTGACCTGGCCCTTTACGATCGGTCTGCGATTTCTAGGGTCGATGGCGCGGTGACAGTTACGAATTACGAGTTACGAGTTACGAGTTGAGAATTTCGGCAGCGTTTTGTTCCATTTCATAAACTGTCCTTTGTCCTTAACTGGGATTATTCACAAACTGATCCAGGCGCGAAGCGCCGCCAGCCAATAGCCCCGGCCGTCAGGTTGCCGTGAGGCCGGGGAATCAGACCTCCCAGAGCGAAGGAGCGCAGAAGGCGCGGCACATCTAAATTGCCTTCGCGATTGCATTGTGTGGGTGCCGGCCCTTCGGGCCTCGCTCGCTGCTCACGCCGGCAACCCCGCGCTTACGCGCGGGGCTATTGGCTAACGGCGCTTCGCGCCTGTCCTGCGTCGAATCTCGTGAACAATCCAGGTCCTTAGTCCTTAGTCCTTAGTCCTTCGTAACTCGTAATTCACAACTTGCGGCTTGTTACTCCTCGCTTTCCTTGGGAGAGGCCGGTTTCTTGGCGGCTTCCTTCTTTCGTATCGTTTTGAATTCATTCTGAAGCCGTTCCAGTTCGTCATCGGAAAGATCCTCCAGGTCCACCAAGCCTGTCCTGGCGCCCTTCACTGCGCGGATCAGTTCGTCTAACTTCAAATGGATGGCCTTGGCGTCCCTGTTCTGGGTGTTCTGTATCAGAAAGACCATCAGGAATGTGACGATGGTCGTTCCCGTGTTAATGATCAGCTGCCAGGTGTCGGAAAAGCCAAAGATCGGCCCTGTAGAACCCCACGACACAATGATTGCGACAGCTACCAAAAAAGACCATGGTGAACCGACGGTTTCGGATGTTACTTTGGCGAATGTGCGGAAAAATCCGGCGCTGTGGCCACCCGAGGAGGCCTGGCTGGCGCCCTTGATCTGCTCCAGCTTCTTGGCATACTCAGTCTTCTTCTTGGTCATCCGTCCTCCTCGAAGAGTTGCAACCCACGTTACTATTAAAGCAGGGACCAGGGAGCGCATTGAATCCCACCCTGCTTTCCACAAATCAGGCTAGGCTGACAACAAGGAGAAAACTAGATGCTGTGGACCATTTTTGTGATCCTTTTGATCTTGTGGCTGCTCGGGATGGTGACTACCAATGCGATCGGAGCCTACATTCACATCCTCTTGATCATCGCCGTGGTTGTTCTGCTGATCCGGGTCATCCAGGGACGCCGGCCCCTGTAGGCAGTAGGCAGTGGGCGGTAGGCAGTGCTGACCGGCTGCCTACTGCATACTGCCTACTGGAAGAGAGGCATCGATGAAAATTCCCCTATACCAGGTCGATGCGTTCCACGGCAAATTGTTCGCCGGAAACCCGGCCGCCGTCTGCCCGCTCGAAAGCTGGCTACCCGACAACCTTCTGCAGTCGATTGCCGCCGAAAACAACCTGGCCGAAACGGCCTACTTCGTCAGCGAAGGCGGGCAGTACCGGATTCGTTGGTTTACGCCGACCCAGGAAGTCGACCTCTGTGGTCACGCCACGTTGGCCTCGGCGTTTGTGTTGTGCAATTTGCTGGACCGCTCGCGCAAGTCAGTCACGTTTGACTCGCGGAGCGGTCCGCTGGAAGTGCGCAAAGAAGGCGATCGTTTTCGGCTCGATTTTCCGACCAGAGAACCCTCGCCGTGCGCCGGTGCCGACCAATGGGCCGAAGCGCTGGGCGCGCGCCCAGAGCAGCTGTTGGCCGCGCGCGATTTGATGGCCGTCTTTGAGACCGAGCAGCAGGTACGGGGACTGGCCCCGGATATGAACGCCGTCGCCAGGCTGGATCATTTTGCCGTAATCGTCACGGCGCCCGGCCAGACTTGCGATTTTGTCTCCCGCTTTTTTGCGCCCGGAGCTGGAGTACCCGAGGACCACGCCACCGGATCTGCGCACTGCACGCTGACCCCCTACTGGTCCCGCCGTCTAGGCAAAAAACAGTTACACGCCCTGCAGGTTTCACCTCGGGGCGCCGAATTCTTCTGCGAGGACCGCGGCGACCGAACCTGGATTTCCGGGCGCGGAGCGTTGTATCTTGAAGGAATGATCCATCTGGATTGACGTCCCGTACTTTTTGTGACGGAGTCGGGGGAGTTAGAAATTGGGGATTGGGGATTGGGGATTGGGGATTGAATTTTGGATTGGCGATTGCGGATTGGAGATTTATTGCCGATTGCCGATAATTGCCGATTGCGGATTTATTGGGGATTGTGCGGAGAAGCATGGGTTAGGCCGTGGTCGTTGCCGTGCTCGTGGACGTGCACGTGCTCGTGGACGTCATCGGCTTTTTTAGGCTGAAAACGCCCTAAGAGATTAAAAACAGCAATAACCAGATTAGCCACATAATCCCCCTCCTCTCTGATAGAAACGTCCCAGCAGCCTCGTCATGAACACCCCACTGTGATTTTTTTTACTTTGACCGCAAGCTTCGGATAGATTGCTTTTCCGGACTGCCCTACGATCACGTCATGAATGAAAAACAATGTTTGCAGAAAGTGCTGGCACGAGATTCCCGTTCGGACGGCGCTTTTGTTTACGGTGTGCGGTCTACAGGCGTGTACTGCCGGCCGTCCTGTCCAAGCCGGCGACCCGCCGTTCGACAGATCGTCTTTTTTCCGCAGGCCGAGCAGGCCGAACGGGCCGGCTTTCGAGCCTGCCGCCGCTGTCACCCTAAACGGGAGTTTTCGCCCCAGATGGATAAGGTGCGACAGATATGCCGCTACATCGAGGAGCGCTCCGATGAGACTCCTACACTGGCAGCACTCGGCCGGGCCATCGGCGGAAGTCCCTTTTATTTGCAACGGATTTTCAAGCAGGCCGTAGGTGTCACCCCAAAGCAGTACCATCAGAATCACCGTATCGTGCGACTGAAAAAAGAGCTGCAGGAGGCCGCCACCGTCACGGCAGCGCAATTTGAGGCCGGATATGGATCCAGCAGCCGGCTGTACGAACAGACCCACCTGCGCCTGGGAATGACGCCGGCAACGTACCGGCGCGGCGGCGGCGGCGTTCGCATTCACTACACGGTAGCCCGCTCGCCGATGGGCAGATTGCTGGTGGCCGCAACCGAGCGCGGCCTGTGCAGTGTCATGATCGGCGACCAGGCTGAATCGCTTGAGTCCCTGCTGCGCGCCGAGTTCCCCGCAGCCGAAATCCGACGCGACTCCGCTTCACTGCGAAGCTGGGTCGACGCGATCCTCTCGGAGCTGGCGGGCCATCCACCGGCGTACGATCTGCCGCTGGACATACGGGCCTCGGCCTTTCAGTCGAAAGTCTGGAAGTGTATCCGGTCGATCCCGCGCGGCAGTACGCGAAGTTACAGCGATCTTGCGCGCTCGGTCGGGCGTCCGCGCGCCGTTCGAGCCGTCGCGCATGCCTGCGCCCGCAACCCTGTGGCCCTCGTCATTCCCTGCCACCGCGTCGTTGCCAAGGACGGAGGGCTGGCGGGATATCGCTGGGGCGTCCAGCGGAAACGGTTGCTCTTGGAAAGAGAATTACGAGTTACCAGTTACGAGTTACAAACTAGTGTAGTGTCCAATAAATAACTGGACTATCCAATCGGCTGCGGCTAACCAGAACCCGCGGCCCTACGTCTGGACCGCGACCTTGGATTCCATCGTCGAGAAGCCTTACGC
>JBPCNK010000127.1:0-3301 GCA_051001345.1 Acidobacteriota bacterium | reverse complement strand
CTACAGCGCTTATGCGGATCACCACGGAAGTGACAGAAGTATCAACGGGCGCCGTTTCCAGCGCGCTTTTTGAGCCGCCTGCCGACTACAAGAAGGTCGACGCCAAGAAGTAACATGAAATGAGGAGGAGACGATGGCCTTTTGCAACCATTGCGGCGCGCAGGTCGACGACAACGCCAGGTTCTGTACCGGCTGCGGCAAGCCCATCGGAGCGGCGACCGCTCCACCGCCGCCGGCTGTAGTAGGAAGCGGACTGGAGAGCCATGTCGCTGGCGCTCTGGCTTACCTGGTCATACCAGCGATCATTTTCCTGGTGAGCGAACCGTACAAACGCGACTCGTTTGTGCGGTTCCATTCCTTTCAGGCGATCTTTTTCTGGGCCGCTTGGGTCGTGTTCTGGATCGCCTTCAACATTATTGGATCGTTCACCTGGGCGCTTTATTTCCTTGCGCCCTTTGTCGGACTGGCGGCCTTTGTGGCCTGGTGCATTGTGGTCTACAAGGCCTACAACAAGGAACGGTTCAAGGTGCCGTTCATCGGGGATCTGGCGGAAAAGCAGGCGGCGGCATTCTAGAAGCAGGCTTCAGGCTTCAGGCATTCTAATTAGGTGGGAAAGTCCCGGGGCAGCGGATCCAAGTTCGGCTGCTCGTGCGAAGGGGCAGCCATCAACGGTTCCGCGAGCGACGCGAGCGGGTCCGTGCCACCGGCCGCGGCTAGCGAACTATTTGAGATTGATGTTCCTTACTGGCCCTATCTGACCAAATGAGCGCAGCCGTTGATTGTGCCGCAGACAGCAGCGCGGGGTCTGACTAGCCGTCGCCGATTTTTCACACCTTCCAGCATCACGACCTGTTGTGGCTTATCAATTCGCAATCCGCAATTTCATCCCATCAGCCTTTTTGGACGTGAAACTGCGGTTTCGAATTGATCTTGAGCATCCCATAGACCAGCCCCGTGTTTTCGATGTCGAAGACGTAGGCATTGTCGATCCAGTCGGCGACATCGTGAACCCAGACACTGCCCCCTGCTACGGCCGGAGACAGCGAGTAGCTCCCCGGCCGTATTTCCGGTACGTTGATGTGAAAATCGACTGTCATCACATCGCCGTTGCGAGCCGGCGGTAGCCGGATTCCCTCGTAAGCGGTGTTGGACGAAGTGATCTCAACTCCCAAACGGTCGCGCAGCGTAAAGCCGACGATGGGACTTGCGACCTCCGCTTTGAATTTCGCCGAAACTCGCACGCGAGCCTGCTCGCCGGCCCGCAGGCTGGCCGTGACACTTCCATCGGGCCCCAGCAATAAAATCCCGAGCACTTCGGCCTGGCCGTTCCCGAACCGGTGGTCGATGTTGGGGATGGTGGTTACCGGCTGAATCGACGCGTCCTCGGCGGCGTCTGGCAGCGCATCGGCGACAAACTGCTTGGAGCTGCGCTCCCTTTCAAGAATCAGAGCATGATACTTCTGCACGACCAGCTCGGGCTTTCCGGAAGCCAGCAGCCGCCCGCCGTCCAGCAGGACGGCGTCGTCGCAGAATTTGACGACCGCCTGCAGATCGTGGCTGACAAACAGAATCGTTTTTCCGGCGTCGCGCAACTGCCCGATGCGGTGGATGCAGCGATGCTGGAACACCATGTCCCCGACCGCCAGCGCCTCATCGACAAGCAGGATGTCCGGGTCGACGTGGATGGCGACGGCAAAGGCCAGGCGCATGAACATTCCGCTCGAATACGTCTTGACCGGTTGCTCCAGAAAATCTCCGATTTCCGCAAACCGCTTAATTGATTCGAAACGATCGTCGATTTCGGCCTTGGTTAACCCCAGGACCGCGCCGTTGAGATAGACGTTTTCGCGACCGGTAAACTCCGGATTAAACCCGGCGCCCAGCTCCAGCAGCGGCGCTACCTTTCCAGAAACCCGCAGGTCGCCGTCGGTGTGCAGCAGGATCCCGGCGATGATTTGCAGCAGCGTACTCTTCCCCGACCCGTTGGCGCCGATGACTCCCAGCGTGGCGCCCCGCCGAACCTCCAGACTGATGTCGCGCAGCGCCCAGAATTCGCGGTGGCGCCGGCGGCCCGGCCACAGCATCTCCCGCAGCCTGGCCGAAGGCCGGTCGTAGATGCGGTACTTCTTGGAGAGATGCCTCAGGCAAATTGCAGACACGTCAGAGGACATCGACAAACTCCCGCTTCAGACTGCGAAACAGAAGGCCTCCGATAACAAACGCCGCCAGTGCCGCCGCCAGCAGCGGCCAGAACGACTGCCAGGGCGGCACGCGGCCCTCCAGCAGCAGCATGCGGTAGCTTTCCACAACGTACGTGAGCGGATTCAGACCGAGCCATGGAACGATCCATTTCGGCGCCATCGATCTCTCGTAGAAGATCGGGGTAAACCAAAACCAGAAGATCAAAAGCACCGACAACACTTGCGCGGTATCACGCAAATACAACTGCAGCGCCGACACAATCCAGGCCAGGCCGAGCGCCAACAAAGCCAGCAACAGCAGGTACAACGGCACCAGCACGACGGTCCAGGTCAGCAGGCCCTTCCACAGCAAAGCACCCAGGAGAACACCAAATCCGATGCCGTGATGAACCAGGGTCGAACAAACGACCGTGATGGGAAGAATCTCGGCGGGAAACAGCGTCTTTTTCAGAATCTGCGAGTTTTCGAGCAAAATGCCGGCCGAACGAATCAGGGTTTCCTGGAAAAAAAGCCAGGGCAGAATGCCGCAAAAGAGAAAGAGCGCAAACGATCCGTGCCCGGACGCCACAGGCACTTTGAAGACTCCCGCGAATACGAACGTGTAGCTGGCCAGCAGCACCAGTGGATGCAGCACCGACCAGAAGATTCCGATCAGCGAACCCACATATCGGGCGCGCAGATCGCGCCGCACGAAACTGAAAATCAGGTGCCGCTGGCGGTGAATCTTGCGCAGAAAGCTGACCAGGATGGGGAAAACGTCAAGCGGAGATGTCATCGAGTCTTCACCGCAGAGACAAAGCGCGGAATAGCCGCAACCGTATGCCGTATGCCGTATGCGGTATGCTGCGGGCCGGCGACGGAGCGCCAACAGAGCCGCGGCCGGAAGGCCGCGAGGTCAAAAACCTTGCTCCAAAAACAAGGTTTCACCAATTGAGATCGTTCACCCACCATCATTACTCTCTGTTCACTATTTGTACGAACTTCTCTGCGCTTCTCTGCGTCCTCTGAGTTGCCTGTTGGCGAAATCTTGTTATTTCAGCAAGATTTTCGATCCCACTTCCTATTTACCAGCCCGCGGCCTCCCCGCCGCGGCTCTGTTG
>JBPCNK010000126.1:0-50397 GCA_051001345.1 Acidobacteriota bacterium | reverse complement strand
GATGCAATCCAACCGAAGGTTCATCGAGGACGTACAGGACGCCCTTCAACTGCGAGCCGATCTGTGTGGCCAGCCGCACGCGCTGCGCTTCTCCGGCCGACAGCGTCGAGGCGGTGCGGTGTAGCGTCAGATATCCCAGGCCGACGTTGAGCAGGAACTGGACGCGGTCCCGGATCTCCTTGAGGAGGACTCCCGCGATCTTCTCTTCGCGCGGGGTCAGGACAATGGCGCGGACGGCCTGCAGGCACTCCCCGAGCGGAAGCGACGCGTAGTCGGAGATGGAACGGCCGCCCACTCGGACCGAGAGACTTTCGGCTTTCAGCCGAGTTCCGCCGCAGGACTTGCAGTCGCCCTGGGTGAAAAGCTTCTGCATTTCTTCCGCCTGCTTGTCGGACGCTGGATTTAGATATCGTTCCTCGAGCCAGCGCAACGCCCCGGCGAAATCGACTCCGTACTCGAAATCGCCATAGCGAAACGTCAGTTTCCGGCTCGTGCCATTCAGGAACGCGTCGCGCACTTCCGATGGCAACTTCGAAAACGGAGTATTCAGTCTGATCTTGTAACTGCGCATCAGCGCCCGCAGCCCTTCCCGGAGGTAATAGGACGTATCGCGGTCGGCGATGGCGAATTGGAGATCGGCCACCGGCGCCGCTTCGTTGAGGATCAGGTTTTCGAAGTGGATGACCAGCTGGCTTCCGGTTCCTTCGCAAACCGGGCAGGCGCCAAAACCGCTGTTGAAGGAAAACGACCGCGGTTCCAGGACCGGCACATTGATGCCGCAGTGCACGCAGGCCAGCCGTTCTGAAAAAACGATTTGCTCGCCATCCACCACCGAAATGGTGGCCAATCCGTCGGCCAGACGCAGCGCCGTCTGCACGGACTGCTCCAGGCGTTTGCGCACCTCGGGGGTAACCAAAAGCCTGTCTACGATAATCTCGATGGTGTGGTTGCGTCGCTTGTCCAGGGCCACGGGCTTATCGAGGTTGACGATAGCGCCGTCGATGCGGGCTTTGAGATAGCCCTCGCGCAGATAACGCTCCAGTTGTTTCTTGAACTCTCCCTTGCGCTCGCGCACGACCGGCGCCATGACCATGATCCGTTCATTGTGGGGCATTGCCAGGATGGTCTCGACGATCTGCTCAAGCGACTGCCGTGAAATCCTGCGGCTGCAGCGCGGGCAATGGGGGACGCCGATGGAGGAAAAAAGAAGCCGCAGGTAGTCGTAGATTTCCGTAATCGTGCCGACGGTGGACCGGGTGCTGCGGGAGGTCGATTTTTGCTCGATGGAAATGGCCGGCGAGAGGCCTTCGATCAGGTCCACGTCGGGCTTCTCCATCTGCTCCAGGTATTGCCGGGCGTAGGTGGAAAGCGATTCGATGTAGCGGCGTTGCCCCTCGGCATAGATGGTATCGAAGGCCAGGCTCGACTTGCCCGAGCCGCTCAAACCGGTGATGACCGTGAAGCGATCGCGCGGGATCTCCAGGTCGATGTTCTTGAGATTGTGCTGGCGAGCGCCTCGGATGGTGATCTTACGGATCATTTTTCCTGTGGGCAAAAGGTCCATTGTAACAGGCTTCAGGCTTCAGGCTCCAGTAGGCAGAAGGCAGTAGGCAGTAGGCAGAAGGCAGCAGGTGGTAGCGGAAGGTAGTGGGCAGTCGGCAGATTTTGCTGCCTACTGCCCGCTGCCTACTGGCAATTCCATGGCAGTAGTCCAAAATCAGCGTATAGTTTCCCCGAAGGTCTGAGATGAACCCCGGACAGATTTACTACCAGGCCGACCTAAGGGTCGAGGCCATTGTGGAATCTCTGCGGACGGACTTTTCCTGTCGTCCGATTACGTCCGACTGCACCTGGACGGCGCCTGCCGTCGCGCTTATGACATCCGCGCTGCCGGTGCCTGAAGACGCGGCAGTCATTCTGGTCGTCGGCGGCACAACAGTGCCCGACGTTCCCGCGTTCGCCTTTTTGCCAGCCGATGCGCCAATCGAGTTGATCCGCCGCACCATCCAGAGCGCCTTCGAACACCTCGATTTGGCCGGCCGGCTCCGCGAGACGCGCCGCGAGTTGGAACAATCCCTTGTCGAGATTGAGGAACTCAACGGCATCGGCATCGCCCTCAGTCTGGAACGGGATACGCCGCGGCTGCTCGATTTGATCCTCTCGAAGATGCGCGCGATCAGCCGCAGCGACGCCGGATCCCTCTATCTGGTCGAGGATACCGACTCGAAGGAGCGCCGGCTGCGCTTCAAGCTGGTGCAGAACGACAGCATTCCCGTCCAGCTCAAGGAATTCACGCTGGCCATCGACTCGTCCAGTGTCGCCGGCTATGTGGCGCTGACCGGGGAAACCGTCGAACTGGAGGATGCCCACAAGATTCCGGAGTTGTTTCCGTTCAAGTTGAACCTCCGAATGGATAAGGCCAGCGGCTACCGAACCCGATCGATGGTCGTTTTGCCGATGAAGAACGTCAAAGGAGAGATCCTGGGTGTTATCCAACTGATCAACTGCAAGCGGGATTGGGCCGCACGCGTCTCGGAAGATAACGCCGAACAGATCGTGATTCCGTATTCGGAGGCGGTTGTCCGGACCGCCCGCTCGCTGTCCAGCCAGGCTGCCGTGGCTCTGGAAAACAACCACCTCTACCAGAACATCGAGGATCTGTTTGAGAGTTTCGTCAAGGCCTCCATTGTGGCGATCGAAGCGCGCGATCCGACCACTTCAGGCCACTCGTTTCGCGTCGCGCAGATGACCGTCGGACTGGCCGAAGCCATCGACCGAACCGACAACGGGCCGTACCGGGATCTCCGCTTCAACCGCGAACAGATCAAGGAGTTGCGTTATGCATCGCTGCTCCACGATTTTGGCAAAGTCGGCGTGCGCGAGGACGTCCTGATCAAGGCCAAGAAGCTGTATCCCTGGCAGTTGGATCTGATCCGCCAGCGCTTTGCCTATGTGCGGCGCACTCTTTTGGATGAACAGCACCGGCATAAGCTGGATTATCTGCTCGAGAAGGGCCGTGACCAGTACCTGCTGAACCAGGAGATTCTGGACTCCGATTCTGAGGAACACCTCAAGGAAGTCGATGAGCTGTTCCGGTTGATAATCGAATACAACGAGCCCACCGTTCTGCCGCAGAGCGACTTTCGACGGCTGGTCGAGATGGCCTCGATGCGCTACGAGGACTGGAACGGCGAACACCAGCCGCTGATCACATCCGACGAGCTGCGCATGCTATCGATACCCAAGGGCAGCCTGGACGACACCGAGCGGCTGCAGATCGAATCGCATGTGTTTCACACCTACAACTTCCTGCGCCAGATGCCCTGGACGCGCGAGCTGCGCGCCGTGCCGCTCATCGCGCGCGCCCATCATGAAAAGCTCGATGGAACGGGCTACCCGTTCAGGCTGAAGGACGCCGAGATTCCGGTGCAATCCAAGATGATGACCATTGCCGACATCTACGATGCGCTGGTGGCCAGCGACCGTCCCTACAAGCGCGCCGTCCGATCGGACACGGCGCTGGACATCATCGACCGAAGCGTCCGGCAGAATCAATTGGACACCGAGTTATTTCGAGTTTTCGTCCAGGCAGGAATCTACAAAAACATTCACAAGTGAGACCCATTACCGGGCCGCGCGCGTAAGCGAGCGGGCAATCAGAGGCAACATGAACACTATTAGTTCTCGGTTGTACAAAGGTCAAAATCTTGCTTCTGATTGGCCCACTTCCGGGCCACGCGCGTAAGCGAGCGGGCAATCAAAGGCAACATGAACACGATTAGTGCTCGGTTGCACGAAGGTCAAAATGTCGCCTCTGATTGGCCACTTACCTACGCGCGTGGCCCGGAAGCCCCGGAAGCGCCAACCCTTGACAGAGGCTGATACAATAATCCTGCAATGGAAAAGCGGTCGGTAGGCATTGTGATCCTGTTGCTGGTGTCGGTGGGTCTGCTGTCTCTCAATCTGTGCGAAATTGATTGCGCAGTGCAGAGCCTTCCCAGGCAGGATGGCGATGCGGGTCACTCCGCACACCATTCGACGGCGGGTGCGACCCAGTCTGCCGGTCCGGAATCGACCGCTCAGACGGTAACTCATCATTGCCCCACGATTTCCCATCCCGAGGAGTCGATCGCTGTAATCCCCGCCACGCCAGATCAGTTCGTCGTAATCAGCTTACAGATCCCGGCGAGCGATTTAGTCTTTGGTGCTGGGTATTCAAACGGCCACAGCCATTCCCCGCCTGGTTTCTCTAGCGAGTCGCTGAACCCAACAACTACGCCCCTCCGAGTCTGATTCTCTCCTAGACCTCCCAACTCTATCCGGCCAGGTCTGCCGGAAGTTGCGCTGTGTTTCTGCGAGTAGTTTCTTTTTCTGGAAAGCCTTATGAAACGCTCAATAAAAGTAGGACTCCTACTGTTGGCAGTCGCCTTCGTGGTTGCGCTGCTGGCCGTATGGCTGCGACTGCAGAACGGATTCAGCGCGCGCTCCGAACCGAGCGCAATCGAGGGGTTCGTGGCGCGAAGTCTACGCAGTTTGTCGATGCCGACGGGGATGCAATCCATGAAAAACCCGGTGGCGGAGACAGAAGAGAACCTGGCCGAGGCAATGGCCCACTTTGCAGACCACTGTGCCTTTTGTCACGCCAATGACGGCAGCGGCCAGACGCCGATCGGACGAGGACTATACCCGAGGCCCCCCGACATGCGCCTGTCCGGTACGCAGTCACGTTCCGATGGCGAATTGTTTCACACCATCCATAACGGTATTCGGCTGACCGGAATGCCGGCCTTTGGAGATGGAAACGTGGCCGAGGATTACGACAGTTGGAAGCTCGTCCATTTTGTTCGGCGGCTTCCCCGGCTGACACCGGCGGAACTGGAAGAGATGAAGAAAATGAACCCGAAAAGTCAAACGGAGTTGGACGAGGAAAAAGAAATGCAGGAGTTTCTTCAGGGCGAAGAGAAGGAAAAACCAGGTTCCAAACACTTACACAAATGAGAGGAGCAAGAAATGTTCAGGCGAACGATTGTCACATTGTCGATGTTGGGTTTGCTGGCTGCGAGCCTGATGGCGCACGAAGGCCACAATCACCTGATGGGAACGATCACTGCCCTTGACGGGAGCCATGTAACGGTAAAGACCAAGGAAGGCAAGACCGTAAAAGTGATGGTCAACGACAGCACAAAGTACCACCGCGATTCCGGGACTGCGTCGATGGCAGACCTCAAAGTGGGGGCCCGAGTTGTCGTCGAAGCCGAAGGCAAGGACATGCTGACAGCCACCAAGGTTCACTTCGGTGCGGTTGCAGCCAAGGGCAAGAAGGCAAAGGCGGCGCAGAGTAAGGCGGTTCCGCACCAGCACTGAGAACAAATACGGAAGGAGGTCAATGCCTTCCCGGAAAGGAGGTGAGTAGCGATGGCTCATGAAAACTGCGCCCATTCGGGATGCAAGTGCAAAGTCGATCAAGGCAAAGGCGTGTCAAAGGACGGCAAAACCTATTGCTGTGATCATTGCTCCCGTGCGGGCGCCACGCCAAATCCTGGTAAATGCCAGTGTGGTCATCCGGAGTGCCGGAATTGAATGACCAGGGACGGTGACGCCCAAACTCGTCGCCGTCCCGTTTCTAACTTGAGCTTTTGTTTTCCGGAATTTCCAAGCGAAGGAGTGCCATGAACGAGTCACGAAGAAAATTTTTGGTCGGGAGCGCTCTTGTCGGGGCCAGTGTCGCCGGCCTGGCGGCTCAGCACGAAGGTCACAAGATGCCTGCCCCGGCGCCCAAACCAACGCCTAAAAAGCCGGTGCCCCAAAACCCCGTAAAAAAGGCCGGAGCCAAGCCGGGCCCGTCGGCGCCAGAGCATGACCATGCCGCGATGGCTGCCGCCGACCACACGGCTCATCGCCTGTTGGTCGAAGCGCCCGATGTGCCAAAGATGCCCTGGGAACTCGAAAACGGTGTGAAAGTCTTCCACATCAGCGCGGAACCGGTTCAACGCGAATTCTTGCCAGGGAAGACTGTCGATTGCTGGGGTTTCAACGGTTCAATGCCGGGGCCCATGATCGAAGTCGACCAGGGAGACCGCCTGCGCTTCGTCGTACACAACAGCCTGCCCGAAAGTTTCTCGATGCATTGGCATGGTCTGGAAGTGCCGATCGAAATGGATGGCGCCGTCGGCATATCGCAGGATCCCATTCCTCCCGGCGGAAGTTTTGTGTACGAGTTCACCGTCGATCAGCACGGCACGTTCTTCTATCACTCGCACATGGCCATGCAGGAGATGATGGGGATGATCGGCCTGTTTGTAATCCACCCCAAAGAGCCGTACCAGCCGCGAGTGGATCGCGATTTCGGATTGATCTTCCAGGAGTGGGCGATCCTCCCCAACAACACGATCCCGAACACGATGTCGATGGAATTCAACTGGCTCACGATTAATGGGAGGGCGGGGCCCGACACCACACCGCTTCTTGTGAAACTGGGCGAACGCGTACGCGTGCGTCTGGTCAACCTCAGCATGACGCACCATCCCATTCACCTGCACGGAAATACGTTCTACGTAACCGGCACGGAGGGCGGCCGGATTCCTCAATCGGGGTGGTTCCCCGGCAACACGACTCTTCTTGGAGTCGCACAGGCTCGGGACTTTGAGTTTGAGGCCAAAAATCCAGGGGACTGGATGCTGCACTGCCATTTGCCGCATCACATGATGAATGCCATGGCTTCGATGGTCGGCATGGTGCACGCCAACGGCGGTATGCCGGCCGGCTTGGGCATGGAAGAAGGGATGGGAGTGATTCGCGAAGGCCATGCTCTCTCCGAAAATAACGGGCCCAGCCTGGGTCGCGGCCTGGGTGTCGGCAGCACGGCAGAGGAGCGGGTAACGAATCTCGGTGTCACTACTTCGGGGGTGCAGATCCAGGGCCAGAGTTTGTCACCCCAGCCCCAGCAAAACGCCGTTCAGCAAGACCCACACGCGCAACACCGGGCCCCAGGCCAGCAGATGCCCCAGCAGTCGAAACTCGTTCCGGGGTTTCCGCAGGACATGTTTATGGTCATGGACGACGCCGTGGCCAAACCCGAAACGCATGGCTTACGCCCCGGATGGACGGGCGGAATGATGGGAATGATGACGATGATTCGAGTTCTCACGCCTGAGAAGTACGATGAGATCCAGCGCCTCAAGGAGAACTGGAAAGGCAATCCTCGCAAACCCGCACAGCACAAACATCCCTGAGGTGCTCCCAATGTCGAGAGAAAAAGCGATAACACTTTTATTCCTGTTCTGCTTCACTTCAAGCAGCTTGTGGGCGCAGAATCCCCAGCAACAGCCTCCGCCTCAAAAACCGCCTGCGCCTTCTGACCAGACTCCAACGCCTTCCGCGCTGGCGCCCCTGCAGACCCGCGACGGGATCGTGGAGCCACGGCAGCATGGTGGGTTGTCGTTGTTCGAGCTTGAACGAATCGCGACACAAAACAACCCGACACTGAAGCAGGCCGAAGCTAACGTCCAGGCTGCACGAGGGCGTGTCAGGCAGGCGGGACTCTACCCGAATCCTACCGTGGGCTATACAGGCGACGAAATCTCTCCGGGCCCCATCATCCGGGGCGGAGAGCATGGTTTTTTTGTAGACCAGCGGATCGTTCTGGGTGGGAAGCTCGGAAAAAATCGCCAGGTATTCTCGCAGGAGCTGGCCCAGGCCGAGGCGGAGTTGCAGGCGCAGCGGCTGCGCGTCAGCAATAGCGTCCGGCAATTCTATTACCAGGCATTGGCTGCCCAGCGGCGGATTGAAATCCGCCGGCACCTGGCGCAGCTTGCCGATGAAGCCGTGCAGACATCCCACGGACTCTACAACGTGGGTCAGTCCGACCGGCCTGATGTTCTCGAGTCCGAAATCGAAGGGCAGCAGATGCGGCTCGGTCTCGATGTAGCGCGCCACGAATACGGCCGCATCTGGCGACAGCTCACGGCCATTCTGGGCGATCCGGACATGAGCCCTGTACCGCTGGCCGGCGCGCTCGATGACGTTCCCGCCCTGGATGAGAACGCAGCGCTGCGCGAAATACTCCGCGCCAGTCCGGAGCTGTTGATCGTGCAGGCGGGAGTCGAGCGCGGGCGAGCCGCAGTTTCGGCGGCGCGTGCAGCGCGCATTCCTGACCTCGAGGTACGAGGAGGCCTTCGATACAATCGGGAACTGCTCGAACTCGGTCTGAAGCCGGTGGGCTGGGAAGGCTTCGCGGATGTGGGGATTCAGTTGCCGATTTTCAACCGAAACCAGGGAAACATCGCCGCCGCTATGGGCGAACTTTCGTCGGCGGAGCAGGAAACCCGCCGTCTGGAGCTCTCACTTCGCGCGCGCTTCGGAGAGGCCTTTGCCCAATATGCGTCGGCGCGCCAAATTGCTGAGTCCTACAAACGAGACCTGCTTCCGCGTGCCGAGGAGTCCCACCGGCTTTATCAGGCGCGATTTGGAGAAATGACGGCCGCCTACCCGCAGGTGTTGATCGCGCGCCGGAACCTCCTGAAGCTCAACGAACAATATGTCGCGGCGTTGGAAAGCGCGTGGGAGGCCGTGGTTCCCATTCAAGGTTTCCTGCTCGGAGACGGATTCGGAGCACCGGTGTCTTTCTTCGAGCCCGGTCGGGCCGAGCTTGGGCGCGGAGTTGAATTGAAAGGACTCGAAGGGGGCAAAGCACCGGAGTTTGAGTAGGCTTTCCCGTGAGACAGCTCACTGCGCCTGGATTCTCCGGCCGCGCGATGGAGAATCACTCGCTTGACGAAGGAGGCGACCACGCCAACAGAAATCGACTTGTGAGATGATGCTCCGTTGCGCCCAGCGCCTTGTTGATTGAATTTCGATCTCAAAGACTGAGGGAGGAAAAGACAATGAGTTGTTGTAGTGATGTGATGAAGCCAATCGAAGCGTCTTCGTGCTGTACGCCGCAAGACACGGCGGCACACGCGGCGCGAGCGATACGCGATTCAGCCTGCGGCTGTGCGCCTGTGGTTGAGGATACAAAAAACTCAAGTGATGACGAAAATGGCTGTCGTTGAGATGAAAGAAGCACAACCACTGAACGCGGAAGAGCTGCGACGGATGAACGCCTACTGGCGTGCTGCAAACTACCTCTCGTTCGGGCAGATTTACCTTTACGACAATCCACTACTGCGCGAGCCCCTGAAGATCGAGCACGTCAAGCGCAGGCTGCTCGGCCATTGGGGGACGACGCCGGGGCTGAATTTTATTTATGTCCACCTGAATCGTCTGATCAAGAAGCATGACCTGAACGTGATTTATATTTGCGGCCCCGGCCACGGTGGCCCTGGCATGGTTGCCAATACCTATCTGGAAGGAACCTACAGCGAGTTTTATCCCAACATCTCGCAGGATGCCGAAGGGCTGGGAAAGCTGTTCACCCAATTTTCGTTTCCCGGCGGTATTCCCAGTCACGCCTCCCCTGAGACTCCCGGTTCGATTAACGAAGGCGGCGAATTGGGTTACTCGCTGATGCATGCTTACGGCGCGGTCTTCGACAATCCCGGTTTGCTGGCAGCGTGCGTCATCGGCGACGGTGAAGCGGAGACCGGGCCGCTGGCGGCCAGTTGGCACTCCAACAAATTCCTGAACCCCGTGCATGACGGAGCCGTCCTTCCCATCCTGCACTTGAACGGCTACAAGATTGCCAACCCGACCGTGCTGGCGCGGTTAAGCGACGAAGAACTCGCGAGCCTCCTGACCGGCTATGGTCACAAACCGTACTTCGTCGCGGGCGACGATCCCGAAACGATGCATCAACTGATGGGCGGAACTCTGGACGCCGTGCTCGCCGAGATTCAAACGATTCAGCGCGAGGCGCGTGACAACGGGTTCTCGCAGCGCCCACAGTGGCCGATGATCGTTCTGCGCTCGCCGAAAGGATGGACTGGGCCAAAGGTCGTGGACGGCTTACCGGCTGAGAACTCGTTCCGCTCACATCAGGTCCCGCTGGCCGAGTTGGCGAACAAGCCCGAGCACCTGAAGATGCTGGAAGACTGGATGCGGAGCTACAAGCCCGAAGAACTGTTCGATGAAAACGGGCGCCTGCTGCCGGATCTGGCGGAACTGGCCCCGCGGGGCGAACGCCGGATGGGGGCTAACCCTCATGCCAACGGCGGGCTGCTGCTCAGAGATTTGAAGCTTCCGGATTTCCGCGACTATGTCGTTAACGTTCCCAAACCGGGGACGGTCAAAGCGGAAGCCACTCGCGTGATGGGACGCTTCTTGCGCGACGTGATGAAGCGCAACGTCGACAGCCGGAATTTCCGCGTGATGGGGCCGGACGAAACTGCCTCGAACCGTCTGGACGCGCTCTTTGAAGTGACCGACCGTGTCTCTACGGCCACGATCCTAGACAGCGACGATCATCTATCGCCCGATGGCCGGGTGATGGAAGTTCTGAGCGAGCACCTTTGTCAGGGCTGGCTCGAAGGCTACCTTCTGACAGGCCGTCACGGACTCTTCAACTGTTACGAGGCCTTCATCCACATCGTTGATTCAATGTTCAACCAGCACGCCAAGTGGCTGAAGACCACCCGACACATTCCGTGGCGTCGCCCGATTGCCTCGCTCAACTACCTGCTCACTTCACACGTCTGGCGGCAGGATCACAACGGCTTCAGCCACCAGGACCCCGGCTTCATAGACCATGTCGTCAATAAGAAAGCGGAGGTAGTCCGCGTTTATCTTCCACCCGACGCCAATACGCTGCTTTCCGTGACCGATCATTGTTTGCGGAGCCGCCACTATGTCAATGTCATTGTCGCCGGCAAGCAGCCCGCGCTGCAGTACCTCGACATGGACGCGGCGGTCAAACACACCACTGCCGGCATAGGCATCTGGGAATGGGCGAGCAATGATCAGGGTGCGGAACCTGATGTGGTGATGGCATGCGCCGGCGACGTTCCGACGCTGGAGACACTCGCCGCCGTGGATCTTCTCCGCCAGCATGTTCCGGATTTGAAGGTTCGCGTGGTCAATGTCGTTGATTTGATGACGCTCCAACCCGCGAGCGAACATTCGCACGGATTGTCTGATAAAGACTTCGATTCTCTCTTCACGACCGACAAACCGATTCTCTTTGCTTTTCACGGTTACCCATGGTTGATCCACCGGCTGACCTACCGCCGGACGAACCACAAGAACCTTCATGTACGCGGATACAAAGAAGAGGGGACGACCACCACACCGTTCGACATGACGGTGCTGAACGATCTCGACCGCTTCCATCTGGTCGAAGATGTGATTGATCGCGTACCGAGTTTGGGATCCAAGGTTGCACACGTCAAGCGGGCGATGCGCGATAAGCTTCTCGAACATACGCAGTACATTTGTAAGTACGGTGATGACATGCCCGAGGTTCGCGACTGGAAGTGGCCGTACTAAAGCCGGCGTCGGGTATCAGCACGAGTTGGCCTACCGCGCACCCCTCTCCTGAAGCGATAGCATAGGAATTTGATGGAGTGAATATTCTGGTTCTCAACCCCGGCAGCGCCACGCTGAAGTTCGGCTTGTATCAGATGCCCGATTCGAGCAAGGCATTTACGACAACGGATTCGGCAACGGTTTTAGCGAACGGGATCGTCGAGTCGATAGGAGCACCGCAATCCAGACTTAAGATATTTGTGACGAAGCTGAAGCCGATGATCGAGCCGGTTGAAGTGACCACGCAGGTGCAAGCTGTGGAACAAGTTCTCCGCCGCCTTGTTGCTCATGTCGGCGAGAACACCCAAACACCGACGGCGATTGATGCTGTCGGGTGTCGCGTTGTGCATGGGGGCTCAAGGCTTGTGAATCCGACGCGCGTCACAGCTTCTATGCTTGACGAACTCCGCGCCTTGAAAGAGTTGGCTCCGCTGCACATCCCTGCGGACGTAGCTGTGATTGAACAGGTACAGCAATCGCTGCCTGGTACTCCGGTGATAGCAGTCTTCGACACAGCCTTCCACCAGACACTACCGGAAGTTGCTCGCACCTATGCCCTGCCGGTTGAACTTTGCGCCCGCTACGGTTTGCGCCGCTACGGCTTTCACGGCATCTCGCACGCTTACGTGTCCGAGCGGCTGATACAGCGTCTGGGGCGGGGCGCGAAAGGAACCAAAATCATTACCTGTCATCTCGGAAGCGGCGCGAGCGTCTGTGCAGTGCGTGATGGCCAGAGTATCGACACCAGCATGGGGTTCACGCCGCTTGAAGGGTTAGTCATGAGCACGCGCTCCGGCGATGTTGATCCCGGTCTCGTCCTGTTCCTCATCCGCACGGCCGGCATGACAGCGGCTGCAGTGGACGACCTGCTGAATCACCAAAGCGGACTGCGCGGTCTGTCAGGGCTGAGCGCAGATCTACGCGACTTGGAACAAGCGGCGCTAGAGCAAGACAAGCGCGCGGAACTGGCGCTGGAGATCTTCGCTTACCGCACCTGTAAGTACATTGGCGCGTTTGCCGCGGCACTGGAAGGACTGGATGCGGTCGCTTTCACCGGCGGCATTGGTGAGCATTCCGCTTCCATGCGCAGCCGCATCTGCCGGAGACTGGAGTTTCTCGGATTACGTTTAGAAGATGAACGTAATCGAGCAGCAAGCGGGCGCGCAGCAATGCAGATAAGCGTGGAGGGCAGTGTAGTACAAATATGGGTGATTCCGACGGATGAAGAACGGGAGATTGCCTGGTCAACCTATGAGCAATTTTGTAACCTCTGACAATGCACGATGCTCACTGCCCGACGGCCGGCGGCCGGAACCGACGTCTATGAAGACCATCTCGGAACATCGACCCGCCAGCGGCTCGGAGAAGCGGGCGGAGCTCAAGCTGAGTCAAGAGCCGCCGCCCGGTCAGTCCTGGAATTCGCCGTCCGGTCTCTGGCAACGCAGGACCACGGTCATCGCGGCGCTTTCCATAGTGGCCATTTTTTTGCATCTGGTGCTCCGCTTCGCTTTCCACACCACTCCGGGCACTTACCAGATTCCCTTGCTCGCGACGCTCGCTCTCGGCGGCCTGCCGCTTCTCTTTGACCTGGTTTTGAAGCTCCTGAAGCGGGAATTTGGTTCCGATTTGCTGGGCGGTATTTCCATCATTACTTCCATCCTGTTGGGCGAATACCTGGCTGGCTCGATTATCGTTTTAATGCTCTCCGGAGGTGGAGCGTTGGAGACTTACGCGTTGCGCAGCGCCTCTTCGGTGCTGGCCGCGCTGGCCAAACGGATGCCTTCGATGGCCCACCGGAAACGGGAATCTGAAATCGTGGATGTGGCGCTGCATGAGGTTGCCGTGGGCGACACGCTCGTGATTTATCCGCATGACATCTGCCCGGTGGACGGCGTGGTGATTGAGGGACATGGCGTGATGGATGAATCCTACCTGACGGGCGAGCCGTTCCAGATTACCAAGACCTCCGGCTCGACGGTGATCTCGGGCGCGATCAACGGAGAATCGGCTCTGACCATCCGAACGACCAAGCGCGCCGCCGATTCGCGCTACGCAAAGATCATGGAAGTCATGCGTGAGTCCGAAGCCAAGCGACCGCAGTTGCGGCGGCTGGGCGATCAACTGGGGGCCATTTACACTCCGGTGGCCCTTACCGTGGCCCTTGTAGCCTGGGTGATCAGTGGTGAATCCATTCGTTTCCTTGCGGTGTTGGTCATCGCCACGCCTTGCCCTTTGCTTCTCGCCATTCCCATCGCCATCATCGGTTCGATTTCCCTCTGCGCCCGCCGGGCGATTATCGTCAAAAGCCCCGTTGTGCTCGAGCAGATCGCCGAGTGTCGGACCGCGATTTTCGACAAGACCGGGACGCTCACTTATGGTGAGCCAAAGCTGACGGAACAGCTCATCGCCCCTGGCTTTGCGCAACGGGAGGTGCTGACCCTCGTGGCGAGTCTGGAGCGCTACTCCAAGCATCCGCTGGCCCGAGCCATCCTCGCGGCGGCGAAGGAGGATGCGCTCCAACTACCGGAGGCCACCGAGGTGAGCGAGCCGTCCGGCCAGGGGCTGCGCGGAACCGTTTCCGGTCGCCAGGTGCAAGTCACCAGCCGCAGCCAGCTCGGCGCACAACAGGTTGCGGGTGGCGATCAGCTTCCTCCGGTCGCCGGTGGACTCGAGTGCGTGGTAGCGATTGACCAGCGCTACGCGGCAGCCTTGCGCTTTCGGGATGCGCCGCGCGCGGAGAGCCGCTCCTTTGTGAGCCACTTGGGACCGAAGCATCACTTCGCGCGCGTGATGATCGTGTCGGGAGATCGCGAGTCGGAGGTGCGCTACCTCGCCGAGCAGGTGGGCATCACCGAAATCTGCGCCCAGAAGAGTCCTGAAGATAAACTTGCCATTGTCCGCAAGGAAACAGCCGCCGCCAAAACGCTTTACGTGGGGGATGGCATCAACGACGCCCCGGCCATGATGGCCGCCACGGTCGGCATGGCGATCGGACAGAACAGCGACGTGACCGCGGAAGCGGCTGGCGTCGTGGTCATGGATAACTCCCTCAAAAAGGTGGACGAGTTCATGCATATCAGCCGCCGGATGAGATTTATCGCCCTCCAGAGCGCGGTGGGTGGCATGGCGCTGAGCGTCATCGGCATGGTCTTCGCAGCCACCGGCCATTTAAGTCCGGTGAGCGGCGCCATCACCCAGGAAGTCATCGACGTTCTGGCCGTGCTAAACGCCTTGCGGGCCGCCTTTCCTCCCAAAGTAATTCATGATCTCTGACGGTACTTTGAAGATGGCCCGAGAGGCTCTTTCCAGGGTCCTGACGACTCCTGAACTGTACCTGGCGCTCTTAGGCATTCCATTCAATTTTATGTGGGAGGTGCTCCAAAAACCACTATTTGTCGTGGTCGCCGGAATGACTCAGTGGGAAGGTACGATCATGTGCCTGAATTTTGCCGTCCGAGATGGCCTCATGCTGGTGGCCATCTACTGGCTGGTTTCGCTGTACGCCAGATCCCGCGGATGGATCCAGAGTCCAACAGGCCTTCAAGTTTTGGCGTACATAGGGCTCGGGGTTCTTCTTACGGTGGTGCTTGAAAACTATCACCTGCAACGTGGAGATTGGGCTTACGGAAGCGGGATGCCAACGTTACCTGTTATTGGTGTGGGGCTGGCGCCTGCAGCCCAGTGGGTGTTTGTACCTGCCTTTGTTCTGTTTCTCACCCGCGCGCTGGTCATAGGCGCCGGTAGTTTGAATTCAACCTGTTACAAAAGAACGGAGGGTTCCAATGAATAAGCGTTACTCGTTCCTGATTTTGCTGCTGGTTGCCAAGCCCCATACCCACGTATAGAGTCAAGCGCAGTGAACGGCTGGTCAGAATTTATTTGCTGCGGGCGGTCCGGACGTTTGCCCCGAGTTCGAACTCCTGGAGCGGTGCCGCTCGCTTACTCGCGCGGCACCGCCATTCGCGCGCGCTCCCGGGCAATTGCCTCACTCAAAAAGTCAGCCGCAGCGCCACCTGAATTGTAAATGGCAGCAACCATCGCACAGCCGGCTCAAGTCTTGGCGGAGATGTTGCTGGCTACAGCCGGTGAAG
Source organism: Acidobacteriota bacterium (assembly GCA_051001345.1). Lineage (GTDB taxonomy): Bacteria > Acidobacteriota > UBA6911 > JACQSX01 > JBPCNK01 > JBPCNK01. The sequence goes on along the minus strand of JBPCNK010000126.1, from coordinate 34,849 downwards.
GCAATTAGTTAAGTTAGCATCTCTGCGCGGGCCCGCTCGCTTAACGCGCGCCGGGACACTGACGGAATTTCAGTCCAAAAAAACATCGATGGGAACACGGAAGAATGCCGCCAGATTTTTTGCCTGAGACTTGCTGATGGAGCGCTTGCCGTTGATCACTTCCGAAGCCACTCCGCTAGATCCAAACAAAGGGACAAGGTCTGTCTGCCTGGTTCCTCGATCCTCCATCAGTTGCCTGAGGCGCTGATGGGCTGTAGACAGCTTGTCCATGGGATAGTGTGCCTGCTCGTACTGTTCGATTAGCACGGTCATCAGGTCGGCCAGTTCTTTTTCTTCTGCGGAAAGCCGGTCGCTGTTGTGTTCGAGTTCCAAGAGCTCCTCGGTCATGCGGTCGCACTCTTTGTCGGTGCGGATTACTCTCGGCAGCGTCCGGCTCAGCAGCCGGCCATAACGCTTCCTGTCCAAGAGGGCTTGAACGCTCATCGTTTCCAGGCTCCTTTGTCGTATTCAGCGTGGGTCAAGACATCCAGGATAAATACCTTCTGAGTGCGGTAATTGATCCATGCGATCAACCGATGGCTATTCCCTTTGATGTTGAAAACTGTCTTGTCGTCAACCAGATCGGCATGTGGAAAATCTCTGCGCGTATCCGCTAGGTTCTTCCATGCCGCTCTTCTTGTCGTGCGATACCAGGTGTCGAGAGCGGGCAATGCATTCGAGTGTTTCAGTCCGTATTTGACAATTGCCCGGTGACTGATCACTCGCACCAGGGGAGTCTCTCATTTTGAGAGCTTGGTGTCAACTCTGCTGGTTTCCGCTCCCGACGGCCATCTGCTATCGGGCGTGCCCATGGGCTTGTCGTCCATGCTTCGCCCGACTGCCGACCAAAGGGAGCGGGTCCGTGCGGCTCTGGCGGGACTCATGGACGCTGTTACGAAAAGAACGATAGCGGCGCCGCGCGCGTGAGCGAGTGGGGCCCCGGCGGCTGCCAGTCATGGGCACTGCAGATTCAAAGTTGCCGAAGGGGCCCGTTCCCTGACGGTCGCGGCCCAGCCCTCAAATGCCGCCCCCGTCGAAGCCGAAGACGGGGTCCAACCTTGCTTTCATTCATTTGCCGGCGCCAGCTCTGACCCCGCAGCGTAGTCGTGCGCAGGTGCTGACGTTTTCGCCGTTCCAAATTTCAGGTAGAGAGCCGGGATGACGATCATGTTGAGGAATGTTGAAGTCACGATGCCGCCCAAAATTACGATCGCCATCGGTTGTTGAATTTCCTTGCCCGGTTGGCCGGCCCCCAGAGCGAGCGGAATGAGTCCCGCCCCGGTTACAAGCGCGGTCATCAGGATCGGGCTGAGCCGCTCCATGGACCCTTGAACGATTGCATCGCGAAATCCGACGCCTTCCTCTTCCATCAGGTGGCTGTAGTGGCTGATCAGCATGATCCCGTTGCGCGTTGCGATGCCAAACAGAGTGATGAAACCCACCAGCGAGGCAATCGAGAGCGTCCCCCCCGACAGAAAGACCATGAACACGCCGCCGATGAGCGCCAGCGGCAGGTTGGCCATGACCAGCAGGGCCGACCGCGCCGATTTGAGCGCGATGTAGAGCAAGAGGAAAATGCCTCCGATAGCGGCAACGGAAAGCAGCAGTATGCGCCGTGACGCTCGTTCCTGCGACTCGAACTGCCCGCCGTACTGCAAGAAGTAACCTTGCGGCAACGATACATTCGAGTCGATGGCCGCCCGAACGTCTGCAATCACGCTGCCCAGATCCCGGTCCGCCACGTTGGCTTGAACGATGATGCGGCGCTGGACGTTTTCGCGGTTGATCGTATTGGGCCCTTGATCCACGCGAACTTCGGCGACTTGGCCGATGGGCACCTTGGCGCCGGCTGGAGTGTCAATCAGAGTACGGCTGATGGATTCGACCGATTGACGCGCCGAGTCATCCAAGCGCACGAGCACGTCGTAGGTGCGTTGCTCTTCCAGCACCTGCGAGGCGACGTGGCCGTTGAAAGCGGTGTCCACGGTTTCGGCCAGGTCCTGGGCGCGTAAGCCGACCGCGGCAGCGGCTTTGCGGTTCAGGTTGATCTGGACCTGGGGCACGCCCACCTGCGGCTCGACCAGGAGATCCACGATGCCGGGCACACCCTGCATCGCCGCGCGAATCTCCTCTGCCTTGCCGCGCAGCGTCGCCAGGTCGGAACCGAACAGCTTGATTGCGATTTGCGCGCGCGTGCCGGACAGCAGGTGATCGATGCGATGCGAGATGGGCTGGCCGACTTCAGCAGTCACGCCGGGAAGCCGCTCAAGATTCTGCCTGACTTCAGCCATCACTTTCGCATGCTTCCTCTCGCTTTCCTCAGTGACGACTTCGATCTCGCTCGTATTGACGCCCGCGGCGTGTTCGTCGAGCTCGGCACGCCCGGTGCGCCGCGTCGTCGAGACTACTTCCGGGGTCTGACGGATTACTTCTTCGATAATCTTGCCGATCCGGTTCGACTCTCGCAACGAGGTGCCCGGCGGGAGGCTCGCGTTGATGTTCAGCGTGCCTTCGTTGAAGGGGGGCAGAAACTCCCGGCCCATCAAAGGCGCCAGCAACACGGCAAGGACGAGCATCGCCGCCGAAGCGGCGACGATCTGGTAGGGACGGCGCAGCGTCCAAGGGAGAATCCGCGCGTAGCGGCGCTTGAGCCAGGCGACCAGCCGTGAGTCCTTCTCGTCCTCGATGAGCTTAGAGCTTCCGAGCAAGTAGTAGCAAAGCACGGGCGTGATGGTGAGGGCGACAACCAGCGAGACAAAGATCGAGATGATGTAAGCGAAACCGAGCGGCGCAAACATACGCCCCTCAAATCCGCTCAGGCTCAACAGAGGCATGAAAACCAGAATGATGATGAGGGTGGCAAAAAGAATCGAGTTTCTGATTTCGCTGGAGGCCTTGAAGACTACCGTGGCGGTCTCCGCGGGTATCGGTAGTTGCGCGTTCTGCTTCAACCGGCGGAATACGTTCTCGACGTCAATGATGGCGTCGTCGACCAGCGCACCGACGGCGATGGCGAGGCCACCGAGGGTCATGGTGTTGATCGTGATTCCGAAGTAACTCATCACCAGGATGGCCGACAGAAGCGAGAGCGGAATGGCCATGAGGCTGATGAACGTCGTGCGGAAGTTCCACAAAAACAGGAACAGCACGATGGTCACCATGATACCGCCCTCGATGAGCGACGCTTTCACGTTGCCGACGGCGCGCTTGATGAAGTCGGCTTGCTGAAACGCCCGGGTATCGATGACCACATCGGGCGGCAGCGTCGCCTTCACGGTGGCCAGCGTCGCCTCAATCTTCTCCGTCAGCTCCAGTGTGTTGGCATTGGGTTGCTTCTGAATGGTGGCGACCACCGCAGGTTCCGAATTGAAGCTTCCGTCGCCGCGCTTGAGCGCCGCCCCAGCCCTGACGGTGGCGACGTTTCCGATGAGAATGGGCGTTCCCTCGCGCACCGTGATCACCGAGTTGGAGAGATCTTCGGGGGAATACACGCGCGCCCGACCGCGAATCAAAAACTCCTCGTTGGGCCGCTCCAGAAAACCACCCGCGGCGTTGGCATTTGAAGCGCTCACCGCCCTTGTCACTTCCTCCAGCGTCAACTTGTAGTCGGCCAGCCTGGCCGCATCCACCAGAACCTGAAACTGCTTGGTCTCGCCGCCGATGATCATGACCTGCGACACGCCGGAGACGCCCAGCAGGCGCGGGCGCACGACCCAATCGGCCAGCGAACGCAACTCCATCGGCGAGGTCGTCTTGCTCGTCATGGAGATGAGCATGATCTCGCCCATCGTCGAGGAGATCGGACCGAGCACGGGAGCGGAGACGCCGGCGGGCATCCGTACCTGCTGCAGTTTCTCGGTGACAAGCTGACGAGCGCGGTAGATATCGGTGCCGAACTCGAACTCGACGAAGATGATCGAGATGCCGATCGCCGAGTTGGAGCGCACGCGGAAGACACCCGCGGCGCCGTTCATCGCCGCCTCGATGGGCAGCGTTACCAGAGATTCGACCTCTTCGGGCGCCAGGCCATGCGATTCAGTCAGAATGGTGACGGTAGGCGCCGTCAGATCGGGAAAGACATCCACATGGGCGCCAAGCGCCACGATGCCGCCGTAGATGAGCAACACAACGCCCGCGATCAGCACGAGCAGACGATTCTTGAGAGACCATTGGATAATCTTGTTCAGCATTTAATTCTGTCTTCTCAAATCAACGTCAGGATGAGGCCGCCGATGGCAGTGCCGCGACCGGAAGGTCGCGGGCACACCAAGCCGCTCACGACCACGAGCACGATCACGTCCACGAGCACGATCACGTCCTGACCCCTGACCCCTGAAGCCTGACCCCTATTTCTAAGTCTCATGCGAATGGGCGCCCGTGGCGGCTGGCCGCAGCTCCTGCAAGCGGAGCTGATAAGCTCCTTGTGTGACAACGCGCTCGCCGGATCGGAGACCGGAGAGCACCGCCACCTGGTCTCCATACTCATCGCCAAGCGCCACCTCGCGCCGCTGAAACTCCTCGCCTGAAAGCAGAACGTAGACAATCTTCTTCCCTTCGTTGTCGAGCACCGCTTCCTTCGGGATCATCATCGCGGTTACCGATTGGCCGGCATCCAGCCGAACGTCAGCCTGCATCCCGATGCGGAGCGAATGACCCGCGTTGGGCACCTCGAAGATCACTGTAGCTGCGCGCGTCCGTTCATCGATCACCGCTCCGAGGTCTACGACCCTGCCGCGAAACTCTCGGCCCGGGTAAGCCGCGGTTGTGAAAGACGCGGCAGCGTTACGGCCCAATCGGCCTAAATCACGTTCGAAGATCGGTGCTTCGACCCATACCGTCTCGAGGCTGCTGACTTCAAGGATGGCTTCTCCTGGCGCCACCTGTTCGCCGATGGACTTGTTGACCTTGGTGACATAGCCGCTGAGCGGGGCGCGCACAACGTAGGAGGCATTGGCGCTGCCAACGCCGGCGCTGGACGGCGCGACCGGGCGCGCGGCAGCCAGCGCTGCGCTGCGCTCGGCGGCCGCTTTGTAGGCGGCACTTGCCGCATCGCGTTCGGTTTCGGCTGACTGGAGCTGACGCAGCGCGAAAGCCTTCTGGTCGTAGAGCCGGCGGGCGCGATCAGCCTCTTTCTGCGCCAGTTCCAAGCGCAAGCGAGCTGACTCCACATCGCCTGCCGCAGTGCGGCGTTCCGCTTCAAGCCGCGCATTCTCGATGGCCACCTGGGCATTCTGAGATTGAACTTGTGCCGCCGCTGCCCGTACTTGCGCCTGCTCGGCGGAGCTGGCGGTCTGTTGAACGGTTGCGAGGGTCTGTCCTTTCAAAACGCGTTGTCCGATGCGTGCGAGTTGTGTGCCCGCGATGATCCCTCCGACCGGTGGAGCGATCACCGCATGACTGTTTGCGGCCGGGACCACGCGGCCCGTTGTTGTGATCTGCCGGGCTACCGTCCGTTGCTCAACTTGCGCCAGCTTCATGCGGATGAGCCACTGCTGCTCCATCAGGAATTGCACCGTCCCGGCCGCTTGGGCGACGGCCGGACCAGCGTCGGTCTCCCGCGCCGTGGGACGGGGCCAAAACACATAAACCAGAATCAAAGCGGCTGCCGCCAGTACTGCGGCGCCAAGGATGATCCTGCGCTGGCTCAGCAGCGGGCTCATGGTTTGATCTCCACGCCCGCGGCCTGCTCGAGTAGGAACAGGCTCGTCTGATAATCGAATAACGCCCGGTAGTAGTCTGCACGCATGTCGGAACGCGTTCGCTGCGCGTCGAGGAGAACGATCAGCTCCGATGCGCCTTCACGATAGGCAGCCAGGGTAATGGCAAGCGACTGGTCGGCCTGCCGCAGGACGCCCGCTTCGTAGGCCCGCGCTTGTTCGCGGGCGGTCTCGTAAGCGCGATAGGCTGAGTCGACCTCGGCCAGTGCCCGGTTGCGCGTCAGCCGCAGGCTGGCTTCGGCTACGCTCTTCTCGGCGTCGGCACGCACGATCCCGCCTTGATTACGGTTACCGAAGGGCAGGGGAAAAGTGGCGCCGGCGATGACGGCGTGGTCCACGCCGATGCGCCTATAGCCCAAAAAAGGTGTGATCTCGCCCTTCCCGCGCGAACGCTCCAGGTGAGCGGCCGATTCGGCTCGGCGGAACTCCGCCTCGGCTGCCCGAATGTCGGGTCGATTGACGAGCGCGGCCTGACGCAGACCCTCCAGGTCGACGGTGGCCGGACGAAACGCAAGCTCGCCTCGGACATCGAGGACGGTGGCGCGCGCGTAATCGTTTTCGCCCAGCAGTTCGAGCAACCGGATGTTGGCTTGCTGCAATCCGAGTCTGGCGCGAGCGCTGGCTGAATCAAACCGGATGCGCTCGAGCAGCACCTTCAGCAATTCGCCCTCGGCGATCTGCCCTTCCCGAAAGCGCACCGTGTTGAGGCGCACCAGTTCCTCGAAGTCCGCACGGTTGTTCTGTGCGATCTCAAGGAGCATGCGCTGCAGAACGGACTCATAGTAAGTGCGTCTCAGATCGTAAAGTCGTCGTTGCAGCACGCTGGTCAACTGGAACCTGGCCGCAGCGACAGTCCGCTCTGCGACTTCCATACGCAAACGGCTGCGGCCGCCAAGTTCGATGGGCTGCGCGACAACGGCGCTGACTTCGTAAAGACGGTCGAAAGGCGTCAACCCGGCGACGCGCAGGTTTTCGCCCGTCACGGTCAGGCCGGGTCGAGGACGCAGCGGCGCGCCCACGATCTCGGCTTCGGCCACACTCACCTGAAAACGCGCGGCCTCCACCGCGAGGTTGCGCCTCAGGAATCGCTCCGTCGCCTCCTCGATTGTCAGGACCTCAGGAGATTGCGGCAAGGCGGCGACTTTTGAAGCGGGCGGCGCCGGTGTTTGCGCCCACGCCGCGCAGGGCATCGAGCAGGCCAGAGCGACGGTGGCCACGATCGGAAAACGTTTCGTCATTAGTTTTCTCGTCATTTCACTTCGAAGCCGCCCAAGGGCAGCCGCTCATCGAGCTTGGGATTGCGGACGTGAAACTCGATGTCGTAGCCGCCCGGCCGACGTATCGTCAGGTCGGCCACATAGATTCCCGTCACCTTCCCGACGCGCGCCGTCGTTTGCCCCACCTGCTGGCGGCCGCCCCTGGCGCGGACCGTCAGCGTCACCTCGGCCTTCTCGACCGGTGAGCCGTCGGAAAGGTCGGTGAGGTGAATCAGGAACTGGCTCGGTTTACCCGCCTTCAGCGGCTCGTACTCGAAGAAGTTCTCAATCCGCCGGGTGAATTCCGTGCGCGACAGTGTCTCTTGCTCATGCCCGCCCGCCGCCTCGTTCTGCGACTTGCATGAACCGAAGCCCGTCGAAACCAGTGCGAGCAGAAGCCACAGCCATAAATTACTGGCGGTAGTTTTTGTGCGTAGCTCACGAGAATGGTGAAGAAACATCGGTAGATCGCTTTTCTATTTGAAAAAACGGATCAGAAATTCGGTCGCCTGGTGAACAGCCAGAGGCGCGAAGGCGGAGACGGCAGTTTGAGTCAGGGCGAAGACGCCGACAACCAGGAGCGCTGCCCCCGCGTGTCCCTGTAGCAGCGCTCTGGCGCGCGACGCCGGAGGCAACGCGTCGGAAAAGGCTATAACCCGTCGGACACGCCGCTCAAAGCTGTGCGCATCTTCAGGAACAAAGCTGCAGGTAAAGGTCTTGGTCCGCCAGTAGCCGACCGGCTCCAGGGTCAGCCGTCGCAATTTGACCAGTGCAGCCGCGATCTCCAGCGGAGCTGAAGTACGCGCGACGGCTACCTCATCACAGACCATTTCAATCTGTTCTGCGCGCCACCGCAGTAGCCGCCAGGAGAGTGGGAAGGCGAGCGAAACGCAGCCGCAAAACTCGAGAATAAGCTTGATCAAATTGTCGCGCCGCACATGGTGCGCCGCCTCGTGCTCTAGTGCCCCGGCGAGTTCTTCAGGTGTCAGCGCCTGCAGCAATCCTGACGAAACGACCAGCCAGGATCTCTGGAACCCCCAAACGAAAAGGAAAGGATAGTCGCTCAGGACAAGGTCAGCACGGAACCCGCGTTGCGCCGCCATGCGGTCGACCAGCGCAAGCTGGTCGCGAGGCGGGGGCTCGGCTGTCATCTCCAGCCGTTCGATCGCTCTTGCAACGCGTAGGTTGCCACGCACACTCAAGAGGACTGTCAAAAGTACGGCGGCGGCGGCAAACACGAGCGTGGCATACGCCAGGACGGGCTCCAGTGTTGCCGTCAGATTGCCGAGGAGATGCCATTTGTGCACCGGGGCCGGGTGTGCCGCTTCAAACGTCGTTGCGCCGAGCCATGATTCGGGCAATAGGGCCGCTGCCACCAACCAGGCGGCAACCAGCGGGGGAACGACGAGGGCCAGCGCGTAAAGACGGGTCAGGGTATACGGATGAGGATGCCACCAGCCGGATTCCGACGCGCGACGCGCCGACCAAGCCAGCACGAAGGATGTACATCCCAGAAGAGTACTGAGGAGGACGAAGTTTTCGATCGCGACGAGGATCATAAGCGGGTCTACCTGGTCGTGTTCTTGCCCTGCTTGCGGCGCTTCTCACGAATGATGGCTTCCAACTGATCCAGCACTCCGGCATCCTGGGACACCAGATCGACGAACGTGGAGAGCGCCGGCTCGGTAAACTGGCCCAAGAGAGTGCCCAGCACTTCTTGGGCGATGCCCCGCTCAAATTCCTCGCGCGTGTAACGCGGGGCGTAGACGAAGGCCTTGCCCCGCTTTTCGCGAGTCAAATAGCCTTTGTGGTGCATCCGGTCAAGAGTGGTGAGAACCGTCGTGTGGGCGATCTCGCGGTGGCGCCGCAGGCGCTCTTCCACTTCATTGACGGTCGCCCTTGGTTCCCGCCAGAGCAATTCCATGACAGACGCCTCTAATTCGCCCAGCACCCGGTCGGCGCCGCGGGCGCCTGTCCTAAAACCGCGGAGGGTAACTCTTGGATGAATAGGCTTCATAAACTCATTCCGCTCTTTGGGCAGCGCAGGCGGCCCGGAGCGCCAGAAGGTGATCAGTATAGGCAGCGATAAAAACGATTGTCAATAGTCGGAGGTCAGGCTGGCGGCAGGAGTGTCACCGGCCGCTCGGCCGGTGTGCCGTTACCGGGCCGCGCGCGTAAGCGAGCGGGCAATCAGAGGCAACATGAACACTATTAGTGCTCGGTTGTACGACGGTCAGAATGTCGCCACTGATTGCCCACTTGCTTACGCGCGTGGCTCGGTGCGTCAGCAGGCCGGGCAGGCACGCATGCGGCCCGCTTCGGGGAGGCGCATTTCCCGGGCAGTCTCAACATCGGTATTGACAGCCCCATGTTTTCGACCTGGGCCGGCTTTTTGGTGGACTTTCGTTCCCGGTTAGTTCTGGTTGTGGAAACGCAAGCGGATCTGCTGCGTGCGCAACTGGAGTTGGCGCGCATCGGGTACGACAATATCGACGGCTTCACTCTTGCGTCCGATCTTGGCGCCGCGGCAACGCTCGCGCAGCGCAGCGTGTGCGATCTCAAGCTGGCGCTCGAGCAAGGCGCAGCCCCGCGGGTGCTCGACGTGCGAACACCGGCCGAGTGGACGCAGTCTCATATCAACGGCGCCATCCATATTCCACTGCCGCGCCTTCTCTTCCGACTTTCAGAACTGCCGCGGGACGAGCCGCTTGCCGTGGTCTGCGGGAGTGGGTATCGCAGCAGTATTGCAGCCAGCCTGCTGGCCTCGCGAGGTTTTCACGTCCAGAACGTCGTCGGAGGAATGGCCGCATTCGAAAATACCCAGTGTTCCGACTGGCAGCCTTCGGACCTGGTATTCGCCGGCAAAGCAAAGTGAGGTATTCAACAATGAACCAATGTAGCGTTTCCGAATTGAGAAAAATGATTGACTCGGGAGAACGACTGAAGCTGATTGACGTCCGTGAGCCTGCCGAATTCAATGCCGAGCACATCGCCGGGTCGATTCTGGTTCCGCTTGCGCAAATCGCCCAGCGGGCCGACGTATTCGATCCTTCTGTTGCTGGCCGGGTCCGGCGTGGGCCTGATCACCGGGTTTCTCGGCGTCGGCGGAGGTTTCCTGATTGTTCCCGCTTTGGTGCTCTTCGCCGGGGTCACCATGCGGACTGCGGTCGGCACGTCGCTGATCGTCATTACCGTCAATTCGTTTTCCGGGTTGTGGAGCCACTTGTGGATGGAGGGCAATCTCCCAGTCCGCCTCACGGCTCTATTCATCCTGGCCTCTGCCGCAGGAGCGTATGCCGGCTCCAAACTGGGCAGGCAGCTGTCCTCGCCCGCTCTCCAGCAGGGATTCGGGTACGCCGTGTTCTGCCTCGGCCTGGCGCTGATCGCCATAAACTATCGAGCGCTGCTGCTGTAAGGTCACGTTCTCAGACCGCATAACTCATCCCGAGTTTCCTGCACCGTAGCACTGCTTTGTGACGGCGTGCCTTTGTGGTAATTTTCGGGCATGCCGCCGGATCGAGTCGTTTCGCTGATTGCCAGCAGCACGGAGATTGTGTGCGCCCTTGGATTGGAAAGCCGGCTTGTGGGGCGCTCCCACGAGTGCGACTTTCCTGCGTCAGTCAAAGGCCTTCCGATTTGCACGGCGCCGAAATTCAACATCGAAGGAACCAGCTACCAGATCGACCAGCGCGTCAAGGCGCTTCTCCAGGAAGGATTGTCCGTTTATCGCGTCGACGCCGAACAGCTCCAACGCCTGGGGCCAGACGTGATCATCACTCAGTCGCAGTGCCAGGTTTGCGCTGCAAGTCTGAGCGACGTGGAGCGCGCCGTTTGTGACTGGCTTGGCAGCAAGCCGCGCATTGTTTCTCTCGAGCCGAACTCGCTGGAAGATGTATGGAGCGACATTGCCCGCGTCGCTGAAGCGCTGGAAGCACAGGCGGCGGGCGCCGCTTTGGTGGCGGCACTCAGGCAACGGATGGAACGCATCCAACGCGTAACGCGGACGGTGACGGAACGTCCCACGATTGCCTGCATCGAGTGGATCGAGCCATTGATGGCTGCCGGCAACTGGATGCCGGAGCTGGTGGAGATGGCAGGCGGCGTCAACTTGTTTGGCCGCAGCGGACAACACTCGCCATGGATGAACTGGGAGGAGCTTGTCGCAAGCAACCCCGATATCATCCTTGCTTTGCCGTGCGGGTGGGATATTGAGCGCTCGCGCGAGGCGCTCAGAGGCTTGGAGCGGAAACCTGAGTGGGCCTCACTGGATGCCGTGCACAACGGACGCGTCTATGTCGCAGACGGCAATCAGTACTTCAATCGCCCCGGCCCCCGACTGGCCGAATCACTGGAAATTCTGGCCGAGTTGATCCATCCCGAACTATTCCAATTCGGGCATGGGGGGAGCGGATCGGAGCGATTCTAACTTGCTTATGACGCGAAACATCAGCGAGGCGGCAGCAGTTGTTGCGTCGTCAGATGGAGCCCCTCGACGCGCAGCACCATCACACCCACCGGGACATCGGAACGGACATCCACGCTCCCGGCAAAGTTCGAAAGACCGGTGAACAATTCGTGCACGAACCTCGAGGTCTTACCTCCAGGGGCCAGCGTCACGGTCTGCTCTCCCAGAAACTGACCGAAACGATCGAACAGGCGCAACCGAATGTTGGCGGATTGAAGGCTCGTCTTCGGATTGACCAGGGCGACGCCGGTCCCGACCGTCTGCGAAAAAACCGTAGCGAAAGAGAAGGCTGCCGTCAGGGGCTGAGGCAGCACGCTCGTCGCACTGAGCAGTTTCTGGTTGGCGTCGAGAATACTGATGACGATCTCGACGGCGACCGGACCGGAAGAAGAGACTTCAGCCCACGCAATCTGCAAAGTGTTGGGGGCTGCGCTGGCCGTGCGGAGAAAGGCGATTCCGAGACCGGCCAGTTCCACTCCCGAGGCTGAAACCGCCGTTGCCCCCTGACCCAGGGGCGAAGAAAAGTTCGAAAGCAGGTTGATCGGTGCTCCGCTGTTGTCATAGGTCCGCACGTCGATCAGGTTGGTCGTATTCGTCAGATTGATGAACAAAATTTCCGAGACGTTGCCCTGGCCGTGGGCCAGCTGCGGGATCAGAATCGTCTTGGGCTGCGCCAGCGCAGCCGAGGCGCCGACTCCCAGCAGAAATGCGAACAGAATGCCCCTTCGAATCATGCGAAATCTCCTCAATATCAACGGCCGGTACGTCACCGGCGGACAAAACTGAAAATCTTGAAACGTCCCTTCATTTCCAGGACCGAGCCGAACAGCCTCAATTCTTGTTCCTCTCCGTTCGGGGCCTTCACTCTCAATAAACTTCCACTGTGGATCTTGAACGTCCCGAAGTCGGTGGTCTCTCCCGTAAAGCGCAGGTCCACCAATTCATACCGCGTCCCGGCGTGCGCCCGAAGAATGTGTTCGAGTTCGGACATGCTCCGCAGGTACATCTGCTGCCACACAAAGTCGGGCGGAAAATTCGCCTGCGGGCGGCTTGCCGGCAGTTTCGGCCAGACAAACAGACTCCACTCCTGACGCGTGACCGCCAGGGCCTGGATCGCCCTGGCATCGTCTGTCCGCGCCGCCAGGGCCATCAAGTACCTTTCGCCCAAGGCGCGCAGCGTCGGCTGCGAGCCCGCCAGCCGCAAACCACCGCTGCCCGGCGAGGCGCCGCCGCCTCCCGACGCTTGCGGGATCGCCGCAAACGTCATCGTCAGTGTCGCTATCGAGAAAAGTATTCTGAGCCGGCGCATGGGTCCTCAGTTTGGAGAAAACGTGGTCCAGCCCATCTGCGTCCAATCACTGAGCGGATCGACGCCTCCGATGAAGTCAACGCGTGTGAAAAAGCCATCATCGGGTGTCGTCCGGACATAGTGGAGATTCCGGGCGGGGGACTCGAGAGCGGGACGGAAGTCCGGACTCAGCAGCGAATACGGCGAACGCAGCAGCGGGTCCGCCTCCCGATTGCGGTCCATCCGGACGGTCAGGTGGTTCTCGGTCGTGAAGGGCGGCGCCGGGGTTTCCGAGGCGTCCTTCGAGAAATTGCCGCGGTTGCCTACCGCGCCGTTGCCGAAGAAAAGGGAGTTGTTGAAGATCAGATTCCCGTTCTGTGCTTGCGCGAAGGTCGCGCTGTGGTCGATTTCGACGCCCACGTTCTTGAAACCGGTCACGATGACGTTATAGAGTTTGGCGGCCGTCCCCTCGCGCAGCATCACGCCGCGATCGCTGTTGCTTCCGTCGGTGGTTGTCGGTGCGCCGATCAGCGTGACGTTGTAGATGGTGGGATTGGAGCGAGGCTCGAGGTCACGGTTGTTGGTGTTGTTGTCGGCCTCAATCCCTTTGTCTCCGTCGTCTCCCTTTTGCAGCGCAACCCAGAACTGTCCGCGGCCGTTCCAACCCTGCGTCCAGTCGAAGTTGTCATCGCCGGAAAATGTCGAAAGCAGATAGCGAGCGTCGACGGTGCCGCCGAAAAACTCGAAACTGTCGTCCAGATTGAAGTGCACCTGGCAGTACTCGACGACGGTCCCCTTTGCCGACCGCCTGGAAGGCGATGCCGTTGAGCTCGTTGTCCGGGCTGAAGCGGATCCCGGCGAACTCGACCCGGACGTAACGCAGGACGCCGCTGCTGTCGTTCGGGTCGGTCCCCCCGTACGTGCCGGTCCCGCCCTCGCCGATGGCCGTCCCTCCAGGAACGTTCAGCGGCGCGCGGCCGCTGATAATCAATCCGCCCCAGTCACCGCGCCGCCGGCTACCCACCGGTTGGCCGCTGCTAAGGATGATCGGGCGGCCCGGCGTTCCCGCAGCGACAATCTTGGCGCCTTGCTCGACCACTAGTGTGCCCTGACTGGCCGTGTCGCCGTAGACGAACGTACCCGGCTCGATTGTCAGGGTCGCGCCGGTCTTTACGAAAACGGCTCCACTCAAAGCGTATGCGCGATTGGAGCTGAAAGTTCGGCTGGCCGTAATGTTTCCGGTCACCACATCGATGGCTTCTACATGGGCATACAAGGTGTTGGAGCGGGCAAAGACGCGCTGGCCAGTCACATCGCGGAATTCAAAAACGAACTGATACGTGCCGGTCTGGCCAGCCGGCACGGCTAGGGCCGCCCCGGTAAAGCCGGACGCGCCAAACAAGTTCACGTTGCTCACCGTCGGGACGTTATAACTCGGGAAATTCGAGCTGTTCCCGAACAGGTCCGTGATCGTCCCCGCGGGCAGCAGGCCGCCAGCAGTATTGATGTAACGGACCTCTCCGGTCTGTTGGTTGATGCGATACAGAAAGAAGGTTTTCGGCTGCAGCACACCGCTGGCGTCGATGGTAACTGTCAGCGTGAGGTTCTCCCCCGGCGTGTAAGCCGTCTTGTCGGTTCGAAGATAAATGGCAGGCTTGGGCCCTGTGGCGATATCGTTGAGGACTGCCAAAGACACCCCGGCCTGGTCCGGTGAATTCCTTGCCGCCGTCAACGTGATCAGCGCGCAACTAAGCAGCAGCAGTACACTCCCTACGGAACGTTTACGCATGACTTTTCTCCTCATCAAGCCAGATTGATCCGGCAGTGCTTCAACAGTGAAAATCCGATCCCGGTTCCGGGATCCCGATACCCGGCGCGTTTACGTGCCGGGCCTTTCCCAAAAAAACGGCTAAAAGAACGACATCGCGAGGCCAGCCTTGAACGTACGCCCGTCCCTGAAGACCCGGTGGGGCAACCCTCCCTGGCTGAAACGCTTTTCTCTGTCCAGCAGGTTTTCCGCGCTGAACTTCAGGGCCCAGCCGGACTCTCCCAGCGGGACATTCACCAGAAAATCCAACTGCGGATATCCATCCTCCAAAATGTCCGGCAATCCGAATGCGCCAACGTCGGCGATCCGGCTGCCGATATAGTTGAACAACAGCCGTGTCAGCGGTCCCGAGCCGGAGTGGCGGTACTCGACGATGCCGTTGAAGAGGTGGCGCGACTGTCCGGCAAGAGGCCGCTTTTTGGAAGTGGCGACGTTCAAGGCCTCGGGCCGCAACTCAATCTCGGAATCCACGAACGTGTAATTCGACGCGATCAGAAAGCCCCGTCCAAGATGCTTGCGGACCTCCATCTCGACTCCCTGGTTGCGGGCGCCTTGGGCGTTGCGGAAGGAGGTCCGGAGCGCCGCTGTGGGCTCGACGACACGTTCGATCGGATCCTTGAAGCTCTTGAAAAAATAGCTCACAGCTACAAGCTCGGCTGCGCTGACGAACCACTCCCAGCGGGCGTCATAGTTTTGGATCCGCGCCCGCACCAGGTCTGGAGTTCCTATGATCGACCGGCCTCCCACCACGTCGGTAAAATCGAACGGCGCCAGCTCCCGGAACTCGGGCCGGTTGAGCGTACGGCTGTAGGCCCCACGAAGGTTCATCGAGCCGTTGATTTTGTAAATCGCACTGAGCGACGGAAGGAAGTCGGTGTTGCCGAGGCGCGATACCACCGGCGTCACGTTGACATTGAAGAGGTCGAAGGTCGCCACGTTCTGATTAGAGGCCTCCAAACGGCCCCCGCCGATGAAACGCCAGCGGGTCCAGTTGTCCGCTCGACACCGTGTAGATATTTTGCCGCTCAGCCTGGTTCTCAAACTGGTTGGCGTGCGCCAGCGAAAAGGCCAGCCCCAGCTCTCCGAAGGTGTTACCGGCGAATAGATTGAAGCTCTGGTTCGGCGGCGCCTGCTTGACGGCGGGGTCCCAGACATTGGGAAATGCTTGGCCGAAACTCTCGATTTGCTCGGGTGTGAAGCCGCGCTTCGTAAACGGGCTGAAGGGAACGACCCTCTGGGACGGAATCAAAGCCGGCAGCGATCGCGTGCCGTTGTCAAAGCCGATCCAGTCATGCGCGCCGCCGCGGTAGGTGCTGAAATCCTTGAAGGTGGTATTGCTATGGAAGCCTTGCTGGAATGACAGTTTCAGCATGGCCTTCCTCGGGAAGTCGCTAGTCTCGAGCTTGACGAGGCCAGCCGAGAATTCACCGGGCTGATCGGGAGAGTACGTCTTCTCCGTTCGGATATTCTCCAGCAGGCTCGAAGGAAACAGGTCCAGCGGCACGACCCTCTTATCGGGCTGCGTGGTCGGGATGATAGCGCCGTTGAGCATCGTGCTGCTGTAGCGCTCGCCCAGGCCCCTTACGTAGACGTATTTCCCATCGACGATGGAGACGCCCGTCACACGGGCCATCACGTCGGCCGCGTCCGAGCCGGGAGTCTTTGAGATCTCCTGGGCGCCGATGTTGTCGGTCACCACGGCGGCATTTTTCCTCTCAGACAGCAACGCCACTTCCGAGGCGGTTTCGGCTTCGGCTACGACGGTGACCGAGCCCAGGCTGGCGTTGACCGAGTTGAGCGCCACGTCCTGGTAAGTGATCTCGCCGGCTTTGACCCTCACGTTTTGAATCTTCAGGTCGATGAAGCCGACGTGGCTCACGTGCAAATCGTAGCGGCCGGCGGGTACTTCGATACTATATAGACCGTCCATGTCGCTCTCGGCCGCAGCTTGTCCGTCGACGACGGTCACCTTGGCGCCCCGCTGGACGTTGCCACTGGACACGTCGAGCACGACTCCAGAGATGGTTCCGCGCGGCTGTGACTGCGCGGCCTGCTGTCCCTGGACCAGGCCGGCTGCCGCCGTCAAGAAAAGCAGCGCGGATCCGGCCACAATCGTTTTCAAAGTGTTTGGCACCTGTCACCCCCGCCCGTTTTTCTGGCGCACCGTTTTGGTCGCAGAATGAATGCTATCTGACCTCCGTCACAACGTGCTTAACGTGAGACGATATCTCTGTCACATTCTGCTGCGGCGGCCGGCCGCCTGGCTGATTCCAACCCTCTGTCAGAGTAGGGCTTTGCGACATTCCCTAAGACCGCGGGGCGTCCAGATGGAACGAATCATTGCGGCGGTCAAGCGGAACGGTTTTTCAAAGGATGCAAATACGTGGGCGTGGGCAGATCGATCTGTAGGTGAAAAAATGCAGGTGAGAATCTCGGGAACAAGCGAGATTTGTAGACGCCGATCTAAAGGCGCTCAAACCCGAGAGTCGGAAAGCCTTTAAAGGCAAGGATCTGTTGTGAGGGCGCGATCCCCGCTCAGGACACGAAAGAAAAGGGCGGACGGTTCTGGCTCGAAAGGCCAATCACTCGTTACTTACGATCCCGATGCCAAGGTGTCCTGAACCGAATCATATTGGCGCAGCTTCGTGTTGGATTCAGGAGAACTCTGACCGAATTTATGACAAGTTTCTTGCCGGTCGTGCGTTCAACCCAGCGCGTCACGTAATGATCCAAGGCATCCTCACTAATCAGTAATGCTGTACCCAGCGTGGGAGTGATCACCAGATCGACATACGTCAGCTTCCGCTTGTGCAAGCCAACATTGCCGACCGATGCTTGGCTAAGTGGTCCCAATTCAAATTGAGTGCTCCAGGCAGCGCTCCATGCCAGCGCTTTCAAGCGGCTCTTCCAATATGGGGCCGAGGGCCCGAAGGCCTGGCTAATGCCGTGTGGGTCGTTGTGCACCTGGATAAAACCATAGAACGATCCTTGCATGGGGTGTGCCAAGTAATTTGTAAACTGGCGCCCGCCGTCTTTCCAGCCCTTGAGATGAGAGAGGGAACGGAAGTAGTCCCTAAAAAAGGGACCGCCCAACTCTCGCTGGGTTTTTTCTTCGGTCAGCATGTAGCCGTGCTGCAGCCCAAGGAAGAGCAGCGATTGCCGCAGCGCCGGTGTCCACTGGAAACCGTGGCTTCCAGGCTTGGTCGGCAGCGCAACGACGGGCTGGGGCGCCGAACTCGGAAACGCACCTGGCCTCGCACTGGGCGAACCGTACGCGGTCGCTGCAGGAAAATCAAAGCCGCTCAAACACGTTAGGCGCCTGATACCATCGCCATCGAAACTGAAGACGGGATTGAGTCTCATTGCGGCCGAAACAACATCAGCCTGCTTGACTCTCACTTCATCTGCCGGAGACTTCAACTGTGGGTTGTCGCGCAGTGCTATTGTCTGGGCTTCCTGCAGACTCAAGGAGTGCGAGATCCCTGTTTGAGCAAACAGACACGAGCTGAGAAAGACCACTGCACAGAGCAGTACCGGTATTTTCATGATGAATTCCTTATACCTACGCACAGTTTAGTGATTAGGAGTTCGGTTGCGGGGGTCTCGAATACCCGGCTGAGTGATTTTGCTGTGGCTGACACGCGAAGGCGTCATCGTCGCAGGAGACGGCAAAGCCCAAGATCGAGCTCGATGCTCAGTACAAGAAAGATAGCTGCGTAGCCCCGCATCTCGCTTTGATTGTACCTCAGAGTCGCGAGTCGCCAGTCGCGAGAGAGTCGCCAGTCGCCAGAAAATCTTGACGTGCCCGGCTTTTTTGCGACCGCGCTTTTGTTCGGCGCCACAATTAACGGACCAGCTCCCTTCGGTCGCGGCGCTGAACTGCGGCTGCACTTCGCAATAGTCTACCCTGGCTCACCCCATTTTCATCCCGGGTGATGAATCCCCGGATTCATGAACGCTCCATGAAAATACTTTCCTGGGAGCGCGGGCGCGCGAGACGCGCGCGTTCCCAGGCCCACGCCCAAACTTTCATCCGGGGTGGTCTCCGGTTCATGGATTCACTTCTTTCTGATCGCTTTCACCAAGAAAACGATCAACAGCGCCAGCACGATGACGCCAAGCAAGTAAGCCACCATCATGCCGCCCATCATTCCCGACATTCCACGCATCATATCTCCCATAGGTTCTCCGACTGTGGCGCCCGAATCATTGTTGTGGATTCATCCTCAGACTTTCTGAACGCAATATGAAACTCCCTTTGGTGACGACTCGGCCGCCCGACTGAAGACCGCCCAACACTTCGTAAAAACCCGCGCCCTTGTTGCCCAGCTCGACCCGTTTCTGCAGGAATGTCCCCGCAATCTTCGGATCGGGCTGGTAGACAACTGCTAGGTCCCCGACAAACTGAACCGCTTCCTCCGGGACACTGACGACGGCGTCTCCTTTCCCTTCAAAGCTCAATTCGACAAACATATTGAGACGAAACCGCCCAGCCGGGTTCGACACCTCGACGCGGACCCGGCTGGTCCTCGTCTCTGGATTGACCTGGGGATCGATGTAACTGACTCTTCCATAGAATTTTCGACCGGGATAAGCGACGGTCGTGATCCGTGCTCTCGATCCGATGCGAACATCACGGAAGTTCTGTTCATAGAGGTTCCCCACCACCCAAACGGTGGAAAGGTCGGTGACCGTAAACATCTCGACGCCCTCGGAAATGACTTGTCCGAGGTTGATCTTCCTTTCGAGTACGGTCCCCGCGATCGGAGATGCGACCGAAATATCGGCGCCGATCGCCGTCGCGCTGGTCAACTTCGCAATCGTCGCCGCATTGATGCCCATCTGCAGCAGGCGCTCCCGCGCCGACTCCAGTTCGCTTGCGTGCTCGGCGTGCTCCGCTTGCACGGCTTCCAGCTCCTGGCGGCTGGCCGCGCCAATGGCAAGTAGTTTCTCGGTCCGGACCACTCGCTTGTGATCGGCTTCAACCATAGCCGCGGCGGTTACGTACGCTCTTTGTGCTTCTGCGACCTCCTTACTGGAAATCGTCGCCAAGGATCTGCCCCGGCCGACGAAGTCGCCCAGTTTTGCCGTGACAGCCGTGACCGTTCCGGCGACGATGCTGGAAACTGTTACATTGCGATACTGGTTCGGCTCGACCGTTCCTGGAGCCCGGATCTCCTGCGCGACGGGTCGCGTCTCCACAGCCGCCGTCTGAATCTCGGCGCGCTTGGCGGATTCACCATCCAGTTGAACAACCACCACCGCAGGAACAGACGCTTTGGCGGGAGGAGAAATTGAACGAGGTACTTCGACCGCCGCACTTCGCTCTCGCTCTCGGCTCACCCACCAGGCCGCTGCCGCCAGCAGCGATACGAGAACCAGGACGGAGGCGATGAGCAATCGTCGATGCTTCATGTGATCCTTCCGAGGCTGCGCAAAATGCCGGATCGGGCGCGGAACAGCTCCTTGAGAATCTCGGAGTACCCCGTCTGAATTTCAAGGAAGCGGCGTTGTTCCTGCAATACGTCCAGAAAGGAAATGGCGCCGAGGTCGTGCTTTTGCCGAACGATGGAAAGAGTTTCCTCCGCCAGTCTCAGCGCGCCCCGTTCGTACATTCGCCGGCTGGCTTCCAGAGTGTCCGCACGCCGATACAGCGCGCGCAGCTCGTTGTGTATCGCCAGCTCCAGGTAGCGCCGCCGGCGAACTTCCATGTCTGCGCGCGTCTGAAATTCCAGAATTTCGCCCTGATTGCGGTTGAACAAAGGAAACTGAAAACTTGCCCCGAACATGAGCATGTTGAAGACACCACGCACACGTTCCAGTTGGCCGGCGTCGTTGAAACCGCGCTGATGAAAACCGTTGTCGGAACGGCGGTATTCCGCCGAAACCGTAACGTCCCAGCGCGACTCGGCCGTGGCTCTCTGCACCTCTGCCCGCGCCGCCCGTTCGGCCGCGTCGACCCGTTTGAGATCTGCGCGGCCGGTCGCTTCAACCAACGCGCCCTGTAACGGAGGAATGTCGGGCGGATGCAAGACGCTTCCTGAGAGGAAAAGCGGTTGATCCGGCGGCAAACCAAGCAGCGTTTTTAATTCCAGCACCGCTCCCTCATGCTCCCCCTGAAGGGATATCTCCCGCGCTTCGAGCTTTCCAATCTCGGTCAACTGAATCGTGCCGTCCAGCTTCGCGGCCGCGCCTTCGTCAATGCGCGCCTGAACCAATGCGTGGGTCTTTCGGTTACTGACAAGGATCTGTTGCAGCACCGCGATATCGCGCTGGAGCCCGAGGATTTCGCCATACAGATCCCGGATCCTTCCGGCAAGCATTTCCTCCTGCTCGGAAACTTCAGCTCTTGCGACCTTGACTTGGGCAAGTGCAGCTTCCCTTCGCGCGCTCCTTCGTCCGAAGAGTTCCAGCGGCTGGCTGGCGCCTGCTCCAAGAAAATGGTCGGAACCCGCGATTTCCTTCATCGCGTTTGCCATCAGGGTTGGGTTGGCCCGAAGCCCAGCCTGCAGTGCCCGAGCTTCCCGGGCTGCAATCTCCAGACGCTCGGCCTGAAGAAACAGGTTGCTCTCGATTCCACGTTTCACCAGGTCAACCAGTTCCCGTTGTGTAACCTCCACGGAACTTTCCTGGCCGAAGCCAAGCGCATGGAATGCAAGCCACAGAATCAAGACATGTCGTCGCTTCACAAAATTCATCGGTTCACCTGACATTAAGGTTGAAAGCGGCCGAACCCGATGCTCCCGTTTTCAGACGATATTGGATTGAACATTGCCAGCCCCCTCGCATTTCAAAGTTAGCTTGCGCCGTGAACCGGCCCGGCTCTTCAGCGGTGGACTTCAGTTCCATGGATGTGGTCATGGGACTCATGCCCGGCATCGGCATCGCGGCGGATGCTTCGGCGTGTTCGACCGGCAGCAGGTTGCCGCCGGCATCGACGAACTCGATGCGAATGTCGTTCTTTCCTTCCTTCAGGTCTCCGGCGGCGCTCTTGACTACGACTTTCCCTTCGCTGATGTCGGCACTGGCCACTTGCTTCCAATCGCCCTCCGACGGTTGACGGCAGGCCGGAATCGTACTAGCCAAAAGCAGCAGTCCCACAATGGCGCACAGTACTCTTTGCATGGTTTCCTCCAGGTTTGGTGAATCCCCATTTCATGTCGCGTGTGCTTCTTTTAGATGGTGCTGCGGAGCCGCTCCCTGCGGTCGCGGCACTGAACATGACGGCACTGACAGACGAATCGGCGCTTATTTTCATGGCAGTGCTCATGAATCCGGGATTGCCGCCGATGTCAGTGCCGTACCCGGAAGGGTACGGGTAATCGACGACGGCCACGACCACGAGCACGAGCACGATCACGTCAACGAGCACGGCCACGAGCACGGCCACGAGCACGATCACGTCCTGACCCCTGACCCCTGACCCCTGTCTTGCGTTCATGAATCCAGGAAAAAAGAACCGGCGTTACGACCAAAACGTGCAACAGCGAGCTGACCATTCCACCCAGTACCGGCGTCGCCAGAGGTTTCATTACTTCGGCGCCGGTACTGGTGCTCCACATGATCGGCAAGAGCCCGGCAATGACCGTGCTGACGGTCATCACTTTCGGCCGGAGGCGCAGCAACGCTCCCTCCTCGATCGCCTCAATCAAACTCTTGCGATCCAGCCGTCCCAAAGCGTCCGCTCTGCGCCGCACGGCTTCGTGCAGGTAGATCACCATCACGACGCCGGTCTGAACGGCTGTTCCAAACAGAGCGATGAAACCCACCCAGACGGCGACACTGAAGTTGTAGCCAAGGAAGTAAAGGAGAAATACGCCTCCGGTCAGGGCAAACGGGACGGCCAGCAACACGTGCGCCGCTTCCAGAAACGAGCCGTACGTGAGATAGAGCACCAGAAAAATAATCACCACGACGATTGGGACCACAAGCTGCAGCCTTGCGCGCGCACGAATCTCGTTTTCGTATTGACCGCTCCAGCCGACGTAGTAACCGGGTGGGAGTTCCAGCCGGTCCCGAATCAGCGACTGGGCCTCGCTGATAAAGCCGCCGACATCCCGGCCGCGAACATTGAGGAGCACCGTCGCGACCAGCAGGCCATTTTCGCCGGAGATCATCGACGGCCCTGAAACCGTTCGGAAAGCAGCCAACTGCCCCAGGGGAACCTGAAAGCCGGCCGGCGCATCGACCAGAACCTGCTTGAGCGCCGCGATGTCATTTCTGTGTTCCAGTGCGTAGCGCACCCGAACCGCAAAGCGGCGACGGCCCTCAATGGTCGTCGACAGGACAGTTTCTCCGATTGCGGTTTCAATCGAATTCTGAATCTCCTCGACGCCGATTCCGTAGCGGGCGGCAGCCTGCCGGTCAATGTCGATGTCCAGATAGGGCGCTCCGAGGATCTGCTCGGGATAGACATCGGCGGCGCCGGGGACCTGTTTTACCAGCGCGGCAATCTGGCGCGCTTTGGCCTCCAGCACCTTCAAGTCGCCTCCAAAAACCTTCACTCCTACCTCGGACCGGATCCCGGTGGTGAGCATGTTGATGCGATTGATGATGGGTTGGGTCCAGATGTTGGTGACACCTGGCAGCGCGATCGCCTGGTCCATTTCTGCAATGAGGCTGTCGCGCGTCACCCCCGCGCGCCATTGTTCCGGAGGCTTCAAGTTGATGATCGTTTCCGTCATGTTGACAGGCGCTGGATCGGTTGACGTATCGGCTCGTCCAATCTTGGCAACCGCGGACGCGACTTCCGGGAAGCTACGGATTACATCGTCCTGCTTCTTAGCGATCGCGATCGCCTGAGGCAGAGAAATGCCGGGATCCGCGATCGGCATAAACATGAGATCCCCTTCGTTCAGCGGCGGCATGAATTCCGTACCGATTTGAGGAATCATCCAAAGCGCGATCGCAAAAAGAACCACAGCGCCGGCGATGGTCGTTTTCCTGTGACGCAAGGCGAACCGAAGTACGGGCCGGTAAATCCCGACCAGAAGCCGCATCACAGGGTTGTCTTCTTCGCGGTGGAACTTGCCGCCCAGCAAGTACGTGCAAAGAACCGGGACCAGTGTCACCGCAATCAGAGTAGCGCCGACCATTGCAAAGGTTTTGGTGAAGGCCAGCGGCCGAAAGAGTTTTCCTTCCTGCCCAGTCAAGGCAAATACGGGCGCGAAGGCCAGTATGATGATCGCCATGGACGCGAAAATCGGCCGCCCCACCAACCGCGTCGCTTCCAGGACGGTGGCGGTCACAAGCGGCCGGTCCTTGGGGTCCACTCGCCGTTGCTCGAGGAAACGAAACGCGTTCTCGGTCACAACGATCCCTGCATCCACCAGAACGCCGATGGCGATGGCGATTCCGGCCAGCGACATGATGTTCGATGAAATATCCATCTGCTTCATGAACAGGAAGGAGATCAAGACCGCAAGCGGCAGAGGGATCGTGACGATCAGAATGCTGCGAAAGTGAAGCAGAAAGATGATGTGGGCAATCGTCACCAGAAGAATTTCTTCGATAAGCGCTCTTCGCAGAGTGGCGATCGACCGTTGGATCAAATCCGACCGGTCATAGAAGGGAACGATCGTGACGCCCTGTGGAAGTCCGGGAGCCAGAGCCGCAATTTTTTCTTTTACGGCGTCGATGACCTGCTGCGTATTTGCGCCGTAGCGGGCTACTACGACTCCGCCCACGACCTCCTCTCGATTCTTGATGAGCGCGGCGGCCCGATAGGCATTTCCAATTCGTACTTCCGCTACATCCTGAACACGAACGGGCACGCCGCCCGGTGCGGCCACGGCGATCTCTTCGAGGTCTTGGATGGAGCCAATCAGACCGATACCTCGAACGACCGACCACGCGCCGCTGGTTTCGAGGACGTTGCCACCCACGTTCTTATTGCTGGACATCACCGCAGCCACCACGGAGCTCATCGGAACCTTGAAGGCGCGCAGGCGAACCGGATCGACGTTGATCTGATATTGCTGGACTTGCCCGCCTACACTGGCGACTTCGGCCACACCCGAAACGGAGTTCAACTGGTAGCGGACGTACCAATCCTGCAGCGAACGGAGTTCCAGCAGACTGAGGGGTCCTTCGACGCTGTACCAGAACACATGGCCGACGCCGGTGGCGTCTGGTCCAAGCGTCGGCACGACCCCCGCGGGCAAACTCTTTGTGACCAGGTTCAACCGCTCAAGGACACGTGTGCGCGCGAAGTACAAGTCGACGCGGTCTTCGAAAATGACGTTGATCATCGAGAAACCGAACGCCGAAGAAGAACGGACCACGCGCACATCCGGAAGTCCCTGCAGGCTTGTTGTCAAAGGGTAAGTGATCTGATCTTCGACTTCCTGCGGGCTGCGCCCCGGCCAGTCGCTGAAAACAATAACCTGGTTATCGCTCAGATCGGGAATCGCGTCGATGGGCGTCGTCAGCAGCGCCCAATAGCCCAGTCCCGCCAGCAGTGCGTAGGTGAGCACCACCAGGAAGCGGTTTCGAATTGAGAATTCAATAATCCGATCGATCATTGCGGCAAAGACTCAGAGACCTGGTCCAAAATCAAACAGTAACTGGGATGTTGGACGGGGCGCGTCGCCGGCGGGCGATTTGGCCCGGGGACGCGTTTGGGCACACTACGCCCAGGAGGGTTCTAGATTTGAAACGCGGAGTTCAAAACCACCCGGCTGGCGCCGGACTGGATGACGGGTGCAGCGTCGACGACCCCAAAGCCATCCTGCACGAACGGCTCGAGGGAGACGGCCGCCGTGGCCGCCGCGTCCACTCCACGGAATGCGCAAACAGGATTGGAAAATGCCGAGGGATGGGGCTCATCGCCGCAACTTGTCGCACAACATGCCTGAGCTGCCGAGGCGCCGCTGGCTGCCGTCTGGCAACAACTGGGGCGCTTGGCGGCTGCGCAATCCGGCAGGAAAACCGAGACAGCGGCGTAGAGATCCGCTCCATGGATCGTCAACAAACTGACCAGAAGCAGACCAGCTATGGCTTTCGGAACCATGGCAGTAGTATAGGGCCAACCCTGCCAAGCGCAAGACTTTCGTTGCGGCGCCGAGAGAGTCGCCAGTCGCCGGTCGCCAGTCGCCAGATATGCCGGCGCCGCGCAGGCCCGGACTATTCACAAAAAAAGCAAAAAGCTAATCACGAATTATCCCGAATTATCCCGAATGACTCGAAACATATGGGCTAGGCTCGACAACTGGTTGCTCTAATCCGTGGTCAAGACAACTTGTTGAAACTGCAAGCCCGGCCAAAGGTGCTCAAAGCCGTTCATAGATTCGTGATCATTCGTGAAATTCGTGAAGTTCGTGACTAGGTTTTTCATTGTGTGAATAATCCGGGCTAGGTAGGGGCTAGGTACGGTCTGCTTGCCGGATCGCTTCATGGGCACTTGACTCTATACGCGTGTATAGGGTTTAGAATGCTTCGGAAATGCGAATCGGGGAACTCGCGTCGCAAGCTGCTGTTTCCGTCCAAACCGTGCGGTTCTACGAGCGTCAGAAGCTCCTGCCCGATCCCGAGCGGAGTGAGTCAGGATATCGAATCTATGATGATGAGGATCTGCATCGGCTGAGGTTTATCCGCCACGCGAAAGAGTTCGGCTTCTCACTGGATGAAATCCGCGACGTCCTCAAAATGCGGGAGCAAGGCCAGTGCCCATGCAACGACGTGATCTCGATTGCCGAACGACACTTGCAGCGCACTCAGCGCCAAATCCGCCAGCTTCGGACTTTCGCCAGCGAGTTGACCCGCGCCGTCGCGCGTTGGAAAGCATCAGGTGACCGAAAGTTGTCCGCGGACGTGATTTGCACCCTCATCGAGCGGACAATGGAAACAGGAGGAAAGGCCGGCATTCATGCGAAGCGTAGGAAACGGAACGTCAGTGGTCGCAGTGCTGTTTAGTTTCTTCTCCAGGCCCTGTTGAGCTCTTCCGCTCGCCGCGGGACTTCTCGGTCTGGGAAGCACATCGTTGGGGCTGCTGGTAACGCCTTTACGCTGGATCTGTGTGGCTCTGTCGGTTCTGTCGCTGCTTTACGGGTTTCGCCTGAATGTGTTGCAACGCTCCTCGCTCCCTTCGCGCGTCGTCTACGGTTCTGCGGTCGCTGTGACCTTGGCAACTGTCATTCAGTGGGGGTGGTGGCGTTTTTAGCCGAGCCTGCGGATTTTCAATTTTTCTCCTCTCCGAGTATCGACTCTATACCGATGTATAGGGCGTAGAGTGAATTTGAAGGACGTGGAGAAAAGAAATGATCCGAAAGTAGCACACCAAAGGGCGGAGTTCGTCGCACGGCTCCGCTCTGGTTTTCTGGGCACAACGAGGGCAATTATGGCTACGCGTCTCGGGGGATTCCATTTCGCAGCGCTGTTATTTGTACAGCTTTGCCTCGTATCGTTTACGGCTCTTGCCTCTGGTCACGGACCCGTGTTCGGCTTCACCACGCCAACAAACGCCAAGGGCGGTTGGAGCTTGGATATCGGGACGATGTCACGCATCGGCGCAAGCAACAACGGAAACATGTTGCGCGCGATGCTCAGCTATGGAATCACGGAAGACCTGCAGCTTTCGGTTAGCGCCCCCTACATGCTCAGTAGCGCTGCTCTTCCGATTTCGCGAGGAACGGCCATGATGAGCGCCACACCGGATGTGGAAGCTATCGGCGCCTGGCGCTTCCACCGCAGAGGAGCCGATGTAGGCACCCGCTTTGAAAGCACGGCTTACGTCGGCGTTACTGCTCCGGGTCCGCAGCGTGGCAGAGGAATGATGACGGATCTGCGCAGAGCGCCCGGCTTGTATTCGGCGGCATCGACCGGAATGGCTTCACGCAGCCATTATGTATGGGGCGGCGTGGGCTACACACGTTTTGCCGAAGCTCGTGGCGACAAGAGGCCGGACATCCTTTCCTATTCGGGAGTGTGGGGGTACCGGCCTCCTGGATTGCGAAAGGAATATCCCCATTGGGACTGGCGCGGATTTCTCGAAGTGACCGGAGAAAAATCCGGACGTGTGCAACGAAGAGGTCTCAAGATGCCGAACTCCGCTGCGCACCAAATCTTTGCGGGGCCGAGCGCCTTGGGCATCTACAAGAATTATGCCATCGAAGGCGGCATTCAATTTCCAATTTACCGCGATGTCGGAACTGGTTTAGGACGTGAAACGATTCGAATCGCGGTGAATTTCAGCTATTTTTTCTGAGGTGATTTTATGCGAAAGCACGTTGTCCTCGCTCTAACGCTACTGTTTGCGTTGTCTCTGAACGCGAGCGCCGAATTTCGCCAAATCGACCTGACCATCTTTGGCATGGACTGAGGCATCTGTGCCCACGCCGTGAGCGTGACGCTACGGAAGATTGACGGTGTCGAATCTGTCAACGTCAGCCTGAACAAGGGATTCGCGAATATTCGCCTGAAACCCGGCAACAGCGTCCGGATGGAACAAATCATTGCGGCGGTCAAGCGGAACGGCTTTTCACCCAAGGATGCAAATGCCGTTGGGGTTGGGCAAATTCAATCCGTCGGTGAAAGAATGCACGTGAGAATCTCCGGAACAAACGAGATTTTTGATGTAGTCGCCGATCCAAAGGCGGCACTCAAGGCCGAAATTTTGAAAGCCTCTAGCGGCAAGGATCTGTTGTTCGAGGGCACGATCCCCGCTCAAGACACGAAAGGAAAGCGCGGACCGTCAGTAATTCGATTGAAGGACATCCGAAGAAGCAAATGAAGTCGCTGGCAGCAATGCTCTGTCGGCGTGTTGCTAATCCTCGGAGTCGTCGTAGGGCCGCTCGGCGACAAGCGGCAATTGCCGCTCTTTCGTGGCCCGTACCTTGGGCGCCTTCTTGAACGTCGTATCCGCTCTGGCATGCTGGGGCGGATAGTCGATGCTTGCGCCATTCAGTAGTTCACCAACGGTGAGAACTTGCAATCTTGGATGATTGCCGTACGGGGTTTTGTATAATCCCGCCCCTGCCGCCGCGCTCGAAGCTCACGTGCGGAAGCCTTGTGCTCTTCCGAAAGGCATTTGACCGTCTGGGTGGCCAGTCCGAGGCAGCAGGCACCAGAAGGGTTGCGCACCTCGCAGGCGCACATGCGGGCCTTGATCAGCCCGCTGATCTGCGCCGGGATCGAGCTCGTTCCCGTGCGGGCGATCTCCCGGCGCGCCTCGCCTTCGTTGAACCCAAAGCAGTAGCAGATGGGCCGCTCGTCCCCACTGGCCTTCACAGTGACGAGTTCGCGTACGTCCTTGACGGTGAAGTGTGTCCCGCCATCGCCGTAGTAGACGAGCGCGCATCCGGGGTCGGGGCAGAAGCGATACACCTCGTCATTGACCCGGTTAAGCAGCGCAGGCAGGACGTGATGCAGCACCGTCTTGCGCTCGACGCCGCTCCCTTTCCCGCCGCACTTCGCGCACTGCGTATCTGCCGCCGGGCTTACCTGACGCGCCGTCGGCGTATCGGATTGTCCTCTTGCGGCGCAACAGTGTTTCATGTCTTGTCTCCTTTGTTCACTCGCGCTACCCAATTTGTGCTTCAGTCCCTACCCGCCGGCTCTCGCCATTTGGTCTTGTAACCCGTCGAATCGATGGCCCGCCTGATCTGATTGACGTCGGTCTGATGCTTGTCGTACTCGACGCGGACATCTCCGCGTTTGTAGCTCACATCCGCCGAGCGCACGCCCGGCACCCGTTCGAGTGCCGCCTTGATCGATATTTCGCAACTCGTGCAGTCCATGCCCTCGACCCGCACCGTGACCGTTTCGAAGCCCATCTCCGCAGCCGGCGCCGCGGCAGGCGCTGTTGTCATAGGCGACTCGCTGCGCACGAGCGCGGCCGCGATGTGGCCGACGTAGTAGGGAGCGAGCGCGAAGGCCAGCACCGCCACCGACGCGATCCATAGCCCGGCGCGCCCCACTCGGTCCAGTGGTTTGGTCGCGCATGCCTCGCCGGGCGCGCAGACGCTCTGGCGGCGGAAATACGCGCGGTGGAAGCCGAATGCCAGCAGTAGAACGGCGCCGCCTAAAAGATACGGCCGCATTGGCTCGAAGACGGTCGCCGCCCCGAAGGCGCCGAGGCCGAACGCGGCGAACAGCACGGGCCCGATGCAACACAGACTCGCCGCGCCGGCGGCTACGACTGCGCCGCTGGTCATCAACACTTCCTCTTTCATCTTTTCTCCTTCGGCGGGCCGGCTTTCGGGGAGGTGGCGGTGTGGGTGATCCCTTCCAACACCGGGCACGCGGCGGCCGCGCCCCTCGCCATTAACTCTCTTTCGCACGCCGCGAGATGACCCGAAAGAGTTCGGCGAAAATCCCGCATGGCCTTGATGCGTTCATCCATCTCTGCTAGCTTGACGCGCAAAAGCTCGCTGACGCGAAGACACTGGCCCGCGCCGCCTCGTGTCGCAAGTAGCTCCATAATCGTGTCCAGCGAAAGGCCGATGTGCTGCGCCTGTTTGATAAAGAGAATCCGCTTGACCGTCTCGGGTGTGAAGAGCCGGAAGCCGCCGCCCGTGCGCGTAGCGCGCGGCAACAGGCGCCGGCGCTCATAGTAGCGCACCGTGTCGATGCTGACACCGGTGCGCGCCGCCAGTTCACCAATGCGAAGTTCTGCCTGGGCCATTCGGGCACCGTCCTCCTCTGGCAATTAGGAAATTATACAATCTGGAGTTAAGTCCAGAATCAAGCGGAAAGCCGGCTTTGCGATCTTGGCCATCCACTGTAACGATTGGTGTCAGCAGGCGGGGCTACCCTTCACATCTTGTATCTTGCGGCCCGTGCCGATAATGAAGTCGCCGAAGAACCGCTCGACGAAGTTGCCTCCGACACGGATGCTCTGCCGTTCAAGTTCCGCGACGAATTCTTCTCCGCTGAAGCGGTTGTCGGCCCGGTGTTCAAGGAATGTCCGGTAAGACCAGCGGTTGAGCGCATGGCTCGTCACCTCTTCAAAAAAAACCGTCCGCCGGGCCGGAGCACGCGGGCGACTTCAGACACCGCGCGTCTCCAGTTGGGGATGTGGTGAATGATCCCGAAATCGAAGACCGCATCGAATGATTCGTCTTCCGCTTCAATCGCCGCCGCATCGCCGACAAACAGCCGCAGACGATCGGGGGGGTAGCCGGACAGTCGATGGCGGGCCCGTTCGACCATATCTGGGTCGAGGTCGAAGGCATGAACCTCCCGCGCTCCGAATCGCTCAAAGATGATCTCGGCGCCGATACCGCGCCCGCACCCGATTTCAAGAACGCACATGCCTTCCACGCGTCCACCAAGACGCTCCATAAGAGGGGCCTCGTACTGCCGCTGTAGCAGGGCGCGCAGGGGATTGTTCATCAGCGCTTTTTCAACTCTGTTCATCGTCATTGTTGTGGATTCATCCTCAGACTTTCTGAACGCAATATGAAACTCCCCTTGGTGACGACTCGGCCGCCCGGCTGAAGACCGCCCAACACTTCGTAAGAACCCGCGCCCTTGTTGCCCAGCTCGACCGGCTTCTGCAGGAATTTCCCCGCAATCTTTGGATCGGGCTGGTAGACAACCGCCCGGTCCCCGACAAACTGAACCGCCTGCTCCGGAACGCTGATGACTGCGTCCCCTCGCCCTTCAAACCTCAGTTCGACAAACATGTTGAGACGAAACCGTGCATCCGAGTTTGACACCTCGGCGCGGACCCGGCTGGTCCTCGTCTCGGGATTGACCTGGGGATCGATGTAACTGACTTTTCCATGGAATTCTCGACCGGGATAAGCGACGGTCGTGATCCGTGCTCTCGATCCTATGCGAACATCACGGAAGTTATGTTCATAGAGGTCCCCCACCACCCA
Source organism: Acidobacteriota bacterium (assembly GCA_051001345.1). GTDB lineage: Bacteria > Acidobacteriota > UBA6911 > JACQSX01 > JBPCNK01 > JBPCNK01. Next base: position 3,433 of record JBPCNK010000126.1, on the reverse strand, counting down.
AACGGTGGAAAGGTAAGAAACAACTTGGGATCCGGCCGTTTGACCAATGGGACTTGGCACGAATCGGAAACGGCACTAGAATAAAGAAAGATAGATGAATATACAGAAAGATAAAAACACCATGAGCCTCAATGTGAAAGACCCGGAAGCCCATCGCCTCGCCCAGGCCATTGCCAAAGCCACCGGTGAGACCATGACTCATGTCGTCACTGAAGCTCTGCGGGAACGCTACGAACGCCTCCAAAGCCATCGCGGCAAAGCTTCCGTCGAGGAACTGCTCGCCATCGCGAAGCGGGCCTCCTCCCAGATCAAACGGCCTTATCTCGACCACGCCGAATTCCTCTATGACGAACACGGCCTCCCCAAATGATCCTCGACACCTCGGCGCTCGCCGCCATCATTTTTGGGGAACCGGAAGCCTCTCTCTACACCAAACTCATCCACGACGCCGATCGCTGCCTCATCAGCGCCGCCAATTTCGTTTAGCTCTCCATCGTCGTTGAAGCTCAGATTGGGCCGGATGCCGGCCGCCAGTGCGATATTTTTTTTCGTAGAGCCGGCATCGTCATCGAGTTTCTCAGCGTTGAGCAGGCGCACCTCGCGCGCCAGGCCTTTCTCGACTTCGGCAAGGGCCGCCACCCGGCCGGGCTGAATTTTGGCGACTGCTTCGCCTATGCGCTCGCCAAAGCCACCGGGGAGCCGCTGTTATTCAAGGGGCAGGACTTTGGCAAGACGGATATCAAGGCGGCCGCGTGAAGCGCCCCCAGGGAGGCAAGGGATCGTAAGTGATGCCCCGCAGCGCTACATGTGTTTAACCACAAGAGAGGAACAGATGCCGCTCGTCGAAGAACTGGAGGTTTCGCTGAAAGACCAAAGTCGCTGCTCGCGAAAAATTGAGAGTTGTTTAGCGGCAAAGGCCGCTCGAAGATACGCCTGGCGGACCGCCAACAGCAGCCTGAACCTCTCGTTTTGGAGCACGAGGTCTTCGATTTCAACTTCCAGTTGGACGACTTCCGTGCGAAGTCGACGTTTGCCCCCGAGTTCGAACTCCTGATCCAGGCGAAAGGCCATTTCACTGGTGTTGAGTCCCCGGATGCCATCGCCATCGAAGCTGAAGACGGGATTGAGTCTCTTTGCGGCCGAAACCACATCAGCCTGCTTGACTCTCACTTCATCAGCCAGAGACTTCAACCGTGGGTTGTCGCGCAGTGCTATTGTTTCGGCTTCCCGCAGAGTCAAGGAGCGCGAAATCTCTGTTTGAGCAAAAAGACACGAGCTGAGAAAGACCGCTGCACAGAGCAGTGCCGGTATTTTCATGATGATCTCCTTAAAAACTAAACGGACGGTTTAGTGATCAGGAGTTTGATTGCGGGGGTTGGTAAAGGGGAACCGGCGTTGTATCGGTCGCCAGACTGTAGGCATCCGAGCCACGAATGGAGGCGTGCAACTGCACAGACGTGTCTGATTGCTCTTCCTGCCGGATGTGGCGGCAGCAGCAGAAACACTCATGGCCCAAACCGCCGTCGTCCTGTTGTGGGGATGGATCCTGTCTCGAATAGCCGGCTGATTGGCTTTGCTGTGGCAGAAACGCGAGGGCTTCATCGTCGCAGGAGACGGCAAAGCCCAGATCGAGCACGATGCTCAGTAGAAGGAAGATTGCTGCGCAGGATCGCATCTCGCTTCAATGATACCTTAAAGTCGCGAGTCGCGAGTCGCGAGAGAGTCGCCAGTCGCCAGAAAATCTTGACGAGCCCACCTTTTTTGCGCCCTTGGTTAGCGACCGCGCTTTTGCTCGGCGCCACAATTAACGGTGCCGCGAGCGACGCGAGCGGGTCCGTGGCGCTTGTTTTGATCAGAAGGTCTCTCACGGACCCGCATTCGCCGGCAAACCATGGGCGGTCTCGATGTCCCGGCTCAGTTCAGGCGGTCCCATCAGAGGCAGCAGGCCGGCTTTTTCGCTGGCCAGCGCCAGTTCAGCACTCATCAGATCGCTTACAAACCGGCGCGTTCGATTTCAACTCTCACGAGTTCTCCCCTTGAGATCTCTCCTTGGCTGAATCTCGCCAAATTTACGCGAAGGACAGAATCGAAATCGCTCAAAAGCTCGCGGGGTGTGATGTTGCTCGGAAGACCGACCGCTCGTTACTTACGATCCCGATGCCAAGGTGTCCTGAACCGGATCAGGTTGGCGCAGCTTCGCGTTGGATTCAGGAGAACTCTGACCGAATTTATGACAAGTTTCTTGCCGGTCGTGCGTTCAACCCAGCGCATCACGTAACGATCCAGGGCATCTTCACTAACAAGTAACGCCGTACCCAGCGTGGGAGTGATCACCAGATCGACATACGTCAACTTCCGTTTGTGCAAGCCAACGTTGCCGACCGATGCTTGGCTAACGGGTCCCAATTCAAATTGTGTGCTCCAGGCAGCGCTCCATGCCAGCGCTTTCATGCGGCTCCTCCAGTATGGGGCCGAGGGCCCGAAGGCCTGGCTAATGCCGTGTGGGTCGTTCTGCACCTGGATGAAACCATAGAACGAGCCCTGCATGGGATGCGCCAAATAATTTGTAAACTGGCGCCCGCCGTCTTTCCAGCCCTTGAGATGAGAGAGGGAACGGAAGTAGTCCCTGAAGAAGGGACCGCCCAACTCTCGCCTTGTTTTTTCTTCGGTGAACATGTAGCCGTGCTGCAGCCCAAGGAAGAGCAGCGATTGCCGCAGCGCCGGTGTCCAGTGGAAACCGTGGCTTCCAGGCTTGGTCGACAGCGCAACGACCGGCTGGGGCGCCGAACTCGGAAACACACCTGGCGTCGCACTGGGCGAATCGTCCGCGGTCGCTGCAGGAAAATCGGAGTCGCTCGTTAGGCGCCTGATACCATCGCCATCGAAACTGAAGACGGGATTGAGTCTTATTGCGGCCGAAACAACATCAGCCTGCTTGACTCTCGCTTCCTCAGCCGAAGACTTCAACCGTGGGTTGTCGCGCGGTGCTATTGTCTCGGCTTCCTGCAGAGTCAAGGAGTGCGAAATCCCTGTTTGAGCAAAAAGACACGAGCTGAGAAAGACCACTGCAGAGAGCAGTGCCGGTATTCTCATACGGCCAAGCCCAAGGTCGAGCTCGATGCTCAGTACAAGAAAGATGGCTGCGTAGGCTCGCATCTCGCTTTGATTGTACCTTATGGTCGCAAGTCGCGAGAGAAGTCGCCAGCCGCCAGAAAATCTTGACGTGCCCGGCTTTTTTGCACCCTTGGTTAGCGACCACGCTTGTGCTCGGCGCCCCAATTAACGGTGCCGCTCGCGGCACTGTTGATGGTTGCTTCTCATGGCAGGGGCGGGGAACGTTCGTCGGGCCGCAATCGCGTCGCGGGCCAGAGGTGTCAGTGCCGCGAACGGCGGTGCCGCGCGCGTAAGCGAACGGGCCCGGCCCTGCTACCAG
>JBPCNK010000125.1:0-6711 GCA_051001345.1 Acidobacteriota bacterium | reverse complement strand
GCATAGAGGAGCGACATGACGACGTCCGCAGACGACCTGATCGGCGCATTCGGTGCGGAGTTCGGCGTCGCCATGACGGACGAGAACCGATTCGGCAGCGTGTCGTTGGGTTGGCTGGGCGTGTGCGACGGAGCCGAGGGTGTGCAGTGGAACACGTGGCTTCATCGCGCTGAGAACGCCGCCTACGTTGCCGTGAACCTCGAGGGCCTGAAATACGACGGTTGGCCGATCGCCAGGTTCATCGAACGCGAATTTCGACACACGCGCCTGTTTGAAGTTGCCCGGCAGCTCGCCGCGCCGGAGTCAATCCAGATGATCTTTCATCGAGACGCCTGGCGATTTGCTTCGCGTCCGGCCATCGAGGAGAGACACATCGGCCTCAGCGGTCGTGCGCTTACCGAGATCGATCCAGAGGGATGGAAACGAACGCTGCAGGAGGCGTACGACTGCTTGGACGCTGAGCGGGGGCACCGCCATCGGGGCCGGCAGATGGTCACGACGAAGAGCGGTCGGGTTGAATTGTCGGTGTCGCCGCACTTGCAATTTCGACAGCGGATTTCAGACGCCGCTGAGGCGCAGCGAGAGTGGATGTCTCGGCTGCGAGGTGCGCAGGAGGCTCTTCAACCTTTGTACGCCTTCGTGAAAGAACAGGCCATCGCGTGATGCGTGAGGGCTCCTAAAAACATTGCGTGCCAGCTAAGCGTCAGATCACGTGTGGGACGTGCTCCGTCGCGAGCGCGCTCACGGCGTGGATGCCCAGGGACTGACTGTCGATTCCGTACAGGGCCACTGAGGCTTTGGTCGCCCACGCCGAAGCGTCTCGGGTGTAGCCACCAGCAGCGAACATCACGAGCGGTTTTTGCTCAAGCGCAGCGTCGGCGAACGCAGCCTTAACCGCAGCAAGCCCGCAGCGTTTCCCAGTGGTGATGACATACAACGGTCCGCACACCGCGAGCTCATGCCCCGTGTGAGCTTCAACGCCCGGATACCCGAGTTCGCGCAGCCACCATGCCGCCGCCGCATCGAGGGGGTGAGTGCCGTAGCTGATCTCGCTGTCCGGGATCCTGCCCTCTCCGGGCGCCCACTCGGCCTCGTCCACGGCTCGGGTGACGGCTTGAACAAGAAGGTCTGCGTCGTCCGTCGTGAAGCCTGGTGACGGTGAGACGGTGCCCGTGACGTATCGGGCAAAATCGATTCGTCGTGTCACGAGGTGATCGTTGGCGTCAAAGACCCAGCCGAGTGTGGCCTTGCGAGCGAGAGTGCCCAGACCCCAGGACATCTTGATCCGCAGGGCGTCGCCGAAGTTCGTCGGAATCCTGTGGGGTTTGCCGGCTCCATAGAACTTGTCAGGCATGAGCCGATTGGACGACACGACTCCTTCGACGTCGAGCCCACCTTTAGTGAGGCCATCAGCTACGCTAACGATGGTGCTCTGGGATGGTTCCGCCCAGCGCCATGGCGTGGCGATCTCTGACTTGGCAATGCAGGCGTCATAGGTCCCCAGCAGGGCGTCTCGAAGCTGGCTCTCGGCGGTTTCAAAATCCCAAGCGGACTGCACGAGGTCGTATGTGCGTGATCCCACGATCAGCCAGTGGGGCATGTAGCAGCCACGCGCCGATGCTAGAACTACTCGGTTGTGGTAGCCGGCTAGGCTGGCTGGGAGCTCAATGGTCAGCGCAAGTGGGAGGCCCGCGACGACGGTCACTTCCGCGAGTTCAGGTCTCGCTTCGCTGACCAGTCTTTGGATTCCGGTGAGCCGAAGGTGAAGCAAGAAGGCGGCAGCTTCGTCGGCAGTTGGAAAGCTCATCTGAAAATATATCCCGCCATTTTCCTCCAAACGCGCACGGTTGAAGCGGGTTCCGCTGGCCGCTTGCCTGGGAATCCACGCAGTGATCGAGACCTTCCGGTTGAAGCCCGAGACGCCAAGCCGGACAGCTAGCCGGCGAGCTCTCCGGCTGCTGATCGAAGCACCTCGCGGTCGTCTTGTAGGCCGTGGTCAATGTGCTGGTCCATCACGGCGTCATATGGGTCGCGCAGATAGATGAGGGCGCGTACCGCAGTCATCAGTCGGCCGACGTCCTCGGGGCCATCGTCAAGTTGCCGTCGGACGATGTTTTTCAATTGACCCAGCTCACCGGCTACCGGAACCATCTCGACACCACGCTCGACCTCGATTCTTTCGACGTCCAGCAGAAGCTGCCGCAGCTTTTCCGTTGAACCCGCGATTTCATCGGCCTCGATCGCGGCCCTTGCAACGGCATGCGCCTTTCCGAGCGGGGAGAGATTGATCATGTATCGGGTCAAGGCAGCGTGGCTCACCTGTCGACCCGATTCGTCGCGAACGGTCCGCTGAATTCGATCGAGCAAGTCCTGCTGGCGAGGCTGGCCAAAGACCAACCTATACAGGGCGAGACGCTCCTTGAGCTCTTCGTAGCGATTCGCATCCTGGCTATCTGCGTAGAAGAACAAGTGTCGCCGGATCCGCTCCACCTGACCGCCTCTGGGCTCAAAGACCCAGTGGGGATAGAGACCGTGCTTGTAGCGTTGCGCATCATCGGCATTGCCGATGGCATCGAATACATGCTCCCAGAAGCTGAGCGGCGCACCGGTGCGCGCTGCCGCCAACCGCTTGATCGGCCATTCCCTCGCAATTGCTCTGCGAATGGCCAGTCCATCACGGCGATTGATCCGCCCCTCGCGTTGCTCAAGGTCCACCGGATTGGACGGCAGGTTCCAGTGCACGACGTCTCGACAGAAGAGGTGGAAGTCGAGTCCTTCTTGGCCGACCGAGGTCGTCGACAATACGAACGGCCAGAACGGCGAATTGAAGGCTTCACGCACTGCCGTCTTTCGGCTGGGGCCCGATTGCTCGAGGGGCGAACCTGGATCAGCCTTGAGGTCTTCCCCAAACGCGAGAGCGAAATGGGCCCGCCTCGCCAACTGGTCCTGACGCAGACGTCCGGTATCTGTGGTCAGGTTGATGTTGGGGCTTCCCGTTCCGATGCCCAGGACGCGCGCCAAGTGTTCCGCCATCTCGCCGGGCGTGCTTCGTTGAAGCACGTTCTTCCCAACATAGAGGTACTCATCGGCCACCGCCTGAAAATGTGCGCGTTCGCAGTACTCAACAGCCGCACGCGCGTAGCTTCGCCCTTCCGGCGCGCTACGTTGCACGATGGCTCGAACAGTGCGCCGGTTGAAATAACTTCGGAGCGCTCCGAAGCACAGGTCCACCAAGCCCGTAGGGACCTGGCCTCTCTCAGAGGGAAACGTCGACCAGAACGAACGAAGTAACGCTATCGCGGGCGAGAACGCGACAATGCGCGCCAGGTGCGTCACCCGCTCTTCTGAGATGCGCAGTGGCTCCTCGTCGTTCATCCAGCCCACGAAAGTGTCAACGTGTTCTTCGAAACGCTCGGTCGTGTCTTCGCCTTCATAGGAAGAACTTTCCTTGAGCTGGACATCCACGAACGTGCTCGCATGCTTCTCGAGATGAGCGACCACCTGCCAGAGCGGCGAGTGGTTCGTGTCTGCGACCACAACGCCGGCTTCCGTCAGCGACACCTTCAGTGCTTTCCTCGTCCGCCTGAGCACTTCCTTTGCCGTGAGCTCTTCGTGCGCGAACGATGACGGCTCGACGATCCGAGCCAGCGCCGGTGAAGGGAAGCACACGTCAAAAATGTGGTACGAGCCCTTCTCGGTGAAACGCAGCGGAGGACGGTCGTCCGCCTCCCATAGGCGCCCGCGAGGCGCAATTCGCTGCTCTGCCTCGTGGCTGGTCAGCAATGCGATGGCCTTGGGAACGAAGCGCCAACCAGAAAAGACCAGCATCTTTGCGGGATCAGCGTCCTCGAAGAACTCGTCGCGGTAGTAGGTGTAGCTGGGCCGGGTCCAGAGGAACTTCCACGGCGTGCCTGGAGCGCCAAACACCGCCTGGAATAGTTCCCTAAATCGCAGGTTGCGACGCGCCAGCCCGCCCAATTTCGACGGAGGCTCGACTACGCCCGACGGCACAACGGCCCTCTTCCGTTTCGCCGCGGCCATCGGGGCGTATTGCGTATCCATGAAGGTGAACGGTGCCGGACAGGACTTCCAATACTCGGTGATGTGCTGGGACGTATCGACCTTGTCGAGCAGGAACCTTCGGAGGCGAATGAAGTCAACGACCTCTGGCTTTTGAGGGACGGCAAACGCGTCCCCACTCGGCCGGACTTCCTGGATACCTTTCGACTGATCCTGGATGTAGGCGTTCCGCTCAGTGCGGCAGATCACTTTGCGCAAACGAGTTTCGATCCGCGACTTTAGCGTCAAGAGCTCCGGGTCGTTCCCTCGCAGAAATGCGCCGACGTCGAGCCGTTCGCGAAAGGCTTTCAGGTCGTCGCGCAGGCTCTTTACCTCTTCCTTTCCTCGGTCGGCGAACAAGAACCGCACCGTGTCGAGAAACTCGTCGTAGTGCCCCTGTCCTTCGTGGTCCAGCGAAAGCATCCGGTAGGGTGTGGCCGACAAGATCAGAACGGCCGGCCGGCGTTCGAACAGCCGCGCGGCGATGGACTTCTTGCTTCCCGCCTCCTCAATCACAACCCGGAACCGCTGGACCTCGTCGAGAATCACCATGTCCGGCTCGAGGTCGTCGAGCAAGACACGCTGGGCGGCGCTCCGGAGTATTCCGACGACACGGTTTCGCCGCCGCCGGCTATCGGCATCGTCGGGGTCGAACTGGTCAACCTCATCGCGCAAGACATCGGAAAGGACGACGGTCCTGCCATCTATTGCGGCCGGTCGCCTCCATTCTTCTGCGATGCGTTGTTGCAGACCCGGACGGAGCTTGCGGTTGAACTCAAGGCGAAGCGCACGAAATCGTGTGGATTCCTTCCATCGCTCAGGACCTGCGCCACACCGGAAATACTCGCGCCATTTACCTTTCCGAATATCCTGCCGGAGAACCCTATGAGCTAGAAACAGGAGCAGCTGCCGTTCCCACGCAAGCCCAGTCCCCTCGGACAAGGAGGTCCCCGGCGTGAACGAGTAGAGCTGGAGGGTGTCAGTGTTGCCGCCGTTCCATGCCAGTTGAGTAATGCGCCGTAGCGAGGGCGGCGCCTTCGGCGCGAGCTTCGTGCGATTTTGATCGGCTATCTCGGAGTTGGAACAGAGGTAAACCACCACCAACGCCTTGCCGTGACGACGCCGCAACAGCTCATCGATCACGCCGCGCGCCACAACGGTTTTGCCAAGACCGACTTCGTCAGCCAGGAGGAAGCGCCGCGAGCCGCCGCGGTCCGTTAAGCGACTACAGATGGCCTCAACGGCGGCGCTCTGAAACTCCGCAAGCGCAATGTCAGACACGCGCGCCTTCCTCTGCGAGTGACTCCCGAAACACGGCCCAGAACTCGCGGAACGAGCTCATGTTTTCGGCATCGCCACAGGCCGCCAAGACGGCCTCCACCTCATAAACCCGGCTCGGATCGGCCGTGCACACTTCCAGAATCCGCTCGATGCTCGCTCGACGCAGGAGTGGCTCGTTGGCGTGCCCGCCGCCATTCTGCCGGTCGGTTGATGACGATCGGGACGTGCCGCCAGGCAGACCGCTGAGGACATTCAGGAGCAAGCTGCGCGCGTCAACTCCCTCGAGAAGCCGCCGATTCACTGCGTTATCTCGTTCATCGGCGTCCTTCTCGTCCATGTTGAGTTCGAACTGCACGACAAAGGACACCTCAACGTCTTTGTGATGTTCGTCTCGGAGAACGACGCACGCAAAGGCCGCCACATCCTCGATCTCGATACCGGTAAATTGCGCGCCGGTGCCGTACATCTGTCGGTAGTCCAGCCACATTTGCTGGTCGCGCTGCAGCATGGGGACGATCTCCGCGCTCAGGTTAACGGGCCACGCCTCAATCCCCGCAGATGGCCGCGTCAGCAGCTTCAACGTCTTCTTGCTGGGGCTGTAGTCCCCCTGAATCTGCTCTGCGCACAGGAGGCGCTTGAACTTCTCTAATCGCTTGGTCGCCTCCTCGTCAGCATCAATGACCTCCGGCTGCCTCTGGTACTGCTCGATCCATGGATGCAGTTCATCCTTGCTGGGTGAAACGAAAGCCTTCACTACAGCGTCGATGCCGAGCCCGGGCCGCATGGACACCATCGCCTCGCAGTTCCAGTTCTGCCCGCAACCCCAGCCCGGCCCCGTAGCGTTTGCCGAACCGATCATGATCTCCGGCTCGCCTGCAGACTCCCAAGCCAGTAGCTTCGCGTGAAGATCCAACGACGGCATGTCATCATCGTCGTTGCTCGTTACCACGAAGATTTGCGCCTGATCGAGCGCCTTGTGGGTGTGATCAGACAATCGATCCAGTTCCGATTGGGTGCTTACCACCGTCAGGTCGTCAACGCGAGCGCACAGCCGCTCCAGGAACGACGCACGAACGAACGGCGAGATCACTAGGGCGCGGGACGCGGAGCGCGGAACTCTATTGATCAGCGGCTGTTCACTTGGCCACTGCCAGTCGAAGCGAAGACCAGTCGTCGCTTCGCGGGGTGGGCTGAACTCAACGCTCTTGAGCTCATCGAGCAACTTCCAGAGATCTTTTGGCAGAGTTGGCGAAGACGCCACTCGACGAAGGAATGCGGACAGATCAGATCCGAACTTCTGCTTTGACGTGCTCTTGTGGCCCTCGAGCCTGACGCCAAGCTCCCAGCATCTTGAGTCTCCGACGTTACGGC
>JBPCNK010000124.1:0-26043 GCA_051001345.1 Acidobacteriota bacterium | reverse complement strand
AATTGCAATGCGTTGGGGCTGGTAAGCGCAACTCAAGTGCTATGCGCCTAATCCGCTTAATCCGTGTCAATCCGCGCTACATTGTTGTGGGCCTTTTTCTAATTGCCCGAAGAACGCTGATCAAAATTCAACGATTCTGGAAATTGATAGTAAAACGCTTCCTGAATTCTGCCGCTGTTTCGATAGTAAACGGCACTCGACCAGCCAATTCCACGACGGCACGACCGCCGCTGACTAGCACTTCGGCTCTGCCAACGGCCGCGAGGACCAGAAAGATCTGGTCGTCAGGATCGCGGCACAGCGAAAGCTTTGGTTTGCGGTTCACGTCGATCGTTTCGGTGAATGGCAGATAGGCCGCCAATAGCGTCTGGATATCACTTCGGTTGAGCTTGAATTTCTGGTACGCCAACACATCGATCAGTTCACGTGCGGTCATGCTGCAGACGAGCGGCAGAATTCGACCAGCCGTCCACAGGTGGCTTATCCACGAGAGGCGCCCTCGCGGAAACAGGAGAGCTGAAAGGACCGTGTTGGTGTCGAGGACAACCCTCACTTCCTGCCCCGCCTGGATCTACGCGCCCACGCCACCGCATTGCTCACGTCCCGCTCCGAGAGCCCTAGCTTCTCCAGTCGAGCCTGTACCTGCTCGAGCTGGCCTGGGCGAACCGGCACAAGAGTTATCTGGTCGCCGTCTACGTTGACGTCAAAATAGTCAACGTCTGGAAACCGCTCGACGACTTTTTGGGGAAGAGTGAGTTGGTTCTTCGAAGTCTTTTTTGCAATCATGGCCCGGTCTCCCGAGTAAGGATATAAGGAAATCTTACCACAGACCGGTTCGAGTTTCTCCAGGATCGATCAGCCTGGCGGCCGGTTCGACTGCCAACTCATCGGGTGCTCCTGTTTATAGTCCGATACGAGAAATAACAACGCCGCAGCCTGAACTGGAGGCCATATGAATCCAAGTGCGAATGCAGTAGAGATGGGCCGCCCTCCTAAGAGGTGGGTTCTTTGGGTAGGACGCGTGCTGACGGCGCTGCCAATCCTCCTGATGCTTTTCAGCGCGTTCATGAAGCTGGCGCGACCGCCGAAGTTAATAGAGCAATAGGTCGGAACATTCGGTTACAGCGAGGGGAGCCTTCTGGCCATCGGTGTGCTCGAGCTGTCCTGCGTGTTGCTTTACGCGATCCCGCGCACGGCCGTCCTCGGGGCGGTGCTGATCACGGGATATCTCGGCGGCGCGATCGCGACTCATGTGCGGATCGGAGACCCGAGCTCCCTGGGCGCACTCGCGGTGGGTGTCGTTGCGTGGGCCGGAAAAGCGACTTCACGCGCTCATGCCACTGCGGAAAAAGTAGTCGGAGGTTAACTGCCACAGATGTTACCGGGCTCGCAATTTACGGTGCCGCGAGCGACCGCGAGCGGGTCCGTGCCACCGCATGCGACTAGGCCGTCGGGGCGGCACTGCCGCACTTACGTAAACGTTCGCGTCAAGGAACGGCGCGAGCCTCCGGTCACTTCTTCCTGCGCCGCGACTTACCCGCCTGGTTGCGAGCCCATTCCTGCGCTTCAAGCGCAAGCTTCGTTGCCTGCTTGTTGCTCAGAGGGCCGTCCTTCTGTCGATCCATCAATTCGAGCGCGTGGCGACGCGCGAACCGTCGCATCTGCTCGAGACGCTCGACCGACACCAGGGCGGCCAGCGCCTTGCCTTTGCGCTCGATAATAAACTCGTCATGTCGGAGCGCGATGCGATTGAGCATGCCACCAATCCGTTGGCGGACGTCAATTGTGGAAACCTTCTCGGGCATTTTTGGAGCCTCTGCAACCATTATAGTTGCACTCGGTGATGTAATGCGGAACCAGCTGGAAGAGAAAACGAACGCGTCAGTGCGCCCGACGAAAGTCCCCGCGCCTGCCATAGAAGCAACCATCAACGGTGCCGCGAGCGACCGCGAGCGGGTCAGGGAGAAAGCTTCTGAGGTCGCTCGCGGCACTGTTAATTGTGGCGTCGAAGAACAGCGCGGTCGCTAACCAAGTGCAAGCACAGGCCCTGTGACACTCCCCGCCTTTTCGGTGCTGAACAGGGCGCAGGCCTCCAAGCCGTATGCTTTTCTTGATAGGACTGGCATCCCCCGTGAGCAGTCGGATGTGATATTGTTGCTAGCGTTGCACAATCAGGAAAACTGTTCATGCTGCGATTTGTGGTTTTCTCTCTCGTTCTGGCACTCTTCCCCCAATTGACCGCCCATACGATCAGCGGTTACATCACGGACGGTTTAACTGGAAAACCATTGTCAGGACGAGTCACCACCAACGATGACGTTACAGTCACAGCAAACAGCGACGGGTACTATAAAATTGAGGGTGTCCGCGCCGGCCGCAAGATTTTGCGAGCCTGGAGGTTCAATTACAGTTTTGTGCTCCGCGACGTCGCCGTCGGGGCCGTCAATACACAAGAAGATTTTGTTCTCTACCCGGGTGCGTCCGTTTCCGGGGTCGTTGCTGACTCTGGCGGAAATCCGGTGCCTGAGCGCCAACTCCGCATTGCCTACAAAGACCAGGATCTCGGCAACCTAATCAATCGCTTCGGTATTTTTGCGTCTTGGATGTTCGGTGAGACCAAGGCGGACGCGATCGGCAGATTTACCCTCGCCAACGTACAGCCCAATACCCCCTTGGTAATCGAAGTTTGTAAAGGGCCGGTTGTAACTTCTTCATACGATATTCAGTTGAAGCCGGGCCAGACCGTACAGGACCTCGTGCTAATGCGCGGCGACAATCCTCCGTCGTTGAAAGTGCGCGTCCTCGGAGAAGACGGCCGGCCAATACCCCGCGCTCATTTGCAGCTTGCTCGTCACGTACCAACCAGCCCCGGGTATTCCCGTTCGCAGGACCTCAGCCGCGCTCAATTTCAATCCTCAAGCGAAGGCGGACAAGCCATTTTTGATGCGGTTCATCAGGGGACGCACAAGGTCACGGTGCGGCACCCCGAGTATCAACCACACTCGACGGACATTGTTGTCACCTCGGGAACTCCGGGACACGAGGTGCTGGTCGTCTTGATCAAACGATGAGCAGGCAGTGGCCAGGTTTGCCCACTCGCTCACGCTGTGAGAAAGGCAAGGGCCTTCCAAGTCGCTACCGCGAATACACCTATCGTTAACACTGATTGCGAGGTCATTGGTGTAAACACGCTAAAAATCGCGGCGTTGGGAGTTGATGGGCTGAACTTTGCAATCGGTTCCGGTGAGATTTTGCAGATGCTTCGGGAATTTCGACTACATCGCTGTTAGAGATAAGCTGAGCAACGTGGGTCCCCGCTGTCGAATCCTTTTGCTGGCAATCAAGGAGGTCAGCGTTGCCTCACGCTGCCGCTACAGGAAAAAAGGCTCTTGGGCTTCTGGATCAGCCTGCCCTGTCTATTCGCGGGCGTTGCTTGAGATTCCAACAGAATCCCCTCGAAGATCCGCGCCGAAAAAGTGGCAGCGCTTTTCCAATAGCCGCATCGATTTGCCCGCTCGCTTACGCTCACGGCTCGGTCTTGGTCGAAGCAAGGGGCCAGTTCTAAAACTCCACCAGGATCCCGGCCGAAGGTACGATCGGCAGCAGGCGGTCGAGGACACCGAAGGCCTGCCGCGTGGAGGCTTGAATGCCGGCCGCGCCGGCGCGCTGGTTGCGGCGGTTGTAGACATTGAGCACTTCGATAAAAAGCGTGATCCGGCTGCGGTCCAGATTGAAGACCCGATTGGCCCGCAGATCCAGCCGGTTGTACACGGGCAGGCGCGTCTGGTTGCGCCGGCCGGTGACAAAGAAATCGCCGCCCCGTTTTTCAAAGTATCCAGGAATCGGATAATTGCTGCCGGCGCGAAACTTCGCGCTCAAACTCGACCGGTCCGATAGCCGGTAGTGACCGTATAGATTCAAGGTGTGGCGCTGGTCGTAATCGGCCCAGTAAGCCTCGCCGGTCAGTCCGTCACGATAGCGCGTGTATCCGAGCGAATAAGAAATCCATCCCGACAGACCATTGGGACTTTTTCGCTCGGCAAGGAGCTCCACTCCCCGGGAATAACCCCGCAGCGAATTCTCGTAGCGGCCGGCGCCGCCAAACTGGACTGCCCCATTGACCAGGCGCGCTTCGGAGTCAAGCAGCCGCAGGAAGCGGCGCTCCTCGCGATTATACAAGGCGATCTGCCAACGATACGCCGAGCCCACGTTCTGTTCCAAACCAACGTCATAATGATCGGCCCGCTCTGGCCGCAGACTGCGTCGTCCGCGCTTTCCCGAGATGTGCTCGAAGTCGGGAAACTGCCGGTAGACTCCCGTCCCGAATTTCAGCCGCAATTGCCGCGGCATCGTCCACTCGGCCAAAAGCCACGGCGAAGCGGTTGCCTGGTCCGCCAGAGTCCAGCGATCGACGCGCACACCGGGAACCATCGAGAATCGCGGCGATGGACTCCAGCGCAACTGCGCATGGGACGACAGCGCCGCGGCCGAGTCATCGTACTGGTCGACCAGCTCGAAGCGGCCGCGGCCAAAATCAAAACGGCGGTGACGAAGCTCCTGGCCGATTCGCTGGACGTGCCCGCCCAATTCGAGGGCGACCGCCGGAGAAGGCGTATAGGAAAGATCGACGCGGTAGGTCACGTCTCGATGGGCTGCCCGATCCAGTTCGACGCGATCGCGGTTTTCGTTGCGAAAGGAGCTGGCGACGGCGTACACCCGCTGCGTCAACAACAGCTTCGATCCGGGCGCGAATTTCCAACTGAGATTGATCAGCGCCGCGCGGTTCCACCCCTCCCGCACGCCGTTGCGTCCCAGGCCGTCAGGCTGGTCTTCAAGATGTCCGCGTCCGGCCACGACGCTCCATTCCAGCTGCTGGCGATCGGACAGGTCGTAGACGAGCTTGGATTGAAAATCCGCAAAACCAAAATTGAAATCGTAGTCTTTCGAGATGCGGTGAACCAGCAAGTCCAGATAACTCTTGCGCGCCGACACCAGCCAGGAACCTCTCTTCTGTTTTCCCAGCGGGCCTTCCAGCACAAACGACGCGCTCGTTCCGCTGACCGCCACGCGCGTTTGCAGCCGGTCGCGCGAACCGGAGCGGCCATAGAATTCCAATTGCGCTCCGGTGCGGTTTCCGAAACGCTGTGGATACGCGCCGTTGAACAGCGCGGCCCCGTCGAGAATATCGCTATTGATCATCGCCACCGAGCCGCTTTCCTGGTAGCCCCGCACCGTGTGCAGCAATACCGGAGTGAAGGCCCCGTCCAGTGAAATGCCGATGTGACGGTAGTCGCTGCCGCGAACCGAGAACTCGCTGCGGAAGTCATCGCCGGTTGTGACGCCGGGCAGGACCTGCACGGCCCGCAGCGGATCATCGGTCAGAACGCCGCGCAGATTCTGCAGCTCGCCGCTTCCCAGCGTATGCTGCGAGGGCACGGATTTCTCCGGCGGCTCGAAGACGGAGGCCGTGACGGTGACCTGCTCGGAGTAGGCGCCCGTTCCTTCCACCATGGGAATGGTCAGTTCAACCCGCTGCCCATCCCGGACTTCGATTTCGCGTTTGACCAGGACATATCCGACAACCGAGACATACAGGGTCTGGCGCCCAGGCGTCACACCGTCGAGAACGAAGCGACCGTTCTCGTCACTCTGCGCGGTTTTTCCGGCTTCCGATATTTCAATCAAGACCTTCCCGAGCGGAACGCCCGTGCGGCTGTCGACCACCTGGCCGGCAATCGATCCGGGCGAGAGACTAAGTAGAACAAGTACAAATAGAACCATCTGATTCCCTATAGCATAGCGCGGCGCCCGCAACCAAAAGTCGCCGGTCGCCAGTCGCCAGAACAACGGAGCGATACTGGCGGATGCCGCAATGGCAGTGCCGCGCCCGGAAGGGTGTCGGGCCGGTAGATTAGCTGCTAGCCCGGATTATTCACGAGATTCGAAGCAGGACAGGCGCGAAGCGCCGTTAGCCAATAGCCCCGCGCGTAAGCGCGGGGTTGCCGGCGTGAGGAGCGAGCGAGGCCCGAAGGGCCGGCACCTGCACAATGCAATCGAGAAGGCAATCTAGATGTGCCGCGCCTTCGGCGCTCCTTCGTCTGGGAGGCCTGATTCCCCGGCCCGGCCGGGGCTATTGGCTGGCGGCGCTTCGCGCCTGGATCACTTCGTGAATAATCGCTGCTAGTGGCTTGGAGCCGCCCGCAAAACGGAATGGGTCGTCTGTGCGTGTAACGACTGAGGCAATCGAACTCGCCTACAAGGCGGAATACTGACTACCGACGAACGCTTCCTCTCCAGTTCCCGCTCAACCAAGTACAACTGTTATTGAGCTGAAATCTTCAGAATTCTCAACGCGCCCGCTTCCAGACCAAGAAGGGCATTCCCCTCGCTGTAGAAGTCCATGTCTTTCGGGACAAAGCTCAGCAAAGACGAGTAAATAATTCTCCGTTGGAGCAGATCGACCACTCTTAGTTTGTTCCCTCGCGTCAGATAGATCCGTTCCTTCTGAACCACCTTCGTGTCGACGGGCTCCCCAAGCGCGATGGTTTCGGTCCGGCCCGAGTCCAGGTAGTAGAGGGTCAGGAAGTTTTCGGCTGGTGATACGCCCGGAACATCTGGGCCCAAGGCGACAATGTTGTCTCCGCTGATTCGTGGGTAGTAGGATGTGCCCCCTCCCGGAAGGCCCTTGAACACGAGCGACTGAAGTGAGGGAAGGATCAGAACGTGGAAAAAGGCTGAGCCTGTGTCAACTACTAGGAGGCCATTTCGAGCCTGAGGTCGACCAGGCCCAAAGCTTATTAGCTTTGTGGCCAGAACGTCGAAATTCTGATTGTAGACAGTGAATTGTGCACCCGATCCGAGGCCAAAGTCCTGCGGCTCTCCAATCACCAACGTGTCGGTCAAATTGTCGAACGCAACCGTAGCCCGCCTCGCCGAGAATCGTTTCACAACAGATAACGTATCGAGATTGATTACGATAGTTTCAACGAATCCAGCGACAGCCACTAGGGACTTCACAGGATGAGCCGCTATGCTTTCGGTGACACGGTCCTCAAGGGCCAGGGGTATGGTTTTGAGTAACGTGGCCGTACTCAGATCGAAAAGATTGACGCCGTTGTTTCCCGTAACGACGGCGATATTTCCGCGGCCTTTGACCTGATAGGCAACAAAACCAAGATCGAGTTTTTGCTCCTGTATAGCGAACCTCTTTTGAATGACTTCACCTACCTGATTGGCAGACATCTCAGTCGTGCTTTGGGACACGCTGATGGCTGAAAAAAGTCCGGTTCTGGAAAGCATCTCGACTGAATGAGCGCCCGGGACCTTCAATTCATCAACAAAGAGAGCTCTCTGGTTTAGCGGAGGCACCGTCCACTGAATCCGCGCCAGGAACGCCTCACCCTCGCCGAAAACGTCCAAATCGAGGTTGAGCGGAATTGCTGAAGGATTACAAACGGCGATGGCAGTCTTTCGGGATGAGTCATTGATGCTTCCGCTTACTCGGGCGATACTCTGTAATCTGAGATTATCAAATGACGCAGAAGAGGTCGTAACCGGAGCCGGCCGGTACGATATCTCGAGCAGCCCGATGATTGCCGCTGAGCTTCGAGCTCGTCCCCAGCCAGTTGTATTCTGGAGAGGTTGCTTCAATCGTACGCTGACGGTACCGTGCGCTACCAGCGTAAGCGAACCCTGGGAGGCGTCGTGGAAAATGTCGGTAGGCTGTCCCTGGGGTAGAAAGAATGACAGCGAAACTGTAGCGGTCACCGCCTCCTGATTTGTGATCCTCACCTCCGTCCAATAGTTGGGCCCGGATGCAACATGAGGGAATACGACTTCGGAGGCATAGATTGTGCCACTGAGAACGGTCGCCGCAAGAAACAAGAACGCAGCAAACTTCATGTTCTTCTCCAGATCCTAACCATACCCAGACTACAGACTACGGCAGGTTTTGAGCGATGACTTTGTCCTGCAATCAATCCGGGCGACAAGCTGAGGAGAGCCAGAACTAATAGGAGCATGATTCCTATAGTATAGCGCGGCATAGCAGTAGGCAGTAGGCAGTTGCGCCCCTTTTGCCTGAGTGCCTGCTGCGTACTGCCTACCGCCTACTGCTTTTCTGGCGACTGGCGACTGGCGACCGGCGACTGTAGAATCGGTTGACATGCTGGTACGTCTCGAAAACATCTCAAAGTCCTACGCCGATCGCATCGTCCTGGCGGAGGTCTCGCTGGCGCTGCACGCCGGTGAGCGCATCGCGTTGGTCGGCCCAAACGGCAGCGGCAAGACGACGCTGCTCAGTATTTTGTCGGGCCGGCTGGAGCCCGACGACGGAAGCGTTTTTAGCTCCCGGGATCTCTCCCTGGCTCTGGTCGAGCAACGCGAGTTGACGCTGGACGCGGAGGCAGCCCATCAGACGGTGCTCGAATCCGCTCTGACGGTCTTCGATCACCTCCAACAGATCGAGCATCGCCTCATGGACCATCAGCACAGAATGGCCAGCGATCCGGCAGCGTTGGACGAAATCGGCGCCGAGTATGCGGAGTTGCAGGAGCGCTTCAAACTGGAAGGCGGATTCTCGTTTCGGAG
Organism: Acidobacteriota bacterium; assembly: GCA_051001345.1. Taxonomy (GTDB): domain Bacteria; phylum Acidobacteriota; class UBA6911; order JACQSX01; family JBPCNK01; genus JBPCNK01. The sequence continues at coordinate 17,454 of JBPCNK010000124.1, read as the reverse complement.
CCGCACCGAGACGGTGCTGGCTGGTCTCGGTCTGGGCCGCGATCTGCTGCACCATCCCTGCGGCCAGTTGAGCGGCGGCCAGCAAAGCCGCCTCAAGCTGGCGCGGGCGCTGCTGGAACAACCCGATCTTCTTCTGCTGGACGAACCCACAAACCACCTCGATCTGGAAGCGACCGAGTGGCTCGAAGGATTTCTGACGGCTTACTCCAAGGCGTTCCTTGTGATTTCGCACGACCGTTACTTTCTCGATCAGGTGACACGCATTACGCTCGAGCTGCGCCAGGGCAAGCTCTACCGCTACAGCGGCAGCTATTCGTTTTTCGTCAAGGAACGCGCCGCCCAAATCGAGCAGCAGCAGGGACTCTTCGAGCGCCAGCAGGGCGAAATCGAACGGACCGAGGATTTCATTCGCCGTAACCTGGCGGGGCAGAAAACCAAGCAGGCACAAAGCCGGCGCAAGCGTCTGGAGAAACTCGAACGCATCGCCGCACCCGAGCACAGCGACTCGCTGCGCCTTCGAATCCGGGAGGCCCCGTCTAGCCCGCACCAAGTTGCCTCGCTGCAGAATCTGCGCGCTGGTTACGCCGATTGCGTGCTGATCGACGGTTTGGATCTGACCATCTATCGCGGCAATCGTTTCGGCATCATCGGCCGAAACGGATCGGGCAAGACCACGCTGCTGCGCGTTCTGCTGGGAGAACTGACGCCTCTGCGCGGGAAAATCTATCGAACCGATGGCGTGCTCTGGGGCGCCTACTCGCAGACGCAACAGGATCTCAACACCGGCAAGACGATTCTCAGCGAACTCCATGACCTGGCGCCCGCATCGCAGGAAGGCGCTTTGCGCGGTTACCTGGCCAACTTCCTGTTTCGGGGAGACGACATTTACAAGAGGATTGATCTGTTGAGCGGAGGAGAAAAAAGCCGGGTTGCCCTGGCCAAGCTGTTCTTGCGCTCCTATCACGTCCTGGTCCTTGATGAGCCGACCAACCATCTGGACATCCCTTCGCGCGAAGTTCTGGAAGAGGCGCTGGCCGACTTCGGCGGGACGATCTTTGTGGTGTCGCACGACCGCTACTTTCTGAAGAAAATCGGCACACGGATTCTGCAGCTCGAAGATGGCCGCGCCGAGTTCTACCCGGACATCGAGGCCTTTGAATCGCAGCGCCGCCGCCAGCAGCTCCAACAGACCGAGCAGCAACGCGACGATTACAAGTCGCAGAAGGCGGTCGCCCGCGTCAAAAGCGGGCTCTCCAACAACGAGCGGCGGCGGCTCGAACAGCAGGCGGCCCAAGCCGAGCAAGCCGTCCGCCGCTTCGAGGCCGAGCGCAATGAAATCAACGAGCAGCTTCAAACTGGGGATGGCGCCGACTATGAGCGCCTGCACCGCCTGGCTGAGAGGTTCGAAGAGCTCGATGTGGAAATCTCAACGCTCTATGTCGTGTGGGAGAAGCTTATGCAGCAGTTGGAATAAGGCGGCGAGTCGCGAGGCAATCCACACTCCGAAATTGTGGCTCATTCGAAAATTGGGGATTGGGGGAATCCACGATCCGAAATTGCGACTTATTCGAAAATTGGGGATTGGGGATTGGGGATTGGGGATTGGATTTCGGATTGTGGATTTGGGATTGCGGAGTTGATTGGGGATTGGGGATTGGAGAATTGTGGATTGCATTGCGGATTTCGTTTGGCATGAAGAACAGTCGATAAGAACAGTGCGATCCTGGCTGTAACCCAATCGACAATCATCCAATCTGCAAATGCAATCCTCAATTCTCCAATCCTCAATCGTCAAATCAACTCCGCGATCGGCAATCCACAATCCAAAATTCAATCCCCAATCCCCAATCCCCAATCCCCAATTTTCGAATAAGTCGCAATTTCGGATTGTGGATTCCCCCAATCCCCAATTGTGTGTAATACTGCCGCCTGAGAAAATCTAGATGCATCGTCGCCATTTTCTGACCGGACTTGCACTGCTGCCTGCCAGCACGATTGCGCGTCTTCAAAAGCCCTCAGCTCGTCCCGACGATGAAGGCTACTGGAAGGACGTCCGAAGCCATTTCTTTCTGCCCGACGACATCGCGTACCTGAACAATGGAACTCTTGGCGTTTCTCCGCGACCGGTCGTTGACGCCGTGTACAGGCACATGCTCGAAACCGAGAGCGTGGCAACTCGTAAGTTCGGCGACTATCCGTGGTGGGGTTATGGCGCTTCGCTGGACATCCGCACGCGCCTTGGGACGTTCGTCGGCGCCGAAGCCTCGGAAATCGCGCTGACCCGAAACGCCACGGAAGGAATGAGCACGGTCGCTTTCGGTTTGGACCTGAAGCGCGACGACGCCGTCCTGCTCAGCGACGAAGAGCATCCGGGCGGACGGTCGGCCTGGTACCAGCGCGCCAGCCGTGACGGAATCGAAGTGCGGACGTTTCAGCTGCCCCGCCCAGCCACTTCGACCGGCGAAATCCTCGAGCGCGTCGAGCGGGCCATTACGCCGCGCACCCGCGTGATTTCCGTCAGCCATATCACGACGATGACCGGCGCAATCCTGCCGGTGGGTGAGATCAGCCGGATGGCCCGCTCCAAAGGTATTCTGTCTCTGGTAGACGGCGCCCATGCGATCGGGCAAATCCCGCTCGACCTGCGCCAGATCGGTTGCGACTACTACGCGGCCAGCCCGCATAAATGGTTGTACGCTCCCAAGGGCACCGGCCTGCTCTATTGTCGCGAGGGGATGGCTGAACGGCTGTGGTGTCACACGGCCAGCGGCACGTGGGATCAGAAGAAACTCGGAGCCGAACGCCTCACAAATGTCGGAACTTCGAATTTGTCCCTTCTGATCGGACTGCTGGCCTCAATCGATTTTCACGAGGCGATCGGCAGCCAGCTGGTTTACAGCCGGCTCCAGTATCTGGTGGGCGAGGTGCGCCGGCGCATGGTGGCTGCCTTTCCAAAGGTTGAGCTGCTCAACGGCCCACCTCCGGTCTTTTCATCGGGAATGTGCAAACTCGGTTTTTCCATCGATAAGATGAGCCCCGTTGCCGGAAAGCTCTGGAAGGAACAGCGCATCTGGCTGCAGGCCGGCGACCCCGACCCCGCTCTGAAGCTGCCCTCCGCGGTGCGAGTCTCCTGCCCGATTTATGTCCGGCTTGAGGACATAGACCGGTTGATTGACGCCCTCAAGAAGGAAAAGGTTTCCTGAGCGCGTGGCACAGTCGCCAGTCGCCAGTCACCAGTCGCCAGGTCTCCGGCCCGCTCGCTTACGCGCGCGGCACCGCCTCTTTCATGAATGGAGGATGAGTGATGGAAAAGCGCACAGGGCTGGAGCCCTGTGCCACCCGTGCTTGGACACACTGGCCCTGACCGCTGACGCCTGAATCCTGACCCCTGAACCCTGACCCCTGAACCCTGACCCCTATTTTTTCGCAATTCGACCCACGGTTTGCTACCATGAAGCGAATGAGCATCGTACGTCACCTTGCTGCGCTTGCCCTGCTTCCGGTCCTGGCCTTTGCCGCCGACGCCGAGGAAGTTGCCTGGAAGTTTTCCAACGTGTCGAGGATCGTCGCCATCGGCGACGTCCATGGCGACTACGATAGTTTCGTCGAGTTGCTGCAACAGGCAAGGCTGATCGACAAAAAACTGAAGTGGATCGGCAAGGATGCCCACCTGGTCCAGACCGGCGACGTGCCCGATCGCGGGCCTCATTCGCGCAAAGCGCTTGAGCTGCTCATGTCGCTGGAGAAGCAGGCCCTGAAATCCAAGGGCCGCGTTCACGCTTTGGTCGGCAACCACGAAGCGATGAATATCTACGGGGACCTGCGTTACGTCAGCAAGGAAGAGTACGCTTCCTACCAAACCGACCAGTCTGAGCAGGTACGGGATCAGTTCATAGAGGCGGAACTGAAGCGCAGGCTTGCGGCCGATCCTTCCTTCGACGAAAACAAGTATCGTCTCGAGTCGCGCTCCAAATTTCCACTGGGGTTCATTGAGCATCGCCTGGCCTTCTCGGAGAACGGCGAGCTGGGAAAGTGGATTCGAGGCCACAACGCGATCGTGCAGATCAACGATCTGCTATTCCTGCATGGCGGGATCAGTCCGAAATACGCTTCCCAGAGCGTGCCCGAGATCAACGCCCGGATTCGCGCCGAGCTTGGGGATCTGTCCAAGGTGCAGGGCGGCGTCGCGGTCGATCCGGACGGTCCGCTCTGGTACCGCGGCCTGGCGCTGGGCAATCTGGCGCCGGCGGCGCTGGAAGCGATCCTCAAGCAACTTGGCGTCAACCGCATGGTCGTCGGCCACACCGTTCATTCCACGATAACGCCCCGCTACAGCGCGCGGCTGCTGTGCATTGACACCGGAATGCTCGAGATCTACAATGGGGGCAATCCGACAGCACTCGTCGTTGAATTTGGCCGACCGACCGTCCTTGAGAATGGCCGGTTCCGGCCGCTATCCGATCAGTAATTCCGAGGGGTTGCGTCGATTTCGCGAGAGGTGTTCTATGACACGTCGCTTTTGTCTTCTATTTCTGGTTCTGGCATTTGTCTGTCTTCCGGCGCTGATCGCTCAGGAAGCGGTCCAGCCGGTCGCTTCGGGCCAAGTACAGATCCTTCTGAATCCCGAGCAGCGGACCTGGTGGGAAAATTACCTGCGCACCGCAAAAGTCATCAAGACCAAGGGCATCAGTGTAGGCGTCACCGGACCCAGAAGAATGACCTTGTCAGACGGGAAGGTCACACACGACGCGGCTTTCAAGACCGTCGATGAATTCAAGCGCGGCCTTACCCAACTGCAGACGGGCACGCATATCGACTTCAAGGATTCGTACAAGTTCGACCTGGCGGCCTATGAGCTCGACCGGATACTGGAGATCAACATGATCCCGCCTACCGTCGGGCGCAGCATCAACCAACAGCGCGGTTCTCTGTCTCTGTGGGTTGACGACTCGCAGATGGAAAAGGACCGCATCGCCAACAAGACGCAGCCGCCCGACCCAAGACGCTGGAACAACCAGATGCACACGGTGCGGTTATTTGACGGCCTGATCTACAACTGGGACCGCAATCTGGGAAACCTGCTGATCACGCCGGACTGGAAGCTCTGGATGATCGACCACGGGCGCGCCTTCAAAACGCTGCCCGTGATTTTCAACGAAAAAGACATCACGCGGGTTCCCCGTGACCTTTGGCAGCGCATACAGGCGCTCGAATACAACACGCTCCACGAGCGTCTCAAAGGGCACCTCAGCGAGTTCGAGATCAAAGCCATACTGAAGCGCCGCGACTTGCTCAGTGCGCACATTCAGAAACTGGCGGCGGAAAAAGGGGAGGGAATCTTTTACTAAGGACGAGGGACGAGTTACGAAGTACGAAGGACGAGTTACGGGGACAGTGTGGGCTTCTTTCCGTACTTCGTCCTTCGTACTTCGCCCTTCGTAATTTAAGCAGCTTTGGCCAAAAGGCCCCGGACATAGGCCAAGTTGCGCTTCATGTCCTGCTCGACCGAACCGCTCGGCGCAGAGCATTCCAGATTGGCTACGCCCTTGAATCCGATGGCGGCGATGGCCTTGATGACAGCCGGAAAGTTGATCGATCCCTCTCCCAGGTAGTGCGGGTTGTCTTTGAGGTGGAACTGGCAGATGCGGTCGCGTCCAAGCCAGCCGATTTCTCCGACCACGTCGAAGCCGCCGCCCGTCGAATTTCCCACGTCGTAATAGACCCGGACCGCATCGGACTGAACTCGATCCAGGATATAAGCATTCTCTTCCGCCGAATTCGTATTCTCCAGCCCGAGCACAACGCCCGCCCGGGTGGCCTCGGCTGCAGCCTCCTTCTTCAGAAAATCGGCCACGAAGTCCATTTCGGCGCGAGTCAGCATTCTGCCGTTGCCGAAGAACGGAAGCAGGATGACGCGGGCGCCCAGCTTCTTAGTGATGGGAATGGAATCCATCACCCACTTCTGACCGAGCGGATCGCTCTTCAGAAAATTGACGTGGAGAATGTCCAGGCAGGTCGAAACGATCGGCACATTATGCTTACGGGATTCGTCCAGGTAGCGCTGCTGCACGTCGGGATCGGCAAGCGGAAGCCGATCGCCGCTGGGCTTTCGGCCCAGGCTGATCTCGACTCCGTCAAAGCCGATTCGTTTTGACAGTTCGACTGCTTCGGCCTCTCCCGTCAGCTTCAGGTTCCAGTCGGGCGCTCCGATCTTGAGCTCGAAAGATTTGCCGGCTGGTCTGGACTTTGAATTCGATTTCTGCAGTGGCGTCGACATTTCAGCTCCTCACGGCCGTACCCGTCCGGGCTCGGCACTGACAGTGTACGCCAGCAATGATACTATTCTTGCCTGCAAAACGGAGGTGCATCGTAGCCGGTGTTGCGCCTGGTCTTCAAAACCAGTGGCTCGGTGCGAGAGCACTCGAGTGGTCGGTTCGACTCCGACGCGCCTCCGCCAGTTCCATACATTGGAATGTGCCGCCACCGTCAACCGTATGCCGTATGCCGTATGCCGCAGGCCGGCGACGGAGCATCGGTGAAAGCCATTTTGGCACTGAACTGCGGCGGCATTGACCGCAGGCGAAAGCAGGTAGCATCTTTGCTGTGGGGCCGATCGCTTACGCGCGCGGCGCCGCCATGCTCGCGACCCGCGACTCGCGACTCGCGACTTTTTTGCCAATGCAAATCGCCGACAATCCAAAGGGCAGATTGAAGCCGCTTCGCAGCGCGCGGGCTTCGGCGCGCAAACAGGCCGTCATCGGAGCGTTGACCCACTGCAAGGCCGGCGGCCACGGCTGCGTATCGGTTCCCTGATTGGCGATTCCGATCTTGCGCAGTAATCGGCGAACCAGCGCCAGCGGGAACAGAATCGAATTGGCATAGGTGCGTCGCGTTACGCGAAATCCGACCCGTTCCATTTTGCCCGCCAGCTCGGGAACGGAGAAGCGGTGGACACTTTCAAAGTTGCGGTCGTGGCCGCTGAGTAGCCAGTTGTACGCGGGCGCCCGGATCAGCGCAACTCCCCCCGGACGCAGGACCCGGTGCAATTCTCTAAGCGCGGTCAGATCGCCTCCGTTCAGGGGCATCGAGTCCAGTACATCCAGGTTTGTCACCACATCGAAACTTGCATCCTGGAACGGAAGCTGCAGGACACTGCCGCGCGTCAGCAGCAGTCCGGAGCGGTTCAACGTCCGTTCCCAACCCGTAAGCCCCGCAATCGTCTGCCGGCAGAATCCGATGGCGACCTCGGAGAGGTCACAGCCGGCCATGAGTTTCGGATGGAACTGCGCGGGAAACCAATGTAGCATGATGCCCGTTCCGCAGCCCACGTCCAGGAAGCTGTCGGGCCCGTGCTGGATCTCAGGACTTAACAGTGACTGGACGATGTCCCGCATGCCCTCGAACCACCAGAACGTGGTCTCCAGGTGATGCATGGTTTCATAATCTTCGCGGCGCATGAAGATCTCCGTAGTGATTCCCTGTTACAACGAGGAGGCGGTAATCGCCTCCACGTACGAGCGCGTCCGCCGGGTCCTTGACCAGCTGGGCGGCAACCATGAGATTCTAATCGCCGACGATGGCAGCTCCGACCAGAGTCCTGCCATCCTGGAACAGATCGCCCGCCGCGATCCTCACTTTGTTCTGATCGCCTACAGCCCCAATCGTGGCATGGGCTATGCCTGCCGGCAAATGTACCAGCGCGCGAGCGGCGACTTCGTCGTCGAAATGGACGCCGATCTGGCGATGGATCCGGCCGACACGATTCCGCTGTTCGCCGAGCACCTGCATCACCACGACTGCGTAGTCGGCTCGCGGTACAAAGGAATCGAGCCGGATTATCCGTTGCGCCGGCGCATTGCCAGCCGCGGCTACTATCTGATCAACCAGGTCCTGTTTGCGCTGCCGCTTAAAGACACCCAGTCCGGCTTCTTCGGAATTCGACGGGACGTACTGGCAAACCTGGACCTCAGATCCGACGGGTTTGAGCTGCCCGTCGAAATGTTCGCCCAACTGGCCCGCAGGAAACATTCGATTCTGGAAGTGCCCGTTCGGTTTGTTCACCAAACGGCGTCGGGCGAAGTCAGCGTGGTTCGCGCCGCTCCAAAAATGTTTTTCAACACGCTGAAAATCTACGGCCGGCTGAGGCGAATCCCGCGCGGCGGCTGAACTGGAACGGCACGTCTTACTTGTATTCCTACCCCCTGGTAACTGGTCACCGGTCACTGGCCACCAGATTGCGCCAGCCCAGCCAGTCGGCCACCGAATTTTTTCCGGGAAGATTGTAACAGCGGACAACCAGGCGCCCGCGGCGCGGCAGTTGCCCCAAAGGAACGTCTTCGGTTTGACTCTCCCGCGACGTGACAAACTCCCGTTTCCAAATCGTGGTTTGAGATCCGCCGGATTCCCACAGCAGCTCCCCGACGACGCCGTCGCTGGCGGCGTACAACTTGGCGCTGACATTCAGGACCGCCTCGGCTGGCAGTTCCACTTCGGGAAATCGAACAACCGCGCCGGCAATCGTCACCATCAACCGGCCCGAAGCGGCCAGAAACGCCGGACGGTTTCCCGGCGTCTCCAGCCGGCCCCGGTCCGGATAATACTCGTTTGCGCTGAGGCTCACTTCGGCTCGCGGAAAATGATCAAACCAGGAGGCCTTCCGCTCTCCCGCCCGTCCTCTCCAGTAGAAATCACTGAAGTCGTCCAGATATCCGTTGAAGAAATGCAGAACGCGAACCCGGGAATCGTCCGGCGGCGGGGCGCCATAGTCGGCAAACCGTATCTGCAAGTCCGGCCGGCCGTAGGTGAGGCGCAGCAACTCGCCCCCTTCGAAGTAATCCGAGACCCTTTTCTCGGCGGTCGGCAACACGTAGAAGACGGGCGGCTCTGGTAATTTAGGAAATTGCCGCTGAAAATCCAGCAGCGTCTCCTGCATAACGCGCGACATATACACGGGATTCGATGCCTTGATCTCGTGCCGGACAATCAGCGCCGTCGACATCAGATACACGGCCACGGGCAGACCCACGATCAACCAGCGCGCTTCCCAGAACTTCCACAATCGGCCGAAGGCATTTGCCGCCAATGCCGCCAGCGCCCAGCAGAACCCCACCGAGGGAAAGTACCAGTACCAGGCCTCAACACGATTTCGCAGCAGCAGCGCCGGCAACAGCAGCAGCAAAGACACTGTCAGCCCGCACAGGATCTGTCGACGAATATGCGGCGCCGGCCAGCCAATCGCTACAAATGCGATCACGAGGGCGATCCACAGCAAGGTCGCGATCCAGTGAGCCGCCGCTGTCATCCCGCCCTGCACCATCGGCGGAAGGTTCAGCGCCCAGCGCAAGTAAAAGACCTTTTGCGCGATCGAGTCGCCGGAGACGCCGAAAGCATACTCTTTTTGCGCATACAGGTTCGCCGTCAGAATCATCGACAGGATCAAGAGGCCAAAGACAAACGCAAGCGCCAGATGCGGAAGAGCGGCTGTTACCGCCAGCCGCGAGGCGCCACTCTCGTCTCCGATCTTCCACCAGGCGATAACCAGCAGTGCGACTGCAAAAGTTACGGTCACCTCTTTCGTCCACAGAGCGCAGGCAAAAAGGAACAGCGACGCCAGTATCGCTGTGGTCATTTTCGATTCTAAGAATTTTAGAAAAAAGATCAGACTGAGCAGACAAAAAAAGGTCGAGAGAAAGTCTGAAACGTAGCCCATGTCGTAGGCCGCGAAGAAAACCACCCCCTGACACCCGAACAGGAACGTTCCCACGAGGCTGACGGCGCGATCGCGGCTGAGGCCAACAAGCACGACTGCACACAGCACGACGTTGGCCAGATGAAACAGGACGGCCACGACGTGATACCCGATCGGATCGGCGTCAAAGAGCGGCTTGAGCAGCGCGGCCAGCAGAAGTGTCAGAGGCCGGTATTGTTGCGCAGTGTCTGGACCGGCAAGCAACGCCACGACTTGGGCCCAGGAACTGGGCGCGCGCGCGACGTAGAAAAAACTGTCGTGGTTAAAGAACCGCGCAAAGTTCTGGGACGCGACGGCCGCCGAGCAGGCGAGCACCCCGATCATTCCGGCTGTCCACCACCGCGGTCTTGCGACGCGCTCTGCGACCATGGTCTCTGCTTATCAGAAATTTGCACGAGCTAGAGAAAGAATTCTGGTATGCCGGCGCCGCTGAAGGACAGAGATGTTGCCCAAACCGAAAGAAAAACCAGTCGCGGCGGCTTCCAGCCGGTGGGTTTTATCGGTTGGGCGAGATGCCAGCGCTACTCGGTGTTAAACTGCTCCAGTCCTCATGACTGGCGGTACGCTGGGTCACTACCGTATTCTGGAAAAAATCGGCGCAGGCGGGATGGGCGAAGTCTACCGGGCCCACGACTCGAAGCTCGGACGGGATGTCGCCATCAAAGTCTTGCCGGATGCCTTCGCGCGCGATCCGGAGCGGTTGGCGCGTTTCGAACAAGAGGCACGAGCGCTGGCCGCGCTCAATCACACCCGAATAGCCGCAATCTACGGACTCGAGACGTTCGACGGCGTCGGCTTCCTCGTCCTCGAGCTTGTGCCCGGCGTGACTCTGGCCGAACGTTTGAAGGCCGACCGGCTGTCGGTCGAAGAAGCTCTTACGCTGTGCCGCCAAATTGCCGAGGGTCTGGAGACGGCGCACGGCAAGGGCATCATCCACCGCGATCTGAAGCCGTCCAACGTCAAGATAACGCCTGACGGCGAGATCAAATTATTGGACTTCGGCCTTGCCAAGACCTTTGCCGTCGGGACCTCCTCCGCGGATGTTTCGCAGTCTCCCACCATCCTGTCGGCTAACACTCAACCCGGCGTACTGATGGGGACGGCGGCGTATATGAGTCCGGAACAGGCTCGGGGCAAGCCGGTCGACCATCGAACCGACATCTGGTCGTTTGGCTGCGTTCTCTACGAAGCGCTGACGGGCCAACAGACGTTCGCCCGAGAAACGACTTCCGACACCATCGCCAGAATACTCGAGCGCGAACCTGACTGGTCCGCCTTGCCGGCAAACACGCCCCATAACATCCGCGTCCTTGTGCGGCGATGCCTCGAGAAAGACCCTCATCGCCGTCTGCAACACATCGGAGACGCCCGGATTGAGATTGACGACGCGCTCACGGCGGCCCCCGAGGCAACAGGCGCGGCTGCCGGAAGCCGGAGTCGGCCATTTGTCTGGGGATTGGCAGGACTGCTCCTGGGCATCCTCGCGGCGGCGGCTCTCCTTTGGAGGTTAAACCCCTTCGAGGCTGCCGACCCCAACATGCGCTTCAGTGTGGTTACCAACTTCGCCGGTGTCGAAGGTCAACCTTCGCTGTCGCCCGATGGCCGTTCAGTTGTCTTCGTCTCCAACCGCGACGGCCAGTACGATCTCTGGGTCGGTCTAGTGACGGGCGGGAACCCGGTACGGATCACCCGGGATTCAAATCTTGAGTCACGACCCCGCTGGTCGCCCGACGGTTCCAGAATCGCTTACGCCCGGATGAATGACTCCGGACTCCAGGATATCTGGATCGTTCCAGCTTTGGGCGGCCCGACGCGCCGGATTCTTTCCAACGCCGCTGATCCTGGGTGGTCCCCCGACGGTAGTTTGCTTGCTTACGCCGATCTGGCCAGCGGCGGCCTTGGGCTGTGCGAGGCTTCGGGCGCCAATCCCAGAATTCTCTCGCAGGGGGAAACGGCGGGGAGTTCCTACCGCCAGCCGTCATTTTCTCATGATGGACGGCAGATCATCTTTGTGCGCCGCGGCTTTGGCGGCCCGTACGGCGAGTTGGCTGTAACCTCAGTTTCGACGGGTAAGGTTCGACAATTAACCAGCGACAACGTCAATGTGGCTTCGCCCGTCTGGTCGCCCGACGATCAATTCATTTATTTTTCGTCCAGCCGCAGCGGCTCGACAAACATCTGGAAGATCTCCGCCCACGACGGCATTCCTGAGCGCATCACTGCCGGTCAAATCGAAGACGCCGATCTCGATGTTTCCGCCGACGGCAAGCGAATCATTTTTTCGAGCTATCGCGCAAACGAGAACCTCGCTGAGGTCAGCCTGGGCTCTGTCGCCGGACCTCCGATCCTGAAGTGGCTGACTCGTGATTCGGCCCGCTCACTGATGGCGCCGGCCTATTCGCCCGATGGCAAACGCATCGCCTACTTTTCAGCGCGCCGAGGCACCGAAAGCGAAAGCATCTGGGTGATGAATACCGATGGCTCAGAGCCGATTCAACTGGTGAGCGACCAATACATCAATATCTGGCCACGCTGGTCCGCCGGCGGTCAGGCACTGCTCTTCACCTCACGGTCGCCGGGAACGGGGGGCGAGCGCCGCACCCGTCAGGTCGCGCTTTCAGGCAACCTGCCCGAAGAACTCCCTGTGGCGCCCGGTGATGACTGGGGCGCCGACATGGGGCCTGACGGCCGGTTGCTGTTTTGGGGCACGGATGGTCAGACTTGGTTATTTGATCCGAAAAGCAGCCAGAAACAGGCGCTGAAAAATGTGAGTGGTCGTGTTCTTCGCTGGTCCCCCGACGGAAAGCATTTTGCCTCGCTGGTTGGACCGCGACGCGAAAGCGACCCGGAGGCGGGTCTATGGATCCATGACCTGGCGGGCGGCTCGCGAATACTTTTCCAGGGGTGGGTGGTGTGGTACGCGTGGGGGAGTTCAGAGGAGATATTCGTGTTGAGGGGCAGCCCCGACCTGCGGGGATCCATTTGGCGTGTCCGCCTCGACGGGGCAGAACCAGAGCGGGCCTCCGGCCCGATCGGCATCCGGTGGTACTCGACTTATTCTAATCGTCGCGATCTGCGGTTTGACGTTCACCCAGACCGTCGTCGCGCCGTAATCGAGACCCAATCCGTCGAGGCCGATATAGGAATGATAGAAATCAGGGGTCCGGGGTCAGGGGTCAGGGGTCAGGGAGGGGGGCAATAGCCGGACGTGGTCGTGATCGCAGCAGCGCTGGGAACTGTCCCACAACTCATTGTCATCCGCTAAGGACGTGATCGTGCTCGTTGGCGTGCTGGTGCTCGTGCACGTGTTCATGGCCGTCATCGATTACCCGTACCCTTCCGGGTACGGCACTGACACCGGCGGTGCCTTCCAGGGCTGCGTCCTCTTCCTCCGGGGCGTTGAAACCCCGGAGTCATAAACACTGCCATGAAAATTCCTACCTTTGAAATGGAGCGCTGGCAATCGCTGTGGGAAAACCACGTGGAATACAACCTTTCCGAGAGCGGCGTCCAGCCGCTGACTCCGGCAAAACTGCTGGAGATTTCCGGAACGGATCCTTTGCTGCAATTGCCGCTCGGCTACGGCCACACCAACGGCACACCCGAGTTGCGTGCGGCCATCGCCGCGATGTACGCCGGCGCTTCCGTCGACAATGTGGTGTGTACAAACGGCGGGTCTGAGGCGAATTTTGTTGTCTGCTGGAATCTGTTCGAACCGGGCGACGAAGTCGCCATGATGCTGCCCCAGTACATGCAGATGCCCGGCTTGGCCCGCTATTACGGTATCCGGCTGCGCCCGTTCTTTCTCAGAGCCGAACTGAATTGGCAGCCCGACTTGGACGAACTGGAGTCGGCCGTCAACGAGAAGACGCGCGCCATTGTTGTGTGCAATCCCAACAACCCGACCGGCGCCGTTTTGGAGGAGGCCGCCATGCAGCGGATCGTTGCGTTGGCCGGGCGTTTCAATTGCTGGATTGTCGCCGACGAAATTTACAGGGGCAGCGAGTTTGACGGCCGGTTGACGCCGAGTTTCTGGGGACTCTACGACCGTGTCTTGATTACGAGCGGCCTGTCGAAGGCCTACGGTCTGCCCGGACTGCGCATCGGATGGGTCGCCGGGCCGGCCGAGAAGATTTCCGAACTATGGTCCTGCCGCGATTACACGAGCATTGCCGTGGCGGCGCCAAGCGACCTGCTGGCCCAGCTCGCGCTTGAGCCCCAGCAGCGCGAGCGCATCCTGGCGCGCACGCGCGGGATCCTGCAAGCCAATTTCCCGATTCTGGAAAAGTGGCTGGAAGAGCACGCCGACGACTTCGAATACACGAGCCCGCAGGCGGGCGCCATCTGCTGGGTGCGCGACCGCCGGCGGCGCCGCTCTTCAGAGCTGGTCGAAGCCCTGCGCAAAATCGAAAGCGTGCTGGTCGTGCCGGGCGATCAACTCGAGATGGATGGGTATCTGCGGTTTGGGTTTGGGTATGACGCGCAGAAACTCGAGCGGGCGCTTGAACGCATCAGTCGCTTCCTCAGGCTCCAGGCTTCAGGCTCCAGGCTCGGGGGAATTGTGAGTGATTTCAATCCGCAATCCGCAATTCCCTGGAGCCTGGAGCCTTATATGGATTAGCGATAACGCTTAGACGCCGGAAGTGGTAAATATGAGGCAGTGCCCAAAGTAGAAGGAGGATTTTCGTCATGAACCGTCGTGATTTCATCTCCAGAACAGCCGTCGTGGCGGGTGGACTGGCAACGTTGCCCAAGGAAAGCTTTGCCCGGACAAGCGCCAATGACACCGTCAATATCGCGGTCATCGGTATCCGAGGCGACAACAAAGGCCATCCGACGTGGACGGGGCGAGGCCGCGGCCTGGACCACTATGAACATCTCTCCACGATCTCCAATGTCCGTGTCACCCATGTAGTGGACGTCGACGAGCGCCATTTCAAGTCTTCATTGCCCTTCATGAAGGAGAAGTGGGGAGGCGATCCCAAGCCCGAAACGGATTTCCGCCGGGTGCTCGAGAATCCGGCCGTGCACGCCGTTACCATCGCCGCTCCCGATCACTGGCATGCGCTCATGACGATTTGGGCCTGCCAGGCAGGAAAAGACGTCTACGTCGAGAAGCCGGTCTGCCACAACATCGCCGAGGGGCGAAAAATGATTCAGGCCGCTCGAAAGTACAACCGCGTTGTAGCGGTGGGAACTCAGAGGCGCAGCAATCCAGCCTTGGCAAAAGCTATTCAGTTCCTGCGTGAGGGCGGACTGGGGAAAGTCTACTCCGCGAAAACCACCATCTACAGAACCAGAGATCCTATCGCCGTTCATGCCGATAGCCCGGTCCCGCAAGGGGTCAATTATGATCTGTGGCTGGGGCCGGCTCCGTTGCGTCCATTCAACGAGGATCGATTCCACTATCATTGGCACTGGTTCTGGGATTACGGCACGACCGACCTGGGAAATACGGCCGTCCACTCGCTGGACGTAGTGCGGTGGGCCCTTGGAAAGCAGGAGCATCCGCGCAAGGCTCACTGCATCGGCGGCCTTTATGAAGCGGGCGCTCCGACCAGTCAGGAAACTCCCAACACGCAGTACGCCTCCTACGAATACGCCGACGGCACCGAGCTTCATTGCGACCTGCGCAACTGGCATGCCGGTCCCCCAGAAGCGGCAGGCGTTTTCATTTTCGGCTCGAAGGGCTGGATGAAGCTTGGAGACGACAAGGCCCAGGTTTATTTTGGAAAGAAGAACGAGCCCGGTCCAATCTTTACCGGCGATGGAAAAGACGACAGCGGACAGGCGCATTTTGAGAACTTCATCGCAGCCGTCCGGTCGCGCAAATACCAGGATCTCAACGCCGATATCGAGGAGGGTCATCTCTCGACGACGCTCTGCCACCTGGGCAACATTTCTTACCGGCTGGGGCGATCGGTGGAGTTCGACTCAAAGAGCGAGCGGTTCGTAGGCGATGAAGAAGCCGATAAGCTTCTCGGTCGAAGCTATCGGAAACCGTACGTCGTCCCGGATAAAATCTGATTTCTCAGGACATCGTCGCAACGTTCGAAATGGGCGGCATCTGTTGAGAAAGGACTAAGGACGAAGGACGAGTTACGAGTTACGAGTTACGAGTTCACGAACTCTTAAGATCGTGATCGCCTTTAGTCCTTGGTCCTTAGTCCTTGGTCCTTGGTCCTTGGTCCTTAGTCCTTGGCCCTTAGTCCTTAGTCCTTTTCTCCGCCTGCTGGGTCATGAATTCGGGGTTGAAAATCTTTTCGATTTGTTCGTCGGTCAGAATTTTCTTTTCGCGGATCAACTCGCGGATGGTCTTACCCGTCTTGACCGACTCCTTGGCGATCTCGGCCGCGTTGGAGTAGCCGATGATCGTGTTGATAGCTGTCACCAGCGAAGGGCTGTGCTCGAAGTAGTAATGGCAGCGCTCTTCGTTGGCGGTCAATCCCCGGATGCACTTGTCGACGAAGACAGGCAGGTAATTCTTGAGAATCTCGATGGAGTGCAGCAGGTTGTAAACCATCACCGGCATCATCACGTTCAGTTCCAGCTGCCCGGCCTGAACGGCCAGGCTAATGGTCAGATCGTTGCCGATGACCTGGAAGGCCACCATGTTGAGGCATTCGGCCATGACGGGATTGACTTTGCCCGGCATGATCGACGAGCCTGGCTGGACGGCCGGCAGGTTGATCTCGTCAAATCCGGTGAATGGACCCGACGCCAAAAGCCGCAGGTCGTTGGCCAGCCGAGTCAACTCGAGCGCCAGGTTTTTCAGCGCGCTGGACGCAGCCGCCACGGCGTAGTTGCTCTGGGTCAACTCGCGGGGATCGCCGGCCGCGTGAAACTGGACACCCGTATACCGCGTCAGCCGTTCGCAAACCTTCCAACGGTACCCGGGCGGCATGTTCATGCCGGTTCCCACGGCGGTCCCGCCAATCGGCAAGTGGGACAACTCCTCGCTGTCGCGGCGCAACACACGCAGCGCGCGCTCGATGGCCGCCGCGTAAGCGGCGAACTCCTGTCCAAGGGTGATCGGAACCGCATCCTGCAGGTGCGTCCGGCCTGACTTGATCACAGTCGCAAACTGCCTGCCCTTCACTTCGAGCTCGTCGCGCAGGGTCTCCACGGCCGGAAACAGTTCCTGCAGCAAAACCAGGCCCGCCACGCGCATCGCCGTCGGAAATGTGTCGTTGGTCGACTGCGCCATGTTGACGTGGTCGTTAGGGTTGACCGCCTTGTAGTCGCCGCGCGGCTTGCCGAGAATCTCCAGCGCCCGGTTGGCGAGAACTTCGTTGACATTCATGTTGAAAGAGGTCCCGGCGCCGGCCTGATAGACGTCGACGACAAACTGGTCCAGGAAACGTCCCGCCAGTATCTCGTCGCAGGCCTGAATCACCGGCCCGGCGATCGACTGGTCCAGGACGCCCAGTTCGAGATTGGTCTCGGCGGCCGCCTTCTTGACCATCACATAGCTGCGAATGAAGGCTGGGTGTTCGCGGATTCCACTGACCGGAAAGTTTTCTAAAGCGCGGGCTGTCTGGATTCCGTAGTAGGCGTCAGAAGGAACGGCTTTCGTACCGATGGAATCTTTCTCAGTGCGGGTCTTGTCCATTCAATTCGAGAGAGCGGGGAATACTACGATTGCGGATTGCGGATTGCGGATTGCGGATTGATGAAGTCGTTTTTGGTTCACCAATCTACAACCC
>JBPCNK010000123.1:0-5045 GCA_051001345.1 Acidobacteriota bacterium | reverse complement strand
AAAAAGCCTCCTTGCTGGTCCAAAAGCCGTGTCGTTACTGCCTTTGTACCACATCGAGGCTTTTTTCATTCATGCTTCATGCATAATCCGGGCTAGTGACCCTTTGCGGACCACAGAGACACAGAGGACACAGAGGAGACACAGAGAAAAACTTCGTACCAACGACCGGCTGTCTGTAATTCTAAGTATGCATGTCAACGAACTTACTGTGACAGTCCTCCGTGCTGCGATCGAAGGAAGTTCATAAAACTCGTTCGCGCGGTTTTCTCTGTGTTCCTCTGTGTCCTCTGTGTCTCTGTGGTGAAGCCTGTCAAAACTCTGCCCCAGTTTTCCCATAGCCGCCCGCGGAGGAGGATCAATGTTGTTGCTACCAATTCAGAGGTTACAGGCCACTAGTTGGGGCGACTGCTCGTTTTTAGTTTTGGCGCCACTGATTGCCCGCTCGCATACGGTGCCACCTCACTTGTCCAGCGGCAATGTTTCTTTGCGGAACCACTGGGAAAGATAGGAAAGACCGACGCGGCGGAGGCGCTCGATTTGGCGGCCGCATGCTTTGTGGCGGGCGCGCAGACCCCAGGCCAGCCGCAGCGCTGGCAGCGACGTCCGCTCGCGCAGCACCACGTAACCCAGAACCTGCAGATCTCGAAACGTAATGGGCAGAAAATAACGCAGGTAGATCTTCCAGTGGAGATTGCGCCAGCGCAGCAGCCAGCGGTTTTTGACCGAGTGGAAATTCAGCTCAGGCGGCAGCGCCCGTCTTCGCTCGGGGACCACTCGCCGCCGGTGCCGCGCAACAGCCGCGGGGACGTATACGCATTTCCATCCTTGAATCTGGGCGCGCCAGGCCAGATCGACGTCGTCGCGATAGGCGAAGAAATCATTCGCGAAGTACTCTCCGTCCAAACGGATGTCCTCAAGCATCGCCCGGCGATGAAGGGCGGCAGCGCCGCTTGCGCCAAAGACATAACAGGGTTCGTCAAACTGGCCGCGGTCTTCTGTTCCAGCGCCGCGATCCAAGTGACGCTGTTGTGGCCGGCCGATGATTCCGGCCGAATCGATGACGGCACGATCCTGGTCCCAGCGCAACAGTTTTCCGCTGGCCGATCCGACCTCACAGCGGCGCTCGGCCGCCTGCACCAGAATCGACACGAAGCCGGGCAGAAGAATCACGTCGGGATTGAGGACGAGGATCCATTCTTCGGATGCATCCTGCAGGATCCGGTTATAGGCTTCGCAATAACCCAAGTTTGTGCCGGAAACCCGAACATCGATGGCGAAACGCGCCAACCGCTGGCGTGTGTCGTCTGTCGACGCGTTGTCGACGACGATGACGCGCAGTTCGACATCCTGCTGCGCCAGCAGCGATTCGATACAGACTTCGATCGTGTCGGCCGAATTAAACGTTACGATTCCGGCCAGGACGCGCGCCGTCAAGTGCGCCTCACCAGAATCCGCCGCAGCACCAGGGCGCAGCGGCTCAGGAGCGCGACGTAAAGTGCTGCGGCGGGGGCATGGTGTTTTCTGAAGTAGCGCCGCAGGTTGACGTAATACAGCGCGATAAATTTATGAAAGCCCAACGTGTTTAGAGACTGGCCGCCCACGTGCAGTACCTGACTGTCGGGGACCCACAGGATCTCCCAGCCCGCACGCTCGAATCGACGGCAAAGATCGACATCCTCAAACCAGGCAGGATAAAACTGCTCGTCCCAGCGGCCCACTTCTTCAAGTGCGGTGCGGCGAATCATCAGGCAAGCTCCGGCCGGCTGCTGGATCTTCCGGGGCGGACCTACGGGCGGGGCGATTGGCGGCGCAGCCCGGCGCAGTTCATCAAGGAATATCAAATCTGAGGTAACCGACGAGATTGTCGGCAGCCGGCGAACACTTCGGCTTTGTAACCTGCCTTGTGAATCCACCAGCGCCGGCGCCGCAACCGCGGCGCGGGGAGTTCCATCGAGGACCTCCAACAATCGCATGACGGATGTTCCGCCGGCCTCGATGTCCGGGTTACAGAACAGAATCAGTTCGCCACTGGAGCTGTCCACAATCTGATTGCAAGCTCCGGCAAATCCCGCGTTGAAACCGTTGAGGATCCAGCGGACATGGGAGAATTCTTCGACCAGGCCGTCGGTCGGCGCCTGCGACGCGTTGTCGACGACGATCAACTCGCAAGGCTGGGGCAGTTGCGCGCGACTGAACGCTTGCAGGCAACGCCGCAGCTCATCGACCGCATTCCAATGAATGATCCCGATGCTGAGTTTCACGTCAATCTACCCGAGTAGGTGGCGAGCATTTCATTCCGACATCACGACACCACCAACTATTGGGCATTTTCACAGCAGCTCGAGGCTGAAGTAGCGACGATAGAATCCGCGATCCCGAGTCAGCAGGCGTCCGCCCCGTGCCTGAGCGTGTGCGCCGATCAGAAAGTCGGCAATCAGTCGAGTGCGCGACCCGCCACTCCTACGGTACTTGTGCCAAAGCGTTCCAGCCAAGTCCGCACACTCCTGATCGAACAAGTCAAAGGCGATTCCTGCCTCGCTGAAGGCCGTGTGCATTACCGTCGGGTCTTCAAAAAACCCCCGCACTTCTGCCCAGACGATCGGGCAAACCAGGAGCGCACCAGCCTGCCGAGCCTTGCGTAAGGCCTCAAGAGACCGAGCGCGATGGACCGGATCATCGGTCAGCACGTCGAGGAGTACAGAACTATCGACGGCGGTGACCACGGATCCCTTCATCGAGTGCTGAGTTCCAACCCGGTCCGCGCAAGTTTGTCAACGCGGCGTCTACGTCCGTTCGGGGTAGGAGCCCTATCAAGTGACTGAGTGGATCGGCGCTCACAACGCGGCGGGCAACCAGGACCCCGTCTTGCTCCTCGAATTCGATCTCCGTACCCGGAACCAACGCAAGGCTGTCCCGCAAGGGTTTTGGGATCGTAACCTGCCCCTTTTCACTGACTGTGCTTTTCATACCTGAATGGTATGAATTCATACCTGATAAGTCAAGCGTACACTTTCAATCAGCCTGAAAACCTGGCAGCACTTGGAACGCTCTGGTAAGCTGGGAGTCCAATCAAGTGTCCAAACGCCTCTCCGTCATTATTCCCGCCTACAACGAGGAAGCGACCATCGGCGAGGTGATCGAGCTGATTTACGCCGAGCCGTTGGAGCCACTGGGCCTGAGCAAGGAGTTGATCGTCGTCGACGACGGCTCCACGGACCAAACGGCTGCCATCGTCGAAAGTCTCGCCACCCGATACCCGAACTTGAACTTGCTTCGCCACGCTCGCAACGAGGGCAAGGGCGCAGCCATCCAGACCGCGTTGCCGCATGTAAGCGGTGATTATGTGATCATTCAGGATGCCGATCTGGAGGGCGCTGTCCATGACTACCAGCACCTGTTGCCTCCGCTGCTCGAGGGGCGCTGCCGGGTGGTTTTCGGATCGCGCTTTTTGAAGTCGCGCTGGCCATCCGGAATGCATTGGGCCAACCTGGCAGCCAACCGTATCCTGACGGGGACGGCCAACCTGCTGTTCCCCGGTCGGCCGATCAGCGACCAGTCGTGCGTTTACAAGGTGTTTGAAACGCCGTTGCTGCGCTCGCTGGACCTGAAGACAATGCGTTTTGAATTCTGCGCTGAGGTCACAGCCAAACTGCGGCGCCGCGGCATTGAAATCGTCGAGGTGCCGATCGATTACGCTCCGCGCGACATCGCTGCCGGCAAGAAGATTCGCTGGCGCGATGGGTTTTCACTGCTGGGGACGCTGATTCGCTTGCGTTTTCGGGAGTGAGGCGCAGAGTACATGGACTAAGCGAATGTCGCATTACGCAGGCGCTGGCGCACGACTGGTGAGCGGGATCACCGCCGCCGGTTTGTATTCTGATCCGGGCACTGACAGCGGTGGCACTGATTGCCCGCTTGCTTACGCGCGCGGCCCTGTGCTGTTGGTGAGATTGTCCGATCCTTGCCATTTTAGAGATCGGGCGCTATAACAGTACAGGCTGATTCTTATTTTCAGGAGGAGTTTTATGAAGTTCCGCGGTCGTTTGTGTGTTGCGTTCCTGTGTGCGCTGCTCGCGGCAGGCAGTGTGTTTGCCGATGTTACGTACAAAGATGTCAGCAAAATCGACGGCGCCATGTTTGGCGGGGCGATGAAGGCTATCATTCGAATGTCCGGACAGAACCTGGACAATATCGCCGCCGCCCACTACCTCAAGGGCGGCAAGATGCGGACCGAGACGAGCAGCAATAACAACCTGCAAAGCATCCAGATCGTCGACTTAGACAAAGAACTCATGATTTCGATCGATCCCAAGAAGAAGACGTACTCGGTTGTCACGTTCGCCGAGCTGCGGGCCCAGATGGACGAAGCCCTTCGCAAGATGCGCGAATCCTCCGGGAAAAAGAATGAGAAGGAAGACGTCCAGTTGACGCCTCGTATTTCCGTCAAGCAGACGGGCCAGACGGCCACGATTGCCGGCTACCCGGCCAGTGAGACGCAAGTCACCATCACACTGGAAGCCAAGGACAAGAAATCGGGCGACACCGGCAACTTCGACGTCAACAGCAGTCTCTGGCTAGCCAAGGGTGTGGCCGGAGCAGCCGAGGTCAATGAATTTGGCCGGCGCTTCGCCGAAAAGCTGGGGACTCCGCAAATGATGGGGATGCTGCAGGCATTCATGACCGACGCCCGCGTTGTGGAAGGTATGCAGGAAGCGCAGCGCCAGCAGGCCAAATTCGAAGGGTTTCCGGTACGAACAGTTGTTTCGATGGGAGTGACCGGAAGCGGCGCCGAATCATCGCAGCAACAGGCGTCGGCCCAGAAACAGCGCGAGGAGGAACAGAGTTCGATTCCTTCAGTCAAGAGCGTCGGAAAAATCTTCGGCGGTTTCGGCCGCAAGAAGAAAGAAGAAGAAAAGAAGGAAGAGAAGGAAAAGAGAGAGAAGGAAGAGGGGAAAAAAAGGGAAAAGGGGGGGACGAAGAAACAGAAAGAGGCAGGGACGGCGGCCGGAAGCGGGACCGCCTGCGCCTGCACGCGGGCGAGGGGG
>JBPCNK010000122.1:0-8122 GCA_051001345.1 Acidobacteriota bacterium | reverse complement strand
GCTCAGAAACCCGTGACGATCGAACTGTAGAAGGAGCGAGTCGTTTGGCAGATATCCAATATTACGGCACGGGCAAGCGCAAGACCTCCACATCGCGCGTCTTCCTCATTCCCGGTTCCGGCCAGATCATGGTCAACAAGCGGGAATTCAACGAATACTTCAAAAATGAAACGCTGCGGATGAAGATCAAACAACCGCTGCAACTGACCGACAACGTCGACAAATTTGACATCTACGTCAATACAAACGGTGGCGGTCCCACCAGTCAGGCTGAAGCGACCCGGCTTGGGATTTCACGCGCGTTGCTGGATTTCAATCTGGAGCTGCGCGCCCGGCTCAAGAAGGTGGGACTTTTGACCCGGGACTCCCGGATCAAGGAACGCAAGAAGTACGGCCAGAAGGGCGCCCGCAAGCGCTTCCAGTTCTCAAAGCGATAAACCGGTGGGAGGAATTGTTTGACATCGATCTCAATGAAGCAGTTGTTGGAAGCGGGTGTTCATTTTGGGCACCAGACCAAACGCTGGAACCCGAAGATGAAGGAATACATCTTTGGCGAGCGCAATGGCATTTACATCATCGATCTGCAAAAGACGTTGCGCCTCTTCAAGGGCGCCGTTCAGTTTGTCAGTGAACTGGCCCAGCAAGGCAAGACGGTCCTATTTGTTGGAACCAAGCGGCAAGCGCAAGATGCCATCGCCGAGGAAGCCCGACGCTGCAACATGTTCTATGTCAACCACCGCTGGCTGGGCGGACTGCTGACCAACTTTGCGACGATCCAGAACTCGATTAAGACCTACAAACAGCTTGAGCTGATGAAACTGGATGGATCGTTCAACCAGTTTTCCAAAAAGGAACAGTCGCGTCTGGATCGGCAGCTGCACCAGCTCGACAAGAACCTGTCGGGCATCAAGGAAATGACCCGATTACCGGAGGCGATTTTTATCGTCGACTCCCGCAAGGAAAGCATCGCCGTCCAGGAAGCCAAGAAGCTGGGCATTCCGATCATCGCCGTCGTAGACACCAACTGCGACCCCGACGATGTCGATTTTGTCATTCCGGGCAACGACGACGCGCTGCGTGCAGTACGCCTCTTCGCTTCGACGATGGCCGACGCCATCTTGTCTGGACACGAGTTGTATCGCCAGCGCCGCGAGATTGAAGAGAAGATTGCAGCCGAGGAGAAGGCCGCGGCCGAAGCGGCTGCCGAGACCGATCGCGCCGCCCAGGCGCGGGTGCGGGAAGAGAAGAAAGTTGCCGCCGGAATGGCCAAACCGGTCGATCCCCGCAAGAAACCTGCGCGCCGCAAACCGCCTGCCAAACCGGGCGAGGGTGACGAGGCTGCCGCCGGCCAGAAAACTGCTACAGCGCCATCTGCTCCTGCACCTGCTGAACCGGTAGCAGAGCTTCCCGAACCATCTCCGCTGGCTGCCGCCGAGGACGCGGGCGCTGCGCCAGAGGGGTCCTCGGAAGCTCCACAGACCGACGAAGTTCAGGTCGAGACCGAATCGTAGGTGGCGCAGGCTTCCAGCCTGTGGTTTTCGATTCAAACCCATTTTGGAGAGCCGAAGTGGCGCCGGTTTTGAGCCGGGCGTTTTCGGTTGAAAAGGCCCCAGGCTGAAGCGTGACTGGCCACTTGGGACTTTTGATTGCGACTACGCCGCGCTGGGCCACCTGATGCCGCAGCAACTTGTCCCGCATTTTTACGAGAAACTGGAGAGCTGAATGGAAATTCCCGCAGCATTAGTTAAGGAACTTCGAGAGAAAACCAGCGCCGGCATGATGGAGTGCAAGGCCGCGCTGCAGGAGGCCGAAGGCGATCTCGAAAAAGCCGTCACGATCCTGCGCAAACGTGGTCTGGCTTCGGCGGCTCGCAAAGCCGGCCGAACCACTTCGGAAGGGATCGTGTCTGCCTACATCCATCCAGGCGGCAAGATCGGCGTGCTGGTCGAGCTGAATTGCGAGACCGATTTTGTCGCGCGCACCGATGATTTCCAGCAACTGGTCAAGGATGTGGCCATGCACATAGCCGCGACCGATCCAAAATATGTTCGACGCGACGAGGTCACTGAGGATATTCTGGAACGTGAACGGGATGTCTACCGGGAACAGGCCAGGCAATCGGGCAAACCGGAGGCGATTCTTGCGAAGATCGTCGAAGGGAAAGTGTCACGGTATTTCGCCGAAAACTGCCTCTACGATCAGAGTTTTGTGAAGAATCCCGACACGACGGTCAAAGAACATATCGATTCCAAAATCGCAACGATCAAGGAAAACATCAGCGTCAAGCGTTTTGTCCGATATAAAATCGGAGAATAGGTTATGCCGCCTGCCGATGAGAAACCCAAATACCGTCGTGTTCTGATCAAACTCAGCGGGGAAGTCCTTATCGGTGAACAGCCCTTCGGCATCGACCCGGTTGTGGCCGCAGAAATCGCCGACGAGATCGTCGATGTCCACAGCCTCGGCGTCGAGATCGCGATTGTAGTCGGCGGCGGCAACATCATCCGCGGCGTCAATGCTTCCCAAATGGGCGTGGAGCGAGTCACCGCCGACTACATGGGAATGCTGGGGACGGTCATCAACGCGCTGGCGCTGCAAAGCGCTTTGGAAAACAGGAATATTTATACGCGCGTGCTGTCGGCCATTCACATGGCCGAAGTCGCCGAACCCTTCATCCGGCGCCGGGCCATCCGGCATCTGGAAAAGCGCCGCGTCGTCATTTTCGCAGCCGGAACAGGCAATCCTTACTTTTCGACGGACACAGCTTCGGCGTTGCGCGGCATGGAAATCCGAGCAGACGTCATTTTGAAGGGCACAAAGGTCGACGGCGTCTATGACAGCGATCCTATGAAGAATAAGGATGCGCGCCTTTTCGAGCGCTTGACCTACCTGCAGGTTCTCGAAAAGGGCTTGAAAGTCATGGACACGACGGCCATCTCGCTGTGCATGGACAACGATCTGCCGATTCTGGTATTCAACCTGAAGCGAAAGGGCAACATCAAGAGAGCCGTGCTGGGACATCCCATCGGCTCGTTGATCGGAGCCGCCGAACCGGAAGCACAGGCGGGTAGCCTGTGACGCTGACATCACACTTCAACAGCCATGACCAAACCAGTCATTGAAGAAACCAGAAAACGGATGGAAAAAACGATCGCCGACCTGTCGGGCGAACTGGCATCGGTCAGGACGGGCCGCGCCTCAGTGCACTTACTCGACAACATCGTTGTCGAGTACTACGGCACACAGACACCCCTGAATCAGCTGGCCACGCTGCATGTGCCGGAGCCCACGATGATCACGATCCAGCCGTGGGATGTCTCGGCCAGCCAGGCCATCGAGAAGGCCCTGAGGACTTCCGATCTGGGGATCAACCCCTCCTCGGACGGAAAGGTGATTCGTGTTCCGGTCCCGCCACTGACCCAGGAGCGCCGCCAGATGCTGGCCAAGCACGTCCACAAGGTGGCCGAGGAGCATCGTACTGCCATCCGTCAGATCCGCCGCGACGGCAACGAAAAATTGAAGAAACAACTCAAGGAGAAACAGATCTCCGAGGACATGGAAAAGGAAGCTCTCGAAGAAGTCCAGAAGCTGACCGACAAATATATCGGATCGATCGACCAGCTCTCCAAGACGAAGGAAGCGGAGATTGTTGAAATCTAGGGTCCGTCCGAGTTACGAATTACGAACCAAGTTTCGTAACTTGTAACTGGTAATTCGTAACCTCCTTGTAACTTCGAACCTCGTAACCTCGTAACTCGTAGTTCGTTCCCAGTGGCCTGTGACATCTGCATTGGTAACCAACAGTATTGATCCGCCTCCGCGGGCTCCATGGGAAAACTGGGGGCCGATTTTTGACCGGCTTCACCACAGAGACACAGCGCGGCATAGCCGCAACCGTATGCCGTATGCCGTATGCCGCAGGCTTGCGACGGAGCGCCAACAGAGCCGCGGCCGGAAGGCCGCGGGCCGGTAAATAGGAAGCGAGATCAAAAAATCTTGCCTAAAAAACAAGATTTCACCAATTGGTAATACAGGGGACACAGAGGAACACAGAGAGAAGCGGGCTTACGAGACCGGCTGTCCGTAATTCAAAGTATGCATCTCAACGAACTTACTGAGGCAGTCATTTTCTCTGTATTTTATTTGTGTCCTCTGTGTCTCTGTGGTGAAGCCGTTTTTCGCTGCACCGCAGAGCGTCACTAGCCTGGATTATTCATGACGAACGCTGCTCGCCGCTTAGGTCTTCCTTGTATTCCTGTCACTGATCACTTGCCACTTGAACGGACCGCCGACAAGATTTCAGTCTCCGTCAAAACTCGATCAGATTGTTTGGCCATCGCGAAGATGCGCTCGACAGTGGAATGGTCCGGCTCGATCTGGCGGCGCCTCAGCCAGTAGATGACGTTTGATTTCCCGCTCATCGGACCGATCTCAATTTGTTGCTCCAGTCCGAAATCGTGGCAAGGAACTCCCGAATACACAACGTTGGCCAGTTTCGTGTCGCCCTTTTGTAGCGCCTTGATGACGGCTGCCGCGTGCACACCGGTTGCTGTTCGAAACGCGTCCCTTCCGAAAACCGGATAATTAGCCGGAATCGGAATCCCCGTCGCCTCGGAGATCGCCTCGACGTACAAACGCAACGAGGTCAGGTCCCGGTCGATATAGCCCATCAGTTTCAAGTTAGCCAACAGCAGGTCCATGGGCGTATTGCCCACACGCTCGCCTATGCCAAGTCCGCAACCGTGGACTTGATCGGCGCCTGCCTCGACGGCGGCGATCGAATTGATGACGGCCAGCCCCCGGTCGCTGTGCCCATGCCAATCCAGCCGGATGGCCCGTCCGGTCGGTTCAATCACCTCCCTGCGAACATATTGGATCAGATTCCGCACGCCCTGAGGCGTGGCGTGCCCGACCGTGTCGCAGCAGACAATGGCGCGGGCTCCCCAGTCGATGGCCGAGCGGTACAACTGCACGATCGTCTCGGGGCGGCTTCGGATGGTGTCCTCTGTGACGAACATGACTGGAAGCCCTTCGCCCACGGCCAAACGAACCGCTTCCTC
This sequence comes from Acidobacteriota bacterium, assembly GCA_051001345.1. GTDB lineage: Bacteria > Acidobacteriota > UBA6911 > JACQSX01 > JBPCNK01 > JBPCNK01. The sequence continues at coordinate 3,062 of JBPCNK010000122.1, read as the reverse complement.
ACTGACCGTGAGCATGCGGTCCAGCGTCCAGTCTTCCGCATAATGCCGGATGGGGCTGCTCCCAATGAACGTGGCCACCTCGATTGCGATGCCCACACGCTGGGAGATTTCGACGATGGGGCGAACGTCGGCCGGTGTCGTGCGCGCCGCGCAGTTGGGGCGCAGCTTCATCCGGCACGTAACGATCTCGCGTGCCAGGCGCTCGACGTCAGCTACCGCGCGTGGGCCGGCGCCGGGCAGGCCGATATTGGCGCTCTCGATTCCGAGATTCTCCATGAGGTGCAAAATCTGGAGTTTTTTTTCGATGGGAGGGTCGATGACCGAAGGGGACTGCAGTCCGTCGCGCAGCGTCTCGTCGTCGAATGTCACCGGTTTTCCGACCGGTGTCCGGCCGAGTTCGTTCCAATCGTAGATGAGCGACGAATCCATGGGATCAGGCTCCAGGCGAGGACTTTACAGAGCCGCGCGCGTAAGCCAGCGGGTAATCAGTCGCACCAATTTGCCCGACTCGCTTACGCGCGCGGCTCTGACGCTTCTGCCGGGGTTTCGGATTGAGTCTCCGGCTTGGACTTGCGCGAGTCCGGCTCGTTGGGCCAATAGGTGTAGTAGGTTTGCTCGCCCAGCGCGGCGTTGTATTGCTCCATGATGCGCACACCTTCGACAGCCCGCAGGTTGGTGCCGCGTACCTGCTGTTGGATAATCCGGTCCATGCGCTTGCGCAGATCCGCCGGGAAGTACTGAACCAGTTGGACGACCTCTTCGACCGTGGTGCCCTTGATCGCTTTCTCGATGTAAAAACCGCTGGGTTCCTCCTGATCGGCGTAGACATGCACTTCGTTGACGCGACCAAACAGGTTGTGCATGTCGCCGAGGATGTCCTGATAGGCGCCCATCAGAAAAAATCCGAGCAGATAGGACTCATCCTTCTCAACACTGTGAAGTTCCAGGTACGGCTTCACGCCCGCCACGTCGATAAACATGTCGACCTTGCCGTCGCTGTCGCAGGTCAGGTCGTGCAGTGTGCCGCGCCGCAGCGGACGTTCGTCCAGACGATGCAAGGGCATGATCGGGAAGACCTGATCGATGGCCCAGTGGTCGAGAATGCTCTGGAATATGGAGAAATCGCAGAGGTACTGATCGGTCAACAGCAACGGAAGTTTGCGGAGCTCTTCGGGTACATCCTCCTGGTCGAGGCCCTCGATGCGGGTGGCTATTTTCCCGTTGACGCGCCAGAAAAGCTGTTCGACCTTTGCCTTTTCCTCGAGCGTCAGGTACCCGAGTGAGAACAGCAGATTCGCCTCCTGGCGTTGCTGCTTGGCGTCGTGGTACACTTCCATGACCTGAGAGAGCTCCATCTCGCCGTTCATCCCTGTGTTCAGCTCGCCCAGTTCACGCACCGTCTCGTGGTCGTCTTCACCGATCGCTACAGGTGTCAACTGATGATTCTTCTCTTCTTCGCTTTCGCGGGTGGTCGCTCCCAGCACGCCGACGACAAGAACTGAGTGGTAAGCAGTCAGCGACCTCCCGCTTTCGGAAACCAGGATCGGATGTGGCACGTCCTCGGCGTCACAGACTTCCTTGACGGTATACACCACGCCGTTGACGTATTCCTGCAGTGTGTAATTGATGGCGTGATCGCGACCCGAACGGGTTCCCTCGTAGGAAACGCCCAAGCCGCCACCCAGGTCGAGGTACTGGATCTTCAGACCCATGCGAATCAGTTTGGCATAGACGCGCGCGGCTTCTTTGACGGCGGCCTTGACGTTGAGGATGTCGCTGATCTGCGAGCCGAGGTGAAAGTGCAGCAGCTGAAAACTGTCGCTGAGGTCGCGTTTCTTCAGCAGGCCCACCAGCTCCAGAATCTTCGGCAGAGAAATGCCGAACTTGGAGTGTTCGCCCGCTGATTCCGCCCAGCGGCCGCTGCCCTGCGAGGAGAGCCTCACGCGGACGCCGAAGGCGGGCCGCACCTGCATCGCTTCGGCTGCCGCCATCAGGTCGTCGAACTCGCGGCGCTTCTCGAGCACGGGCAAAACGTTTTTCCCAAGCTGCCGGCCCGCCATCATCAGCCGCAGCATCGTCTGGTCCTTGTAGCCATTGCACACCAGCAGCATGTTGTCGCGGTGCAAATGCGCCAGGCAGGCCAGCAGCTCCGCTTTTGATCCACATTCCAAACCAAAATCGTAAGGCTCGCCCGCGTCGATAATTTCCTCGACGACCTCGTGCAGCTGGTTGACCTTGATCGGATACACGCCGCGATAGACGTTTTCGTAGTTGAATTCGGTGATGGCCTTCGTGAAGGCTTCGTTGAGCTCGATGACACGGGTCTTGAGCAGATCCTGGAATCGAATCAGGCAGGGAAGCTGAATTCCGCGATCGCGGACTTCCTGGACGACTTCGTAGATGTCGATGGACTGTGCGTCTTGATAGACGGGTCGAACCGCGGCATGTCCTCTATCGTTGATGAAAAAATAATCGTCACCCCATCGGTCGACGTGGTAGACGTAAGATGCCTCCTCGATGTTCCACGCGCCGCTCGTAGCATCAGACATTTCGCACACTTTAGCAGGATCGGCCCTTGCTTACTAGAAGCCAGTTTCTGAAATTGCAAAATTGTGGCGTCTTCGAAAGGGGCGACCATCAACGGTGCCGCGAGCGACCGCGAGCGGGTCCGCGCCAACCGCCGCGACTTGCGGGTCGATTTGGTTTGGGGCGACCATGAACGGTGCCGCGAGCGACGCGAGCGGGTCAGTGCCGCCGGCTGCAACAACTTGAGCGGACCCAATGATCAAAATTGCCAGCGCGGATCAACACGGATTAATCGGATTGAACACGTTGGATTGTCGTCGCGCCAGACTCAAGGGATTAATCCGATTAATCCGTGTCAATCCGTGCTTGCATTTTCCGATCAGACTCTCCGGACCTGCCAACGAGGGCTGCCCACATCCGTGTTTATGAAACGTGTAGAGCAAAATGAGCGCAGCGGACCCGCTCGCGTCGCTCGCGGCGCCGTTAATTGCGGCCCGGTTCGCAGGTACGGGGGGATTCAGGGTTTGGCCGCCGGC
>JBPCNK010000121.1:0-6280 GCA_051001345.1 Acidobacteriota bacterium | reverse complement strand
GACGATTCTCGATTACGCCTTCAAACTGCCTGCCCGCTCCCTCACGGTCGCGGCTCTGTTGGTGCACCGTCGCCGGCCTGCGGCATACGGCAATACGGCATACGGTTGCGGCTCATGCCGCGCTGGGTCTCTGTGGTGAAGCCGGTCAAAAACCGGCCCCCAGTTTTCCCACAGCCACCCGCGGAGGCGGATCAATGTTGTTGCTACCAATTCAGATGTTACAGACCACTAGTGCCGGTGCTTGGGACATGCTCTGTTGTTGGATAAGAAAAGCACACAGGGCTGGAGCCCTGTGCCACACGTGCTTGCCGCATCTTCTTTGCATTCCTGCTTCTGACCACGGCCAGGCGGCCGGTACTCCTTGCTGGCGACTCTCTGGCGACTGGTCCGTCAGGCCCGAGGATGATGCTTCTCATAAATCTTTTTCATCCGCTCGCGGGTGACGTACGTGTAGATCTGAGTGGTCGAGATGTCGGCGTGGCCGAGCATCATCTGCACGGCGCGCAGATCGGCGCCGTTTTCCAGCAAGTGCGTGGCAAAGGAATGACGCAACAGATGAGGGGTGATCGGCTTGGTGATTCCCGCTGCCTTGCCGTACTGGCGCAGTATTCTCCAGAAACGCTGGCGCGTCATCGGCTTGCCATGGGTGGAAAGAAACAGGTACGGGCTCTCGCGCCTGCGGGCCAGATGCGGACGGAACTTCAGGTATCGCCGGACGGCGCGCACTCCGGAGCGGCCCAACGGGACGATCCGTTCTCGCTTGCCCTTGCCAAGCGTCTTAAGATATCCCACCTCCAAATGCGTTTCCGCAACCTTGAGCTGTACCAGCTCAGTGACCCGCAGGCCGGTTGCGTAAAGCACTTCGATCATAGCGCCGTCGCGCGCGCCCAGACTGTCTTGGTCGGCGGGCGCGGCCAGCAGTTGGTCGACTTCTTCATAGGAAAGATACTTCGGCAGCGACTGCCACATCCGAGGGGATTCAGTCTGTTCGGTGGGATCGGAGGCGACGATGTTTTCCAAAAGAAGAAAACGGTAATAGCCACGCAAACTCGCCAGGGCGCGGGCCGATGACCGCGGCGACAGCCGACGCCTCAAGTATTCAAGGTAATCGAGAACATCGTCCGGGCCGACTCGCTTGACGCTGAGATCTCGATCGGCGAGGAATTCGAGAAAGCGCTCCAGGTCGCGCCGGTACGATTGCAGGGTATTGGAAGAAAGTCCTTTTTCAACCTCGAGGTACTCCTCATAGCGGTTCAGCAAAGCAAGCGGCGCATCGCTCATGACAGCGCATCCGAGAGTTCAACGGCGGGGTAGGCTTCCACCATTTCAGCTTCTAAATAATTCATGGCGAGCTTGTTCCAATTTTTGTGAGCGGTATCGTGCTTGCCGTTTAAGAGCATGATCAGTTAGCGCGGATTAATCGGATTAGCATGGATTAACACGGATTGATTGCCGACGACTTCAACTCATACCCAAGCCGCCTAATCCGCTTAATCCGTGTCAATCCGCGCTACATCGTTGTGGGTCATCTTCAAATTGCCCGAAGAACGATGATCACAATTCAACGATTTTGGCAACTGATAGCATCGAAAGCACCCACATGGAACATACTGATGACGGCCACGAGCACGTGCACGAGCACGTCAACGATCACGGTCACGTCCTGACCCCTGCCTTTCACTGAAAGCTGCGCCGGACAGCGCGGCCCAGTTCGGCGACTTCCTGAACCTGCAGCAAAACGCAGCCTAGAGTGTAGACTCCGACACCCGCCACGATGCATAGCACGAGATTGACAAGGTCTGACCAGAAGAGTGCCGGAGACAACCAGCGCTGCAACCCGACGTACAGTCCAGCACACGCAGCGCCCATGATCAGCGAAGCAATGCTTACGCGCAGCAGAGTACTGCCGACACCGAGGCTGCGCATTGAACCGATCTTCCGGGTCAGTTGCCAATACAGAAAGGCAGAATTGCCAAACGAGCCTGCCGCTGTGGCCAGAGCCAGTCCCCTGTACAACATCGAATCAATCAAGAGCAACTGCAGCGCGATGCTTGCGCTCATCGCAATCAGGCTTCCCGCTACAGGGATCCAGCCGGCGCCGGTAGCGTAGAAGGCCGGCACGAGCACCTTGATGCAACTGTAAGCAAACAGTCCCAGTGTGTAGTACACCAGCGCCTGCGCAGTATTTTCCGTGTCGGTCGCCGAAAACGCGCCGTGCTGGTACAGCGCTCGAATGATTGGACGGGCCAGCACCATCAGACCCAGCGTCGAAGGGACCGTCAGCAACATCAACGTTTTGAGCGCGCCGGCAATTGTCCGGCGCAGCGCCTCCGGGTCTCGGCGCGCCACATCAACCGACATGTCGCGCAAATTGACCGTGGCGATGGCGATGCCAAACAGGCCGATCGGAACGTAGATGAGCCGAAAGGCATATCCCAGCCAGGAAACCGCGCCGGTTCCGATGCTTGACGCCAGATTGACGTTGACGGCAAAGCTCAGTTGCGTGGCGCCCAGGCTGACCGCAGCGGGGAGCATCAGCGCGCCGATGCGACGGACTCCCGGATCGGAAAAACTCAGCTCCCAGCGATAGCGATATCCCTGCCGCCACAACTGCGGCACCTGAATAGCGAACTGGCCGAAACCTCCCAAAAGCACTCCTACGGCCATGCCCAGAATCGGCGGCTGACCAAAGTGCCGAAAGACGGGCACCAGCAAAAGCCCGGCCAGAATGTTGACGACGTTGAAAACGGCCGGCGCCAGCGCCGGCGCAAAAAAGCGATTGCGAGCGTTGAGCGCCCCCATCAACACGGCATACAAGGACACAAAGACGATGAATGGAGCGATGATCCGGGTCATCGTCGTTGCCAGCGCCGACTGCGAAGCGTCAAATCCGCCCTCATACAACGCGACTAGTTGGGGCGCAAATACGATGACCGCCAGGACAAACATTCCCAGCAGCACGACCAGCGCGTTGACGACCAGGTTGACCAGGCGCCAGGCCTGTGCCTGATTGTCGCGCGCCGAGTATTCCGTGAAAATCGGAACAAAGGCTGGATTGAGCGCGCCTTCGGCAAACAAGTCGCGCAGGATATTGGGAATTGCAAAGGCGACGCGAAACGCGTCCATGACGGGACTGGCGCCAAACAGCGTCGCGAACACCTGTTCGCGCACAACTCCCAGGATGCGGCTGATCGTCGTTGCGACGCTGACGACTCCCGCATCCCGGGCGCTGCGTCCTCTGCGGCCGCTCATCGACGTTACAGCCAGCGTTTTCTCCGGAAGAAATACAGCAGACCGAGTGAGATCGCCAGCATGATGCCCAGCGCGAAAAAGTAGCCGTAACGCCATCGCAGCTCAGGCATGTGATCGAAGTTCATCCCGTAAATGCCGGCGACAAACGTGAGCGGAACAAACACGGTCGTGATGATGGTCAGGATCTTCATCGTCTGGTTCAGCGTGTTGGACACCGACGAGAGGTAGCCGTCGACCAGCCCGCTGAGGGCATCCCGGTATCCATCGGCAATTTCCGTCAGTTGTGAGATGTTGTCGTAAATATCCCGGAAGTAGAGGCGCGTGTGGCGCTGGATGAACTCGAATTCATCGCGGCTGAGACGGTTGAATACTTCGCGCTGCGGATACAGAATCCGCTTGAGGTGCAGTACGTCCTTCTTGACGTGAAAGATCTGGTGCAGTTGACCCGGCTGCGGGTGGCTGAAGACCTGTTCTTCCATTTCGTCAATGCGGTCTTCGATTTTCTGAAGATCGGGGAAATAGTGATCCACCATTTTGTCCAGAATCGTGTATAGGATCATGTCGGAGCCACGCTCCATATACACCGGATCCTTCACCACCCGGTCGCGCACCATGGCCACGCTGCGCATTTTGTGGTAGTGATGCGTGATCAGAAAGTTCCTGCCCAAAATGATGTCGACCTCGGCCGTCTCGAAGTGCTGGGTCTGTACGGCATAGTTGACTCCGTGCAGGACGATGTACAGATACTCCGGGTAAATATCAATCTTCGGGTACTGAGTGTCGACTACACAGTCGTCGACCACCAGAGGATGGAAGTCGAAACCCTGACGCAAGATTTTTTCTTCGTCCGGTGTCGGCTCTTCCAGATCGACCCAGACCCAGTCGCCTGGCGCGGTCCGGGTGAGCTCCGCGTCGACTTCAGTCGAGTGGACGAATTGTTTTGCCGCCGTGTACTTGAAGATATTGATCATGCCTGAGGGAGGTGGCTGGTCGGACGTAAACCCTTGTGGCTATTGGCCCGCTGGGCTTGCCTTTCTTGACTGTCAGCCGCAGTCATACTAGCATAGGCTCGAAATCCGTCCCAAGGAGAAAAATGAAGCTTTCCCAGATCGCAGGTCTGCTGGGATGCACGCTGGAAGGTTCCCCCGACATCGAGATCCAGGGAGTAGCGGGCATCAAGGACGCGGGGCCCGCAGAGCTCACGTTTGTCTCCAACAAGAAGTACCTTCCCTTCCTTAAAACGACGCGCGCGGGCGCCGCCATCGTAGGTCCCGGCACATCCATTGCGATTCCCTGCCTGCGATCGGAGCACCCCTACCTGGCGTTTGCGCGCGCGATCGAGTTGTTTTATCAGCCTCCAGCGCCGCCGCGTGAAATCCATCCGCTTGCTGTCATCGATGCGACCGCTCGCATCGGATCGAGTCCTTCCATCGGGCCGTTCGTGTTTGTCGGACCCGACGTAGTCATCGGCGACGACGCCACGCTGTACCCAGGTGTCACGTTGTACACGGGTGTTCAGTTGGGGAACCGAGTTACGCTCCATTCCAATTGCACGATCCGGGAGTTCTGCCGTTTGGGGGACCGGGTCGTCATCCAGAATGGATGCGTGATTGGAGGCGACGGCTTCGGTTTTGTTCCCCAGGAGGATAAGACCTACTACAAGATCACCCAGGCGGGCATTGTGGTCATCGAAGACGACGTGGAAGTCGGCGCCAACACGACCGTCGACCGCGCTGCCGTAGGGCAGACTACGATCCGTCGCGGCGCCAAGCTCGACAACCTCGTACAGGTCGGTCACGGTTGCGTCATCGGCGAAAACAGCGCTCTTGCAGCTCAGTCGGGCCTGGCCGGAACGACGCTGGTCGGAAAGAACGTGTTTCTGGGTGGACAGGTGGGCGCCGCCGGTCACCTTGAAATCGGCGATGGCGTCATGGCCGTCGCGCAGACCGGCATCGCACAGGATGTCGCTGCCGGGCGGGTGATCTCCGGAGCTCCCGCCATGGACCTTGCCGACTGGCGCCGGTCATCCCTGATATACCCGCAACTCTCCGAGTTGGTCAAACGGATCCGGGCCTTGGAAAAAAAGGTACAGGAGCTCCAACAGCAGCGCTCTTTATCGGACCAGTAATCGTGTTTCGCAACCGGCGCAAACTCAAGATCGTCGGGATGGGGCTGGCGGTTGTGCTGCTGCTGGCTGTCCTGCACCGGTTTATTCTGGAAGAGATCGGCGCCTTCCTGATCAACGAAGAGCCGCTTGAACAAGCCGACCTGATCATCGTACTGGCCGGCGCAGAGGTCACGCGTCCCTACGAAGCGGCGTTGCTGCACGGCAATGGCTGGGCGCCCTACGTGCTGGTCTCCCGCGAGCCGGCCACCAACGAGCGGGGGCTCCTGGAGGCCATGCGCATCCACGTTCCTGATTCGGTGGAGGTGAGCATCGAGGTTCTGACCCGATTGGGTGTGCCGCGCGAGAACATCTGGACGGTCGAGGGCCCCTCTTACAGCACTTACAACGAAGCTCAACATGTCCGGGATTATCTGAGAACCCGCGGTGTGCGTCGGGCGATTATCGTCACTGCCAATTTCCACACACGCCGGTCTTGTGGAGTCTTCGAGCACTTCCTCGGGCCACTCGACATTGAGGTGATTTGCCGATCGACGCGCTTCGACACGTTTCACCCAAGGTCATGGTGGAAGCAGCGCTTGTCGCGAAAGCGGGTTCTCGAGGAGTATCAGAAGATGGTTTACTACCAGTTGTATTACATTCGCGACTTGGTTCGAGGAGTACCCTAACGAAGGACGAAGTACGAGTTACGAAGTACGTCCTCGTGCTTCGTAGTGTGATTCGGTTCAATCCGCGTTAATCCGCACGGTTGCCACTTTCCGTTCGCGGCACTGGCATGCGCCCTCCCAGCATCTCAATTACCGCAAATGGCAAGCGGGTGGAAAAATCCAGAGCAGATCCGATCCAAGTCCCCGCACGTGCCAAAGGGGCAGCCATCAACGGTGCCGCGAGCGACGCGAGCGG
>JBPCNK010000120.1:0-10334 GCA_051001345.1 Acidobacteriota bacterium | reverse complement strand
TCTGTAGCGGAGTTGTTGATTCCCCGCAACCAAGCAATAAAGCCGTCGCAGTGAGCCCCGTCCGTGTGAATCGGAAGTAGCGCATTACACACCTCCAAAAGAGAGAGTTACCGATGCCCGAGCGGTGAAAAGGAGAGCCGAGCTCGGCTTCTCTCAGATTCGGTTGGCGTCAAACGCTGGCGTCAGCGAGAATCCAGGCAGTCGTGCTGCTCAGGGGCCGTTCCATGCGAACCAACCATAGTACGACGCGAGAATGGCGGCAACAAGCACATTTCCAACATTTGGCAGATACAACGATCGGACTGACGGTGGGCGCTCGCCGCGCGTCGAAGCGCTTAGCCTTTCGATGACTGGTAAAGCGTCCGAAAAAGTCACTCCATCCCTTCGTAACCGGACATCCAGTAGTACAAAAAAAAGAATTTTGCAGCGAATTATTGGGCCGGTCTCCGCCCCCTCACGGCGCTGGAGAAATCCCCCCGCAGGGGTCGGCCGCGCAGGTCTAGGCAGACCGAACGCACTGTGGACGAAGGGTTAGGCTGGGATCGAGTCACAACATCGCTCCTGTGCTTACGTTCCCAGCGCTCGATTGCGCGGTCCACCGCTTTATCAGCCGAGGAGCCAACGGAAACCGGGTAGAACTTCGGCGGCAGTCCCGGATTTGCAGCCTTGCGGCACCAATGCACCATGTAGCCATCGCCGCCGTTGGTGTGCAGCGTCAGCGCGTTATCAGCCAGAAACCGAAACCGTTCCGCATCCGTCGCCATCGACGGAAATAATACAGCCAGGGCTGCCCCTTGGTGAACGAATTTGTCATCCCAGGCCCAGCTGTCCTAGCTAACCGATCCGCCTTGAGGTAAGGACGTTCCCATACACGTCAGTCGCGCGCGCTTGCAGCAACACCCGCCTTTCTATTTGTGTCGCCGGTAGCGGGTTCCGCGCAGACGGATCGCTTACAAAGTCAAAGTGCCACTCCACGTTCGGTGCAGCATCGCGTATTGCCTGAGCTGCCCGCTTCGCGAAGCCAAAAGGCATCCCGGTCTCCTCGAAGCTCACGTTGCCCACTCCCTGCAGGCTCTCCAGTTCCAGGCTCTCAAGTCGCCTAAGATGCCAGAGAAGCCGCGGCACCAGGTCCGCGACCTCTTCCGCGCAGGGAATGAGCTTCGTCCGAAACTCGTCGCCCTTCGCTTCTATGTTCGCGCGATAGGCTTCGTCAGCGCGAACGGCTTTTCTGATTCGCTGGGCCTCAAGCTGTCGCGCTATTCCGTCCCGCTCTTCGAGTAGCGCCACCAAGTCGCCGTTGCCGGCGTTAATCGCGGTTGTGATTTCTGAGAGTCGCGCGGAAAGGTCGCTCTCAGTTTGTTCTTCTACTTCCTCCATTGCCGTGCCTCCGAAAAGTCTTTCGAGGATTTTCATTTGCCGGACTCCAAGACTTTGGGGTAAGTGGATTTGAGATCCGCGAGCTCTTTCTCGAGCTCCTTTGAGTTTGGATGAGAGCCGAAAGGATACCGCGCCAACTCTTCGCCGATTTCGGACATGCGCGCGTTCATCTTTGCGGCTTCTGGACCGCAGGTCATCGATTCCGGTACGGGTAGTCTTGTCATCGTCTGTCACTCTCCAGGCTCTTGTGCATCAGCTTCCACCCTCGCGTATCTCGCGGCCGGCCGGTGAGGTTGTCCGACTCGCAATGCCACAAAACGCCCTTGTCAGTCACCATGTGCCCGCGCTGATATGTCGCGTCGGCTTTCCACGTGCCCATATAGACAGCCGGCACCGGGGCTGACGTGCGAGTCTCAATCGCGGTCGGATGGAGGGTTGCCGCTGCCCGCTTCGCCGGCATATCAACATCATTTTTACTGTTGATGGGCTCATCCTCGGCGGGAACTGGCCGCGTCACTACATGACCGTCAGGGAAGGTCGCCTTCGTGATCACCGCGTAGGGATTGCGTCCCTCCCGGCATACACTCAGCTCCGTGATAGTCCAGCCTTCATCCTTCCGAAGTCGCTTCGGGGCAGCAATCGAGACCGCAGGCGCTGCACCGGATCGAACGTCGTCCCAAACTTTGAAGAGCAGGTCGCCGTTATAGCCCGCCGTTCCTGGTGGAACGATGACAGCTTTGAAGTACAACCTTGTATCTGTCGGATTTACCGCGATCAGCTCGCCGATTCGCTTATCAGGTTCATGCGCCCACAGTAGCGGCAACGGGAGTTTCGCCTGAAACTTCCGCGGGTCAGGACCCTTACGCATTACCGAAGTACTTCCGTCCAGCCGCTTGAGTCCGAGTGCGAACTCGAACAGGTACGGGTGCGTAGTCTCCGCAACGCCCTCGATAATCAACGCATCATTAGCCCTAAGCATCGGCCGGCGCCTCTTGCCGCAGACTCTCGAGCTCCTGCCTGATGAGTGTATCGAGACACCAGCGGTCCCGTTTGTCTTCGGGATCGTAATCGTTGCCCCACGCGCCAGGGAACCGCTCTAACGCCTTCGTTCGTGCTTTCACGTGTAACTTATCTTTTGACATTTCATCTCCTTTCTAATTCGCGCGGGCAACGCCCCGCGCCTGCGTCCTGCTAGGTTGTTGGTTGTGCAACGCCAGGGCGAGTCGGCTCCGGTAGTCCCAAGCTCTCAGCCCAACGCCGGGCAAATCGCCACTCGAACGCGGCCTGCTTATGAAGTCGCCGGCGATGTGTCCCTGCGCCCTCACGCTCGAACTCCTCATCGAGCTTCAATGCCGCGGCAAGTGCCTGGCAATACATCAAAACCTTGGTGTATTCCGTGTCAGTCCACGAAAGGCGATCGTGCAACCTCACCGAAACGTCGGCGTAAATTGCTCGGCCGCGTTCGTCCATATCCGCCGGCGGCTCGGGTGGCTCGTCGTATGTACCGGGTGGCAAAATCCTTCGCCGCGCCGCGCTCATTGGTGAGAATCAAAGAAGCGTTTGTCGCGTTTGTCATCGAGATCCGTGAACGGATTCGGCTTTTTTCCGATCGGTACGGTCGACAGGTCCATACCGCGGCGGGCGGCCGGCGTCATGGCGAAAGCCTGCTCGAACTTCCGACAATCCGCCCAGGCCCTTTCCGCCGTCAGCAATTCTGGATGACGCCTGGCGCCTTGTGGCGTGGTAATCGTGCGGCCGTCAGTAGCAATGACCGCTTCTGCTTCGAGCGCCCGCGCACGCGTCAAGCAATAGGCCTCGAGCGCGTTGAAATCACTCTCCGTTAAGAGCTGCACTTTGCGAAGCTGTTTACTCACGCGCCGCCACTCTTTTGCCGCAGTTGGCCCCAAACTGCTAGGCGGCCGCGGTATGCGAGCCACTGGGGGCACAGCGCCCTCCAGAGGCCCGTGGCGCGCCTTCCGGTAGGTGCCGCGGAGTTTGTGAATCGTCGCCGGCATAGGAGCCGGCCCACGCTTACCCATTCAGGTCTCCATAGGGCGAAAGTTCAAAACTTGGCCAGGCGTGTGCGTGCCCAGACCCTGGTCTGGGAACCGATCGGCGCAATGTTTTTGGTACCCCCCCCCGTAGAGGGGGTTAACTCATGCTGTAGACGCTTCATCTGTTCTTCTTCAGGTTGTGTTCTTTGCCCGATATGCTTGAAGTGGCACGGGTTGCAGAGCGCCTCGAGGAGCGTTGGCAGGAAGCGCGGATATGCTGCCATTGGGAGCTTGAGTAGAACTTCTGGGATCCTGGTGGCCGTGAGCGGGCGACGGTGGCGTGTGTCGGACACCTCGACTCGGCACCTTTGACGAGTGCACTGCAACCGGGTACGAGGCACGGTCTCGGCAATGGGCTCATGACGTTCCCCGCTTTGCGAGTCGATATGCTTTCTGCCGGCATGCGTTGGAGCAGTAGGATTTCCAGTTACGCTGATTCTGGTATCCCTCGCCGCCGTCGGGCAGATCTCTGGTACAGACCACACATACCCGCGCATGCCTGGTGCACCGCATGCTGTTGTAGTCGCCCTGATGCAGCGTCACCCGCTCGCATCGCCCGCACCATGCGTTACAGAAGTTCTCAGCGGGAACTACCGTAACGCTATCCTGATTGAGTGGTGTGCTCATGACATCATCTCCTGCAATCGCTTAAGCTCTTGAACGATTGCCGGCTTGTGCTTCCGCAGCATCGGGATTGCGGCACGGATCACGCTCGACGGTCCCTCGACATCCAACTGACCGGATTCCGTCAGCGTCACGATCACATCGTGTGCAGCGAGCAGGACCAGACGATCAGCGGCTGTCAGACCGGTGCTCATAGAAACGCCCGCTCATGGCGACGCGTCGGCAACGCGGTCGTAGGTCCTTTCGCCGGGATTTTCGTTAGCGTACCAGAAATGTCAGTATCGGGACACTCTCTATCTTCTATCCCTTTATCCCCGTATGATGACATTTCTGGTACGCTAGGTCTGGCTTGCTGGTAGAGAACTTCCGGCCGGACGCCTGGAGCTATGCTGTAGTGCCATAGGGTCCCGCCTCCTCTCGCTGCGTGCTCCTCCTCATCCAGCGTCAGAAGTCCTAGCATGTGAAGCGACTGCAACTGCCGGTCGACGGTTGCTCTGGGCTTGTCTATCCGCCGCCTCACCTCGTGCACGGCGGACCAGGGATGCTTTGCAACGTCGAGCAGGATCGCCAGTCGCAAAGGCGGGATTGAGTCTCGGGCGCACCTTACCGCGAGAGTCAGCACTTCCTCCCTTCCCATGCCGAGGGAGAGCCCGCCCCTCAAAACCTGCGTGAGCTGTTTCAGAAAGCGGGTTGGCATTTCTGGTGCGTGCGCGTCGATAACGTCGCCCCGGTAGTCGTAGTCCACCCCTGTACGGGCCAGCGTCACCAGGTTGGCGGCCTCCAGTAGCGTCTGCTCTTCGTCGCCAGTCAGCCGGAAATCAGCGGCAGTATCGACGTGTCCGATTACGTCAGCGACCGCGTGGGCGAGCTCCTCACGCATCTGCACTTCCTTACCAACATTCCCCATTGCCCGTAGTCCAGCGGCTGCGCGTCCCTGATTGGAGTCCATGCGAATCAGGACAAAGCGGTCTCCCATAGCGGCTACTACGTCGTGCGCCCGGTCCCAGACGGTTGTCACCGCGCCAATGACTGCGATACGTCCTGCCCATTCCAGGGTACGCCCGCCGTCGCTCCCGACATTCCGCACCCAGCGGCCGTCGTACATCTCCCGAAACGCGGCTAAGAGCATTGCGCGGGAATCCCGGTGCGCCGAAATGATGCTGGTGAAATCCTTTATGATCAGGACGCCCCGCTCGCCTATCGTCCGCAGTAGTCCACCAGTTGCGCCCTTGGTCCGATCCTTGGTGCTGGTTCCAGAGAGTAGTGCACCCTCTGACTGGATCGTGCTGATTACGATTGCGCCTGAGCCTTGCGCCGCTTGTACAGTCTCGGTCTTGGCGTTTCCAGATCCTGAGATCAAGAGCAACCAGAGCGGGTCTCCCGGCAACCGTTCCGCTGCGAGGGTGCATAGCATCATGTCGAGAGCGGCAATGTCGTATTCGTCGCCTAGCCACTCGCGGAACTTCAGCCGGGCAGCTTCCAGCTTTTCCCCAACGTCTTCCACCGGGCCAGCATCCAGATGAGCGAGCGCCTCTACAGCCTCATCGAGCTGATTGAGTGGAAGCGCCGTCATGCAACCGCCTTGGCGCATCCCAACTGACGCTTTGCGCCAACCCGCGATCGACGGGCCTTACCCTGGAGCACATGATCGTGCAATGGTGGGGTGTTCATTTGGTTCCATTCCCGCAGATAGGATAGAACGTCGTTCTCGCTCAGCGCGAAATCATTGCCGAGAAAAACAGCGACGCGACGGGCGGTATTGTCCTGATCGCCCCAACTCCTGCCGCCAACTTTGGCGAGGTATGCGCGGATTCTGCGCGAGTCGTCGGCAGTGTGTCCGCTTGGAGTTGTGAACACTTTCACCGGTGGTGGTGCAGGCTTTCTGATGCATAGCTGCACGAAGTCCAGCGGCCGATACCGGGCATCGGATCGGTAGACAGTGCGAACGGGCACCGCATCGCCGGACTTCCAGTTACACGTACCGGCGGGCCGCAGTATGCGGGCAAGGTCGGAAGTGTTGTCGAGCCTCCAGCCACGTGCCGCGCCTCTCGCGATTATTCCCGCCTGGACGCGGTTGTTGAGCGTGCTGGCGCTGTTCCGGTCTCGGTCGGAACCGAATACCTGGAGCTCGTCATAGAGCCAATAGACTTGGAGGCCACCGCCAGAATCGACTACCAATGTTGGCTGCATATCGAGTGACACGATGAAGTCGAAAGCTTCGTCACGCGTCATCGGCAAATCAGTTTGCTTGTGGTTGGGGCCGTGCACGTCGAGATCGAACCACTGGCCGGGAGTCGCGAGCGTATCCTCAGCGGTTCCTCTGCCGGCTGCGGGTGCCGCCTTCAGGAGGGAGAGGCCGATGTACACGTTTTGCGTTTCGGCGAGCGAAGCGATCATCGCCGGCGTCTCACCGAATAGCTCATCACCGGGCACCACGCGGGTTTTCCGATCGGGTAACGTGAAGACGGCAAGGCAACCGGGAGCATCGCCACCGTCCGATCCGTACAACACACGGAGATGGTTGGAAACCTCGGCAGCGTTGCTGACGGCCACACTGTCAGTCATTGGCGCGATCTCTCGCGCCCTCATCTCCATGCCGGGGGAATGCGGCGATTGTCGTCGCCGGGCTCGACTGGCCAAGACCCGATGATGTCCTCAAGCTCTGCCTGAGACATCGCATCAATGGGATCGCTGCTCACGCTACTACTCTGAGCGTGAAGCGCGGATCTGATCCTGAATCCAGCCTTGCACTTCGCTGGCAGCCCAGCCGATTCGGTGCGGAGTTCCTAGCTGGACCGGCTTCGGGAATCGCCCGTCCGCGACGTACTGATAGACGCTTGATCGCGACAGACCAGTAGTCTCAATGACTTTCGGAAGTCTTAAAATGCTTTCAGTCACCATGCGTATCCTTGTGGATGTTTGGTGACCGAATTTTCGCTACGTTTCTGTACTCTGAAAATTGGGATTTAGTTCAAGACTTAACCCCCACACCTAAACCCCACCCTTTTGTTGCCAACTTGCGTACACGATCTTCTCCGATCTTCAGTTCAGACGCGACCAGTTTGCGAGCCGCCATCGAAGGGGTGTCTGTCGAATGCTTTTTCTTGTAACCGGCGGGATCTGCTTTTCTAAGCACCTTCAATTCCTCAACATAAAACCTGTAGTTCCAGCGCACCCATTGATCGCTCGGCTCCTTCCGATCGCGGTGCCCTTTGTTTCCCCGTTTGATGTCTCCCACTAAGCACCTGGCGACGTATTGAGCCGCGTCCGAAACTGGTTCCAACCCATAGGCAAAAACCGCCCATGCGAGCTCGCGCATCGTCGGATGCTTTCCCGATCTGACCAGCGCCTCGATGCGAGACCATTCCGCTTCGCCTTCCCGCTTCTGTTGCGCTAGGTACTCTTCTTTGGATATGGTCATTCGAAGAGGCTTCATGCGACCCCCCGGACCATCGATAGTGGCTCGGTGCCATGCTGCGCCGCTATCAGCTGCGAATCCCACCAATAGGCGAGTTTTACGCGTTCATCCTTTCGCTCGCCCCGGTCGTATGCCCGCACGACTTCCTTGTCATGAATGTGGTCGAGCGCCATTTCTACAACATCACGAGCGAATCCGGCGTCACGCGCAAGCGAAGAGAACGACGATCGCCAGCCATGCGGCGAGTGTTTGTCCTGTACTCCTAACGAGCGGTAAACCTTGCTCAGTGCATCAAGCCCGATGTGGTCGCGTGTCCCGACTGTACTCGGAAAGACGTAGCCGGTGCCAGAAGTCGACCGCTTCCAGGCGCGGAGTTCGGCGGCTATCGTCGGACCTAGCGGAACGCGGTGATCATGTTCGCGGTCTCGGACCTTCATCGTACTTCGCGGAATCGTCCAGACTGCATCGTCGCTGAGGTCGAATTGGTCCCACTTCGCAGCGATGATGTTCCCCGGCCGCTGGGCGGTAAACGCCAAGAGCCGGAGTGCGAGCCGTACTGCGGGTGTAACGTGAGCCGCATCGGTCCTACGCAGCAAGTCGCCAAGCTCGGCAATATCGAGGAACGCCGGTCGCCTTCCCTTCGATCGCCGTTTCGGTAATTCCTCACGCACTGGCGCTGCCGGGTTGCTTCCCTGCGGAATCAGTCGCCGTGCTTCAGCAAGCCGAAAGATTGACACCACATGCCATAGGATTTTGGACGCAGTGTCTTGAGCACCACGAGCGGCAACCCGCTTGACGCACTCGGTGATCATTTCTGGATGAATCATCGAGACCGGATGTTTCCCAAGATAGGGCAGGATGTCGCGCTCGAGTGCTTCGCGGGATTTCCGGTAATGGATCGCTGACCATTCGGCTTTTTGCTTCTCGAGCCAGGATTCCATGACTAGGGTAAAGGTCGATTGCCCCTCAACTTCTCCTTGCTGTTTGGTCGCCGCACGAACCTGTACCGGATCGCGACCTTCTACGAGAAGCGATTTAACGAGTGCTCTGGCTTCTCTCGCTTCTGTGAGTCCTCCGCCCTGCGGAACTGCATACAGTTTTGGCTTGCTGCCGTAGCTGTATTTCACTCTCCATAGCGGAGTACCGGCCTTCGAGACTTGGAGATAGAGCCCGCCGCCGTCGCTGAGCTTCCCGCCTGGACCTTTTGCGATGTGTCGGCGGACGTCGTTCTGTGTGAGTTTGTTTATCGCTGACATAGAGACCGCTCCACCCGATTGATCAGAATGCTCAACTCGCAGTGGAAGTCCTGCATGTCGTCGATCGTGCGCTGAATGCCCTCGGCGACCGGACCCGCTTCAACGAGCGCTGCATCCTCTCTGACAACTGTCTCTAGCTCAACGAGCGTGTTTTTCGCCTCGAATAGCTTCATGGCGATACCCCTTTTTTTACGCACCCGAACTGGCGTATTTTCGCTCCGTACCCCATTGCGTACCCCCTTTTGCGGCTGGATTTCGTCGGACGCTTGTGGACGATTATGGATAACGAATAGGGCTAAACGCAGCAAGGGCACCCAGTTAGCCGGATGCCCTTGGACTACATCGTACTGGTCTAAAGTGGAGGCGCGGGGATTCGAACGGCTATTTCTAAGTCACGTCGTTACAACGTGTTAACGTCATTGGCTCGCGTTCGACTTTCGACGATACCCGGCCGCGTACCCTGTTTGCAAAATTCGCCGAAATCATCCCAGGAATCCCCGCTCGCGCGCGATCGTCACGAGCTCCATCAATCCTTCGGCGAATGTCTCGAGCTCGTAGATCTCGATCTCCATCCCCTTCCAGTCGTATTCGTCGCGATCCGGTTTCAGGTACGGGCGCTTGCTGATGTGTGCAGTGCCGAAGTCGGGATACATGTCAAGCTCGAGCGTGAAGCTTCGGCGCTCCGTATCCCTGGGGAATGCGTTGAGCGCGACCGTGTTTGTAACCATCTGATCGATGACGGTCTGTCCCTTGTCGATGACCGGCTCGGCAGTGGACTTCGGGGCCTGATTCTTCCTCGCCTTCGCCTGCTCAGCCGCGAGCTTCGAGATCTTCATGCTTGCCGGCTAGGTGAGTTGCTGGCAATCATGTCGAAAGAAAAAGGCGCTGCGGGTGTTGGCCCCAATGCGTCGATGTTCCGGAGGCAGAGCTGTCGGCAAGCCAACTCGCAATGGCGTGCTCACCCTCCGCTTCCGCAGCGCCCGTTCGGCTCCGCGCTCCCTTGCAAACGCGCTGAGAATGAGCGAAGTCAATGCTGACGGCTCGTTCGAGCCCGACTGGAGGCCTGTCGTTGGGGACGACATCTTCGCGGTTACGGACCGCGGTGTCGACATCAATCACTCTCGCCCTGGGGGTTGTCGTGTCTACTCGCTCCATCTTATTAATCGCTTGTATCGCCTCCCTCGCGGCCTGTACGGCCAGAGACAAGGCGGTTGACCGAGGCGAGACCGCCGCACCAAACGTGGTCTCCCTCACCGCCACCGAGTACTCTTTTCAGGCCCCTGATTCGGTCCCTGGCGGATGGACCACCTTCCGCTTGGCCAACCAAGGCGAGGAGGTCCACTATGGCCACATTGTACAATTGGAGCCGGGAAGGACGGTCGCGGAAATGGTGGACGCATACGCAGAAGCGATCCGCACGTCCGGACCACGGCCTAAGTGGGTGAAACGGTTCGGCGGCCCAGGCGGCACTGCTCCGGGTGATTCCTCCAGTGTGACGCAGTACCTCGAGCCCGGAAGCTATGTGTGGATCTGTCCCATCGAGGACAGCGGCGGACACCCGCACTTTGCGAAGGGAGAGGTCAAGCCCTTCGTAGTCGGTGCCGC
>JBPCNK010000119.1:0-6273 GCA_051001345.1 Acidobacteriota bacterium | reverse complement strand
TTTCCTTCGGCCATGACGTGACGGTTTGAAGGGCAAAAAATTTGCCAGTGGCCAGTGGTCAGCTGGAGTTGCCTGTCGGCTGACCACTGGCCACTGACCACTGACCACTAATCTTTAAGAAGGGATCGATGAAAAACATAACCCTTGTTCTGATTCTCGCAGTTCTACTCGTTGCCTGTTCCAAATCCACCGAAGAAAAAACCGAGCCAGCGCCGGCGGCGCCGCCGCCGGCGACTGCACCCACAACTCCGCCTCCGGCTGAAAGCAAGCCGGCCGCACCAGAAGCCGGCAAACCGCCGGCCGCAGAAGCCGACAAGCCAGTCGCCGCGAAGACCGACAAGCCGGCCGTCGCAACCAAACCAACCGCAGCCACAGCCAACAAGAAAGGGGTCAAGATGGATCAGCCCGCCAAACCCGCCGTTCCTACCGAGGAGGTAGCCGTTCTGGAGACAACCTCCGGTACGATCGTCGTCGCATTCTTTCCCGACATCGCTCCCGAACACGTCAAGAACTTCAAAGAGCACATCAAAGCGGGTCGCTACATCGGTACCTACTTTCACCGTGTCATTCCCGGCTTCATGATCCAGGGTGGGGACTTCAACACAAAAGACAACGATCCGACCAACGACGGTATGGGCGGATGGAGTTACAAGGGCGAAGGCACATTCCTGAAGGCTGAATTCAGCAGCCGGCCGCACAAACGCGGGATACTCTCGATGGCGCGCGGCGGCCGCCCGGATTCAGCCGGCAGCCAGTTCTTCATCATGCACGCCGACTATCCATCGTTGGACGGCGCGTATTCGGTTTTCGGCCGCGTCACTTCCGGAATGGACACCGTCGACAAGATCGTCCACCAGGACGGCACGCCCGGCGCCGGAGGCGGAAAGAGTCCCTTCGTCAAGCAGCTCATCCTGAAGGCCAGCTTGGAACAGCGGCCGGTTGCGAAATAGGGAAGCGGTTGAACAAACAAAGTAGGCAGTAGGCAGTAGGCAGTGGGCGGCGGTCGGCAGTTAGATCAGCGAGCGACACTGACTCAACTAACAGGGCCGCGACCGTAAGGGAGCGGGCAATCCCAGGCAACAATTACGAATTACGAGTTACGAGTTACGAAAAATGAAGTCTGGTTCTCTGCGGCGCAAACACAGAGAGTAGCGATATCGACGCACGTGGTACGAACTTGATGGTCGCGGAGAGGAGCGCGGATTAACACGGATTAATGGATTATTTAGGGACATCTGTCCGATCAATCCGTTTAATCCGTATGCGGCGCACCCCGCCGTGTTGCACCCCAAACTGACCACTGACCACTGACCACTGCCGACTGAATGCTCTCACGAACCTTCCGCGCTTTCGGTTATCGCGACTTCCGGCTGATGTGGGCCGGGTCGTTTACCTCCACGACCGGAACGTGGATGCAGACAGTCGCCCAGTCGTGGGTCGTTCTGACGCTGACCAACTCGGCCCTCTACCTTGGCCTGGTGGGATTTGTCGCCGAGCTTCCGATCATCCTGTTTACGCTGGTCGGCGGTGTCGTGGCCGACCGGATCGACCGCCGCCACCTGCTGCTTGGCTCGCAGTTTACGCAGATGGCGATGGCCTTTGTGCTGGCGGCTCTGATCTACGCCGGTCGGATTGAGATTTGGCACATACTGGTCTGCGCGGCGATCAACGGCACCGCTCAATCTTTCGGCGGCCCAGCCTACCAGGCGCTGGTGCCAGGGCTTGTCGACAAAAAAGATCTCGCCAACGCGATTGCGCTCAACTCGATCCAGTTCAACCTGGCGCGCACGGTTGGGCCGTTGCTGGCCGGGGTGGCGCTGGCCAGCCTGGGCGCGGCCTGGTGCTTTGGTCTCAATGGTGTGTCCTTCATGGCGGTCATCGCCACTCTCTTCCTGATCCATTCCACGTTTGCTCCGGAAAAGAGCGGTGCAAGCGTGCTGGCCGACATGAGCAGGGGATTTGCGTATGTCAAAGAGCGAGGAGCACTCTGGCAATTGACGATTCTCGGATTCAGCAGCACGTTCCTGGGAATTCCGATGTTGACGCTGCTTCCGGTTTTCGCCCGAGACATCTTTCATGGTGATGCCGCGGGATATTCAATCATGCTGGCCTTTTCTGGACTCGGCTCGGTCGTCGGCGCGCTCGGGTATGCCTCGATTACATCGCTGCAAAAGCGCGGGATGACCGCGCTCGTTGTGCAGGGCGCCTTCGGCTGCACCCTGATCGCATTTGCGCTGTCACGCAGGCTCTGGTTGTCCTGGCTGCTCCTGGTGTTGGGCGGAATGTTTTTGATCACCGTCTTCGCGTCGATCACCTCGCTGGTTCAGATGCAGACCGACGAGAAGATGCGCGGCCGGGTCATGAGTATTTTCATGCTGGCGTTCCGCGGGGGAATGCCGCTGGGCAACCTGACGGCCGGCCTCGTCGCGCACAAGTTTTCGCCGACCCTCGCTCTTACGGTCCACGGGATCGTCCTGCTCCCCATCGCGAGCCTGTTTCTGATTTCGAAGTCCGCGGTCAAGAAACTGTGAAAATCCAGTCGCCAGTCGCCAGATGGAGTGGCACCGGCTTTAGCCGGGGCTGCTTGAGACAAAAAGCCACAGGCTAAAGCCTGTGCCACTCTGTGAAAGTCGCCGTGCCGCACGCGTAAGCCCGGATTATTCACAAAAATGAAAAACCTAGTCACGAATTTCACGAATGTAACGAATTATCACGAACACTGATTCAGACGGGATCCCGATTTTGAGCCAAGCAGCTGAACTGCAAAGCTTTTTTCGTGTAATTCGTATCATTCGTGTAATTCGTGACTAGGCTTTTTCATTTTGTGAAGAATCCGCGTCACTTGCCTTGCGCCGCCCACTTCTTCATCTGCGCGATGTTGTTGCGCAGCGCCGCCTGCTGCTCGCCAGTGGCTTTCAAATAGACCTCCATCTCGCTGTCATACGTAGCGGCGGATTCGGGCTGCTCGCCCCGATCGCCCGTCTCCTTGATCCAGCGCTGCAAGCGGGCGCGCATTTCAGCGAGCGTCTTGCCGCGTTTTGGATCAGCCGCGAGATTGCGCGTCTCGAAGGGATCGGCCCGCAGGTCGTACAGCTCTTCGGCGGGCCGCGTCGGTGAAAAGAACAACTGTTCCGTCAGCGCCGGCAGCTTGTCCTGCGCGTGCAATGCGCGCAGACGTTGAATGATCTCCTTGGCGTCTTTATAGCGATTCGGTTGCAGGTGCGGGCGCTGCGGGTAGTAGTTGCGGATGTATTTGAACTGCGCGGTGCGCACGCTGCGCAGGCGTTCGACCGTTTCGTCACAGCGATCGCGCGCGGCAAAGACAGCCTCGCGTGTTTGATAATCTTTTGCCAGAACATTGCGCCCCTGCATGGTCTGCGGCAGATCGAGGCCGGCGGCCGCAAGTGAGAGGGCGGCCATATCAATGTGCTCGATCAGGTCATCGCGCACCACGCCGCGCGCTACACCGGGGCCGCGCACGATGAAGGGAATGTGCGTCCCGCCGTCGTAAAGAAACTGCTTCTCTCTGGCGTGACTGATGCCGTGATCGGTCATGAAAACGATGAGCGTGTTGTCGAGCACGCCCTCGGCGGCAAGCCGCGCCAACACCTCGCCGACCTCCTTGTCGGTGTAGCGCACCGTGTCCAAGTATTGCGCCCAATCTTCCAGCAGTACCTGATCGCGCGGGTAATAAGGCGGCAGCGTCACGTCTTCCGGCTTGGTCGCGCTGCTGAGTTCCTTGAGCACGCGCTGCGGCCAGTTCCGGTTATGGCGATATTTTCCGCCGTGCAATTGCACCTGCATGAAGAAAGGCTGACCGGGTTTGCGCCCGGCCCAGTCGTTACCGTCATACATGGCCGGGTCCCACTCGAAGTTGTAGTCGGTCTTGGCCAATTGGCCGGCGCCTTTGACCAGCGGTCCGCCGATGGCGGTGTAATAACCGGCCTCTTTTAAGATCACGGGGAGCGGTTTGACGTCCTCAGGCAGCTTGATTTTCAGCGTGCCGCGCCCGCTACGATGATGATGCGCGCCGATGCTCGTCTGGTACCTGCCGGTCATCAGCGCGGAACGGCTCGGCGAGCAGACCGGCGCGGTGGTAAAGGCGCGTGTAAAGCGTATGCCTTCGCGCGCAAGCCGGTCCACGTGCGGCGTCTGAATCAGTTTTTCGCCATAGCACGAAAAGTTCGCCGACATATCGTCCACCACGAACCAGACGATATTCTGCCGCGCTTGCGCCTGTACCACGGCCCCGCCTGTTTTCGACGGAATGACGATCAACGCGGTGGACAGCGCGGCCGTCAGCAGAGCCACGAGCACAGTTGTAATCACCGGCCTCCGTAAACGCACATCGTCCTCCTCGTTTTCATTGTGCCGCCGCGCTCCTCCCCCGCTCAGTCTTGCTGCGGCTAGGAAGGTGGTGGCACACGATTATTACGGCGCTGCGGTTGTCCTTCTCCCTCGCCTTCTTCGCCGTCAGTCGCCGTCGCGCCACGCGCTTTGTTCAGCTTCGGAAAGGCCTTCGTTAGTTCGGTCTTCACTGTGTCGTTCTTTTTGTCACGCGCCACATTGGTCCATTCATACGGGTCTCTCGTCTCGTCGTACAGCTCCTCGTCGCCGTTCTCGTAATGAATGTAGCGCCACTGCTCCGTACGCACGGCGTGATTCTTAAAGCCGTGCGTGGTCAATGCGGGAGTCGTCCACTTGGCATTCGGATCAGCGAGCAGCTTCCGGATGGTGACACCTTCGAGGTGTTTCGGAGTTGGCATTCCGCACAACTCCGAGAGCGTCGGATAGATGCTCAACAAATCCACTGTGCGGATGGACTTGGTTCCGGCTTTCGTCACGCCGGGGACGACCCAGATCAATGGCGCCCGGGTCGGCTCTTCCCATAACGCGAATTTGCGCCAGTGATGCTTTTCGCCCAGGCTCCAGCCGTGATCACCCCAGAAGACGATGATCGTGTTGTCACCATAGGCGCTCTTGTCCAGCGCGTCGAGCAGCCGTCCGACCTGTCCATCCAGATAAGTGATCGTAGCGAGGTAAGCCTGAATGGCCTCCTTCCAGCGGCCGGATTTGAGCATCGCTTCATGATCCGACGGTTTGTCAGGGGAATTCGCGCCTGGCCCACGAGCCATCTTCACCCCGGAGGGCGGTATGTCGTTCAAATCGTTTTCGCGGTACGGCGGCAACTCGATTTTGTCGAGCGGGTACATGTCGAAATACTTTTTCGGCACGTTCCAGGGCATGTGTGGTTTGTGGAAACCGATGGTCAGGAAAAACGGCTTATCGTGTTTGCGCTGCAACTGCTCAATGCCATAAGAGGCGATGCCATAATCCGAGATGCCCTCGTCACCGCAATCGACCGGCGAGAATTTGATGCCCCCCACACCATCCGTCTCGTTGAGCAGCTTGCAGCGTCCGCCACGCTCGCGGTGGTAATCGTCCCACTCTTGCTGACGGTCAAAGCGGCCGTGATAAATCTTGCCCGCGCCCGCCGCGTAGTAGCCGTTATTGCGGAAGTGCGTGACCAGCGTCTTCTCCTGCGGGATGGCGGGCCGCCAGTCAGTCCCGTTGTCGTAAACGCCGGTCGTCGAGGGCCGCAGCCCTGACATCAACGCCGCGCGTGACGGATTGCAAGCTGGCGCGGCACAATAGGCATTTGTAAAAGTCAGCCCGCGCGCCGCCAGCCGGTCTATATTCGGCGTGATGACCTGTTTGTTGCGGCCTAGATGTTGGACCCAGTGATTCAGATCATCCACAGCAATGAATAGCACGTTGGGCTTGCCTTTGCTTTGCTGCGCGGCAGCGCCGATCGCCGTTTGCGGATTTTGCAGCAGCGCCGTCCCGCCAAGCAACAAGACGGCGAGCAAAAAGACGGGAGCATTTCTTTTCATAAACATTGATCCCTTTTGGCGAAACGGCCAAGAACAAATCTATTGACAATGACAGCTCTCGTCAATATAGCTTGGTCCCGAAATCCGGATCAAGATTGCAAGTGACAGTTCGAATCCGAGGGGGCTGCAGATTCGAGGCCACCAACATTATCCGCCGAAGCGCAAACGGCGGAGGCGGAAAAGAACCAATACTAGCCGGAGCCGGCCTGAGGTCTCCCAAAACAGCAACCATCAACTCGGCGGATGAGCCGCGGCGAATCCAGTTCGGCTGAAGTACAACTTTTAGTGTAGTGGCCCACCAAGAACAGGGAGAACCTCACCCACCCCCCCTCCGCCTGGTGGTTCTGCACGGGCCCCTTTTTACCAGAAAACCCCGCTC
>JBPCNK010000118.1:0-28160 GCA_051001345.1 Acidobacteriota bacterium | reverse complement strand
GATTGCCCGCTCGCTTACGCGCGCGGCCCGGACTGCTTGCTCGGACTGCTTGGTGGCGATGCTTTACTCCTTTGGCCAATTCAGGTAGGTAGAAGGTAAGGGAGATGGTCTGATGGTTCGCACAACTGTGAAGCTTGGACTGGTTTTTTTGGCCGCCTTCTTGATGGCGTATGGCCAGCAGCGCTCCACCGTGGAACTTTTCTTTGTCGCGGATCAATCGGCCGAACCCGAAACTCAGGCAGCGCTCGACTGGCTGCGCGGGGTCAATGACATTCGAGTCCGCGTTTTGTCGCCGGCCAGTCTGCCGTCTGCGCTGCCCCCGCGCGCGGTGCTGTGGTGGCACAGCAGCGATCCGAAAGTCGCCGATGAGGAGCACCTCAAATCTTTTCTGAAGGCCTGGATCGAGCAGGGCGGTCGAGCTTTGTTTACGCTGTCGGCCGCGCTGATTCCGTCGCGCGTAGGGCTGGAGAGCCGTCCCCCCAATCTGGTTGTCGAAGCTTACGAACCGGCACGCGGCCGGCGCCTGTTTGGATTTCAAAGCTACGACGGCCATCCTTTGCTGCAGGCCTTCCACGGTGGCGCTTACGTGTGGCATCCCACGCGGCCGGCGCCTTACGGCTATGTTGGTTATTCCGGCCAGGTCTGGCCGGTCGAAGGGCGCGTGCTGGGGGTCGAGAAACGCGAGATCGCCATTCACGCCGATCGTCGGATCCTGATTGAGTATCGGCCGGCCAAAGGATACGCGATTGCGGCAGGAGCTTACCTGATGTTTGCCGACGCGACCAATACGCAGCGGCCCCACCTGGAACTCTTCACGCGCACGCTTCTGGACGCGCTTGTGGCCGGTCCTAAAAAAGACGAAGGGAGCGCTTGGCAGCCGCGCAGCCGTGACATCGTGCTGGAACCGGATTGGATCACGATGCTGGCCGATCGACCGGCGTCGAGCCAGGAGGTCGAGCCGAGCGGATTGAGCCTTGAGCGCCCGGGCGATGATCGTCCGTTTGATCTGTCGGGTCGGCGCGCTCTGATGGTTGGGACGCAGCGGGGACGCATCGACGACTTCTGGACATTTCCGGTCCGCATGATTCGCGATATCGATTTTGGGTTCCGCCCGGAGGGGAGCGCGGTGATCGAGTGGCTGTCGCAATCACCGGGATTGACTGCCGGGTTTACGGCGCGGCCGGAAAGCGCGCGCGTGGAAGCTTCCGGAAAGGGCTGGAGTGCGCGGTTGGACTACGCTGTCGATCTGACAAATCCCGCCCTGGTCGTCGGCATCACCTCGAAATCGGAAGGGCCGTTGGATCTGACCGTTCGTTTCCGCGGTGACCTGCGCAGCGCCTGGCCACAGCCGGAGGATTATCTGGGTTCGCTGCGGTTTCGTTGGGATGAAGGTAGAAAGGCGGTGGTCTTCAGCGACGTTGCCGCCCGACACACGCTCTGGGCGGGCTTTAGCAAGCCTCCGCGCGCGCGCGTGCTGGGAGCTTGGTCGCCCGATGATTTCCAGGGCGGCGTGCTGCGAACGCCGCAGGCGCCGCGCCTTGGACTGCAGGAGTCCGCTTCAGCGCTGCTGCAGATCGGGCTGAGTCCCGGAGAGCAGGTGGCGTTTGTGGCGGCAGGGGGCCCGATGGGACCGCGTGCCGGTCTGCAATTGTTTTCCGAACACATCGCCGATGCGCGAGCGGCCGAGAAAAGCCAGCGAGACTACTATCGCGGGTTTCTCGAGGCGACGCTCGATATCGAATCTCCCGACCCGGTCTTCAATCAGGCCTTTCGCTGGGCGCGCGTCGGCGTCGACAAGTGCTTCGTGGAAACGCCTGGTCTGGGCGCGTCGCTGATGGCGGGCTTCAATCGCAGCCGTTCGGGTTGGGATCCCTTCGACGCGCGCCCCGGTTACGCCTGGTATTTTGGCCGGGATAGCGTCTGGACCGCTTTTGCAGTGGCCGGCTATGGAAAACTCCAGCAGGTTCGCCAGGCACTGGAGTTTCTGGGACGCTACCAGGACGTCAACGGAAAAATCCTGCACGAAATGAGCTCGAGCGGATCGGTCCACTATGACGCCGCCGATTCGACTCCGTTATATGTGGTGCTGATGGAGCGCTACTGGCGCAGCACCGGCGACCGCCGCTTCGTCGTCGAGCAGTGGCCCAAAGTTCAAAAGGCCCTGGAGTTTTGTTTCTCGACCGATACCGATGGCGATCATCTGATCGAAAACACTGGGGTGGGTCACGGCTGGGTCGAAGGCGGACCCCTGTTTGGAGCCCACACGGAAATCTATTTGGCAGCTTGCTGGGCTGAGGCGTTGCGCTCGGCTGCGGCGCTTGCCCAAGTCGCCCGCGACGTCGCGACGGCGCGGCGCTGCGAGCGGGAATTCGCAACCGTCTCGGGAATTCTGCAGCAGAACTTCTTGCAGGGCGGTTTCTATTCCAGCGGAAAAATGAAGGACGGAAGCTACCAGCAAGTTCCATCCGTTTTGCCGGCGGTTGCCGCGTTGTGGGGACTGCTCGACGAGCAGCGGACAAAACCGCACCTTCTGGCGCTGGCGTCGAGCGAATTCTCGACCGACTGGGGCACCCGCATGCTGCAGAAATCCGACGCTGCGTACAACCCGAATTCCTACCACGGTGGCGCGGTGTGGCCGCTCTATACCGGCTGGGTGGCGCTGGCCGAGTACCGCCAGCACCGTCCGCTGCAGGCCTACGTTCACACGATGAACAATCTGCTGCTGTTTCGCGGCGAGAATCCGGGCTACATCGACGAGCTATACAACGGCGACGTCTTTTTGCGGCAGGGAGTTTGCCCTCATCAGGGCTGGTCCGAGTCGATGGCGGTGCAGCCGGTCATCGACGGGATGCTGGGACTGCGTCCCGACGCCGCCGGCGGCCGCGTGACGCTCGAGCCGCATCTGCCGCGGTGGTGGGGGCAGACGCGAGTGCGTTCGATTCGCGTGGGCGAAACAATATTGGAACTGGAGGTCCAGCAAGAAGCGGAGCGGCTGGTCTGCTGGCTGCGAAAGACCACAGGCCCATCGCTGACGGTTCGTATCGGTCCGGCGCTGCCGGCAGGATTGACGCTTCGCAAAGTTGAAGTCGATGGCAAGGCGGTCGAGCCAGAAGTAACTCAAGCCGGCGACGACCAGCACGCCAACGTGGAGCTGCAACTCACCGGCGCGCACCAGGTGGTCTGGGAGCATCCTCCCTTCGTTTCAGTCATTGCACCCATGCCGGCGCCCGAAATCGGCCAGCCGTCGCGCGGGCTGAAAATTCTCGACGAGGCGCGCGGCGAGCGATCTCTCGAGATTCTCGTCGAGGGCGTGGTGGATCGCTCTTACCAACTGGAACTGCTGGCGCCGCTTGCCATAACGGAGGTCACGGGGGCAACGCTTGAGCGCCAGGGCGACGGCCGCGCGCTGATAGGGTTGAAGTTGCCCGCGGCTGGGGCGAAAACTGCGGAACAATATGTTCGGGGTACGGTCAAGATTACTTGGTAGAGCAGGGGTCAGGCTTCAGGGGGCAGGCGTCAGGGAATTGCGGATTGCGGATTTATTACGATTGCCGACTGCGATTCAATTTATGATTCGCGATTCCCTGACCCCTGACCCCCGAAGCCTGACCCCTGTTTCGGCGGCCGCATCCAGGAATAGATCATCGAAGCGGCCAGAATGACCGTCACCACAACCAGCGAGATCCCTGAGTCAATCTTGTAGAAATCGCTGATCAGCATCTTGAGTCCGACAAAGACCAGAACCAGCCCCAGCCCGTACTTCAGGTAGGCGAAGCGGTGGACGATATCGGCCAGCAGGAAATACATCGCGCGCAATCCCAGGATGGCGAAGATATTGGAGGTGAACGCAATAAACGGATCCTTAGTGATCGCGAAGATGGCCGGGATCGAATCGACGGCAAACACGACGTCGGTGCTTTCAATGACAAGAAGCACGAGCAACATCGGCGTGAAGTAGCGCTTGCCGTCCCGGACCACGGTGAAACGGGCGCCGTGGTACTCGGGAATAATCGGTACAATCCGCCGAAAGAAGCGCAACAGGAGATTGTTTTCCGGGTGGACCTCGATCTCGTCTTGGACCATGATCTTGAAACCCGTGTAGACCAGGAAAGCGCCGAAGATGAAGATGATCCAATGAAACGTTGTGATCAGCACCGTGCCCAGCAAAATAAACAGGGCGCGCATGACGACGGCGCCGAGAATGCCCCAGAACAAGACGCGATGCTGGAACGCTGCCGGCACCGAAAAGTACGAGAACACGATCAGAAAGACGAAAATATTATCGATGCTCAGCGCGCGTTCGATGATGTATCCGGTGAAGAATTCGACGGCGGGTTTGGACCCGTACCACCAGTAAACCAAGAGGTTGAACAGCATCGCAACGATAATCCAGACGATGCTCCAGACAGTCGCTTCGCGGAATCCGATGCGGTGAACCTTGCGGTGAAATACTCCCAGGTCCAGCGCCAGCAGTACCAGAATCAGCGAGATGAAGAGCGTCCAGGAGAGCGGCGAACCGACTGACGTCATCTAGTCGCGTCCCTTTCAAAAAGAACGGGGGCGAAACCGTCGCCGCCGTGAATCCAACGGTCGGCGAAAGTCTCGCCCCCGCTCGAAAATGCGGGTGCATGAACCGGGCTGAGCGGCCGACTACGTCGCCGTTTCAGCCGTGTTGACGGCCGTGCACGGAATCAGTGACTCCGCGGCTACTCCCTTTCGACGTGTTGATTCTAGTGGGATTGGGTTGGTCCGTCAATGGCGGCGCGTTCCGTCTGTCGTATGCCGCAAGCCGTATGCCGGCCCTAAACAACGGAGCGCCAACAGAGCCGCGAAAGGAAGGTCGCGGGACGGTAGCACGAAGGCGTCATCGAGATCGTCGCGCAATGCGAAGGTTTCACTCATCAGTACTGCAGAGGACGCAGAGGAAGCGCAGAGAAAACACAGCAGGGGTGGGACCGGGGTCCCTGGTCCGTCATTGGCCTGCGGCATACGGCATACGGCATACGGTGGGGGGCCGCTCGCCTACGCGCGCGGCACCGCTCATCACGTGTTCAACGGCGGCCCCGGCACACGGCAAGACAGCACGATTGCGTAATAGAACGATAGGTTCCCCAAGAGGATCATTCCGGAAGCATAGGGAATCAATCCAACAAACGGGGATCGCAGCACCAGCGTCATGGTCAGCAGCGGGGCCGCCAGGCCGAAAACAAAACCAGCGATGAACAGAAACAGGACAGCGCTGTCGAGCAACTTACGCCGCCAAATTTGAATTGCAGGCTGATCCGGGCCCCTGACGCGCAGCAACAGCATCACGACAACCAACTCAACCATCAATAGGACGACACCGACTCGCTCCAGGGACTGGAGTTGCTCAAAGGAAATCCCCGCGATCCTGCGGCTGGATGTCGCCACGATGCTGAAAATCGCCAGTGCGCCGTTGGACGCCAGCAGTAGAAAGAAAGCGGCGAGTTTGCGGCGATCCCAGATGCAACCCTGCCGTCTGAACCATGCGGCGCAACTGAGCGGAAGCGCCAATCCAAGGGGAACAGCGCCCAAAATGATCCATCCCGACAGCCCAACGGAAAGGCCGCTCCATCCGCCGAACACGAACGAGTTGAAGCCCACCAGCCCGGCCAATATCAGGCCCAGCCAGGGGGAGCGGACGAGGCGCCGTTCCACGCCGCCGGCCAACAACAGCGGCGCCGAAACGGCGCCCAGCCCGAGCGCCAGGTTTCTGACGAGCGGCGTCTGGCTGCCGAAACCGGTCAAGCCTTCGGCCAGGCTCGCGACAGCCAGCAGGCCGCCAAAGAGACCGGACGTGTAAAAGAAAAGCGGAGTCAGGAGCGGGGAACGGCGCTCAACTACTCTTTTCCAATTCGACACCCAGTGAGTCATTGATCCGATTGCTCATGTTTGCCACGCACACTGCATAGCAGAGGTCGACGATCTCCCGGTCCGAGAGGTCTTTTTTGAGGTCTTCGATCGTAGCGGCCTGACTGCGCGCAGTCCGCGTCAGCTCTTCAGCGTAACGGATCACTTTCTTCTCCAGTGGAGAGTAGAAGGCGCTGGACTGGTAGTTTTTGATGTTTTCGACTTGATCTTTGGTGAGTCCGGCCCTTTGACCAAGGGCCTTGTGGTAGTGGGTTCAATACTCGCAGTTGTTCGTGACACTTGTTGTCAGGTAAGCCAGCTCGCGCAGGCGTGCGTCTACTTTCGTTTTTGCCAGGCCGTCAAATCCGCTCTGAAGCGTCTGGATGAATTCCGGACTGTGTCCGATCGTCTTGTAGATGTTCAGGATGCGTCCCAGCCCCTTCTCGACCCGCTCGTAAATCTCGCGCACTGGTCCTGTGGCCTGGTCTTTCTCGACATAGGAAATTCGTGCCATAAAAGACTCTCCTCCTTAGGGTGATGTAGAGGGATTATAG
Organism: Acidobacteriota bacterium; assembly: GCA_051001345.1. GTDB lineage: Bacteria > Acidobacteriota > UBA6911 > JACQSX01 > JBPCNK01 > JBPCNK01. The sequence goes on along the minus strand of JBPCNK010000118.1, from coordinate 21,735 downwards.
CAATTCTTGCTATTTGTTAACGGGCGCGTGATCAGGTTCACAGCCGGGTCCCGGTCGGCTGGCTTAGAATCTCGTTTACGGCGATTACGAAAAGGCCCTATAATTCCGTAAACCAAACCCGGCTGAGGCCGTCTAACTGGCCGACGGGGCAACCACTGGAAAGCAGTGGCCGACATGACTCTCTAAAAGGTTTTCGGAATTGCAGGGGCGTAACAAGGGAAGGTCTCTATGAGAAAACTAATATCAGCGGTAATTTGTATCGGGCTGTTGGGCGGTTCGTCCTGGGCCCAGACCCAGGTTCGGCGAAGCTCCCCACAAGCGCCTCCAACCACGGCGTCCACCTTTGAAAAGTGGGACAAGCGCGACGCGGCCCACCTGCTTCGACGGGCCGGTTTTGGCGGCTCGGAAGCGGACATCCAGCAAATCTACACCCTGGGTCGCACCGCCGCGATCGACTTTCTGGTCAACTACGAGGACGCCGACAATTCACTTATGGACGCAAAGATGGCCGCCTATGACAATCCGAATCCCGGGTTGGGGCTGGACGTGTCCAAGCTGCAGTACGGCCAGACGACGCTGATTAACGGTGCGCCGGTGGATACGCGCTACAACTACTACCTCACCCAGGTCGAGCGCTGGTGGGTGTTCCGAATGGCCAACAGCCGCAAGCCTCTCGAGGAGAAGCTTGCTTTGTTCTGGCACGACCACTTCGCGACGGGCGCAGGGAAGGTCAACGACTGGCAGTACATGCTGTGGCAAAACGAGTTGCTGCGCGCCGGAGCAGGCGGCAACTTCAGGACTTTCGTCACCGAAGTCTCGAAGGATCCGGCGATGCTTGTCTGGCTCGATAACCGCTTGAACGTCCGAGGTAGACCACAGGAAAACTTTGCGCGCGAGCTGATGGAACTGTTTACGATCGGCATTGGAAACTACACCGAAAATGACATCAAGGAGTCGGCTAAGGCTTTTACTGGATGGGGATTGCGTAACCGCGTGTTCACCTTCACTTCCGGCAGCCACGACACGTCCAACAAAACCTTCCTGGGCGTTTCTATCAACGGTCTGGCCGGGGATCTGGGAGTCCAGGAAGGGTTGACGATCCTTCGCCTGCTGACTGAGCATCCGGTAACGGCGCGCTACATGTCAGAAAAGCTGTTCGAGTTCTTCGCCTATGACGATCCGTCGCCGGACGTCATCAGTCGTCTGGCGGCGGTTTTCGTGGCGAACAAGGACCAGGACGACCAGATCAAGAAAGTAGTCCGGGCAATTTTCGAGTCACCAGAATTCTGGTCTGAAAAAGCGCAGAGAAGCCAGGTCAAGTCGCCCATCGAATACGTGGTGACCGCGATGAAGCAGTTGAACGCTTCTATCAATTGGACGCAGAGCCGCGGCAATACGGTCAACCCCGCATATGCCTCCCAGCAGATGGGAATGCGGATGTTCGAACCGCCGGATGTAGCCGGATGGGACTGGGGCACAAGCTGGTTTAACACCGCAACGACGCTGGTGCGATTCAATTACGCCAACTCCGTCGCGACGGCGCGCTTGGGGAGCGACGGCAGGGTCACTCAGATCTACGTCGACCCGACCGCGTTGATGAAGGATAAGAATCTGGTGTCGGCCGACGATGTTGTCGACTACTTTCTCGAACTCATGGTCGAGTCCGAAGTCTCCGACGACACGCGCTACGCGCTGACTGAATATTTGCAGACGGACGACGCGGGTAAGTATGTCCCGTTTACATTGAGTGCGACGATGATCGACAAGAAAGTTCGCGGGCTGATCTACCTGATCATGATTCATCCGGAATACCAGATGAAGTAGCGCGGGCTCATTACCGGGCCGCTTACCGGGCCGCGCGCGTAAGCGAGCGGGCAATCAGAGGCAACAGGAACACTACTAGGGCTCGGTTGTACGAAGGTCAAAATGTTGCCTCTGATTGCCCACTTGCTTACGCGCGTGGCCCGGAAGCGGGTAGGCACCATTTAGACTTCTGCAACAGACACAAGATGTCACCAAGTCGAAATTCGAAGGAGCCGTTATGCTAGACCGAAGAAAATTCCTGAAAGACGGACTGACGCTGCTGTCGCTGGGAGCCACGGCGCCCAGCTTTCTGGTCAACACACTGGCGCAGCAACGGCGCCTGGCCGAGCAAGGCATTGCAACTGCGCAGTGGGCTGCTGCGGCCGCCAACAAGTTTCTGGTCGTGGTGCAGCTCTCAGGCGGAAATGACGGGCTCAATATGGTCGTCCCGTATGGCGACCAGGTCTACTATAACAGCCGGCCGAATTTGGGGATTCTCGAGAACAAAGTTTTGAAGTTGAACAACAGCATCGGAATTCCCGTCGGTCTCCACCCCCGGATGAATCAGATGAAGGACTTATTCGATCAGGGAAAAGGGACTCTGATTCAAGGGGTCGGATATCCCAATCCGAATCGTTCGCACTTCCGAGCCATGGACATCTGGCAAACGGCCGAACCGGTCAAGGAAATCAAGTATGGGTGGCTGGCCAAGTACTTCGATGTCGAATTGGCCAACGATCCGGCGGTTCTCAAGGGGGTCAATATCGGCGGCTCGACCCCGGTGGCCCTGATGGGCGAGACCGCCTCTCCTTCGATTCAGAACATCAATACGTATTCGCTTTCCGTCGACAGCCGGTACCCCCTGGACAAGCCGAACCGCCTGAAGGTTTTTGAGCAGGTCATGAGCGAACAGGCCCGCAGCGAAGATTTGCAGTACATCCAGCAGACGGCGCTTGAAGCCAATATCAGCTCGATCGAGTTGCTGGCCGGCGTGGGAAAGTATCCGGCCACGAATGCTCCAGTGTACCCTGCCGGTTCCTTTGGAGCCGGGATGAAGTTGATCGCGCAGATCATCGCCGGAGATCTCGGTGTCCGCGTTTTTTACAATTCGATCGGCGGATTTGACACCCACGCTCAGCAGATCGTGACGTCTGACAATACGACGGGATCGCACGCTAACCTGCTGGGTCAATTGTCAGATTCGTTGGGGGCTTTTTGGACGGACATGAAGCGACTGGGTCGGGAAAACGACGTGATGATTCTGACGTTTTCAGAGTTCGGACGACGGATTAGCGAAAACGGCAGCTCGGGTACCGATCACGGCACGGCGCTGCCGATGTTTCTGTTCGGTACGGGCCTGAAGACCAACGTCTTTAACGCTCATCCGAGTTTGACGGCCAACCTCAATCAGGGCGACTTGGGTTTCACGATGGATTTTCGCTCGGTGTACGCGACGGTTCTGGAGCGCTGGCTGGGAGCCAATTCAACGGCCATCCTCGGCCAACCCTGGCCGCTGCTTGACGTGCTCTAGAAACAGTCGCCAGTCGCCGGTCGCCAGTCGCCAGTTAGTCGCCGGTCGCCAGTGAGCAGCCCCCGGGGGCCGCTTACCCCGGCCAGGCGGCCGGTGCCACTCCTGCTGCGGCAATACGCAACCCAACGGGGCTATACTGGCATGCGCTGCGATGGCAGTGCCGCATCCGGAAAGAGTGCGGTGACGTTGCGGCTTCAGCCTGTCCCTGCCTTTTGCCTTCCTTGTATTCCTGCCACTGATCACTTGCCACTTGAACGCAGGCATTCCTTAGAATGTCGTAACGTTAGAATGTCGTACCGTTTCGCGGTAACGAACTGGCGACTGGCGACCGGCGACTGGCGACTGAAGCGCGACTAATTCAACAGTCGATCAAACCCCAGCGTGACGAACTTGAGACTCCGGCTGGCGATTGACTTGAAGATGTTTTCGTGAGCCTCGGGACCCAGGCTGGCGCGCAGATCCGGCAAATACCAGTGGTGACCCAGACGGCGCAGTTCGGCATTGGCCTCTTCTGCAGTCCAGGACTGACGCTGCGTCCTGTACATTGCGATTAGAACTCCCGTCCGATCAACCCCCTGGCGGCAATGGACGTAAACGGGCTGCAGCGCTGGGTTATCGACAACCGATAGGAATTGTTGGACCGTGTTGTCGGGAATCTTTTTGAAGAGGTTGACAGGGATCCTCACGAAATTCAGGCCGAGCGACCGGGCATAATCGTCCTCCCAGTTCCTTTTGGTTTGCAGCGAGACAACCGTCCGCACTCCCATCCTCTTTAAAAGCTTCATCCCCTGACGGGTCGGCTGGCCGCCCCGCAGAAGACCCCGATGCACGACCGAAAAGTTCGGCAAAGGCTTTTCATCGGCATACTGCTGGAGAGAAGTCGCTTCCAGCCACAAACCGTTGGGAACAGGCACGCGCACCTCGGCCATCGCCGGGGTGAGGGACACCGCGGCCAAAAGGACGCACAAAATGGCGTTTCTCATAGGGATAACCGGGTTGAAACCTTCTATACAAGGTCGGATGCGTCCTGCGGAAAAAAGTTGAGTATAATGATGAAGTTTTCGGGAGCTTCAGCCGGTCAATCCTACTGAGAGGAACCTATGAGAAACAGACAAATCAACCTTGCGCTTTCCGTTCTGACCCTCGCGATGCTCTTTCTGGCTGGCTGCAGTCAGTCGGCCTCCTCAAGCGGCAGCTCCAGAGCAAGCGCGCCGACGGCGGCGCAGTCGGTCCCGGCCACCAGTGCCGTCGCCGTGCTGACCCCGGGGCAAAACAGCAAGGTTTCCGGCAATGTCACCTTCACGCAGAGCGGCAACCAGGTCAAAATTGTGGCTCACGTCGAAGGCCTGACGCCAGGCCGCCACGGCTTCCATATCCATGATAAAGGGGACTGCAGCTCGCCGGATTTCAGCAGCGCCGGTGCTCACTTCAATCCGGGCGGCGGCAAGCACGGCGCACCCGACGCAGCCGAACACCATGCCGGGGATTTCGGCAACATTGAGGCGAACGCCGCAGGAATGGCCCATGCGGAGTTTACTTCCAGCGCGATTACGCTCGGTGACGGCACGAACTCGGTCGTGGGCCGCGCTGTGATTGTTCACGCGAAGGCCGATGATCTAGCCACACAGCCCACTGGGGACGCCGGTGGGCGGTTGGCCTGCGGCGTGATTCAGAAAAAATAGGCTCCAGGCGTCAGGCTCCAGGCTCCAGCCATTCAATCCGCAATTCGTTGGAGCCTGAAGCCTGGAGCCTTGTCTCTAGGAAAATACAATTTTCACTAAAGGAGAACTCATGAAACGTGCAACCCGAGTAACAATTCTAGTACTGCTGGTGTGCGGTCTGGGCGCTTGGCTTTCGGCGCACGACCCGCGCACAACGGCCAAGGATTTTTCGCACGCGCTGACAATCGAAGGCGCTGGCAAGATGGAACTGAAGTACAAGTCGATGCACTGGAATGAAGACGCTTACAAGCGTTTTCAGACCGACGAGGCCATTCGCAAGCGCGTCAATACCGGGGTTTGGAACAACATCGGAACGTTGGATCTTGGGTTTGACATTACGCTGGGCGGCCAGGCCCTGGCCAAGGGCGCGTATCCTTTCGGCCTGAACGTCGAGCCGGCAGGGCAGTTCTCTCTTGCGGTGAAGGTGGGCAATGATCTGAAACTGCTCCCGCTTGAAGTCAGTGGCAGCGTCGAACCGGTTGATTTTCTGACGTTCGCTATTTACCCGACGGCCAAGGCGGACGTGTTTACGCTGGAAGGGCGTGGCGGCAAATTTCGGGGCAAGACCTCGGTGACCGTGCCGTACCTGGCTGAGCACGCCGAGAAGAGACAATAAAGTCGCGAGTCGCGAGTCAATCCGCAATTACTCGCGACAACGCGACTCGCGACTTTCAAGCCGCCGCCTAGGCGAGATAAGCCTCGAAACCGCTTCTAGACCTGGCGTGTGCATGCACTTGCATGTACAATTCCATATCGTGAGAACGACGATCGAAGTGAAAGAAGAACACCGGGCCAAATTGTTGGAGTTGGCCGCCCGTCGCGGAGAAAAAGGCTTTTCCAGCGTCATCGCCGAGGCGATTGAAGCGCATCTTGGGGCCGAACACGAGCGAACGCTTCGGCGGCGGAGAGCTCTGCAACTCCGAGGAAGTTTCTCTGCGCGCGAGATCAGTAGCCTGCGTGAGGACTCGTCGAAGTTACGAAAGTCCTGGAGATGATCGTCGTGGAACTTCTGGACAGCTAGCCCGGATTATTCATGGCGAACTTCCGTTCCAATAGTATTTGTCGGCGATATCGTACTTGCGCCTTAGCGCGGATTAATCGGATTAACACGGATTACACGGACTAAGTGCAATGCGCCTAATCCGTTTAATCCGTGTCAATCCGCGCTACATCTTGTGGGCCATTTCCTAATTGCCCGAAGAACGATGATCAAAATTCAACGATTTTGGCAACTGATGGCATCAATCACCGCAGAGAAAACAGCAGGAGTGGCACAGGGCTCCAACCCTGTGTGCCTTTCTTACCAAACCAAAACCTGACCCAGGTTCGCCAACGGGTGCTCAAAGCCGTGGCCAAGACAGTTGCTGGAATTGCAACCAGCCCGAAGGCGCCCGCAATCACTCGCGACGCGCGACGCGCGACTCGCGACTACTTCGCGACAGGCCTTTCTCTCGAACCCGCTCATTTTCAAATCCCACCAGCTCGTGGGCGCTTCGCGCGACCTTTTCCAGCGCGGAAACCAAGTCGTCCCAGTCCGGCTCGGCGCCCAACAGCGTCCAATGGGGAATCCAGATGGACTCTTCATACGCGGCCCGCTCGGCGACCGGACAGCGAACACTCGAATAGTCCGGACACTCCGCCGTGACGGCAAAACCCGGAAAGGCTTCGCGGTTGAAGGGGAACAGCGAGCTGCGATAGATCGGCTCGTAGAACATCCCGTCGCACGGAATTCCCTCGGCCTCCAGAGCGGTGATGAATACGTTGCGCGAAACGCCGCCGAATCGCGTTGGATCGTATCGAAGGACCATCTGGTAGCAGGCCCGTGTGGTCGTCCGCAAATCGCGCGCAAGCAATCGGAGTCCTTCGATGGATTGGATGCGGGGCTCGAGATAGGCCAGGGCCTGCTCGCGCCGCTCGGTCTGCTCGGCGAGGCGCGCCAACTGGACGAGCAGGACGGCGGCCTGAAATTCCGTCATTCGGTAGTTGTAGCCTATCAGCCGGTCACCGAAGCGATCCTGTTCGGCGGCCCGGCCGCAGTTGATGAGCGACTGGCAACGTTCTTCGATTCGATCGTCCGATGTCACCAGCATCCCGCCTTCACCGGCCGTCATCAGCTTGCTGGTCTGAAAGCTGAACGATCCACAACTGCCGTACGATCCCGCGCCCTTGCCCTTCCATCGGGAGCCGTGGGCGTGAGCGCAGTCCTCGATCAGATGGAGATCCCGTCGCTGACAGATTTCAACAAGCCTGTCGAGGTCGCACAGATTCATTCCGAGGTGCACGCAGATGACCGCGCGCGTATGGGGCGACAAAGCATGTTCGACCAGATTGGGGTCGATGCAGTACGTGTCGGGATCGCAATCGACGAAAATGGGAACAGCGCCGGCCCACAGCACGGCCGCAGCGGTCCCTTCCCAAGTGTAGGCGGGCAGAATCACGTGATCGCCGGGCCGGATGCCGCAGCCGCGCAATGCGATCTCCAGTGTGACGGTCCCGTTGGCGGCGGCCAGCCCCTTGCGGGCATCGTGGCTTTCGGCGAAGCGCCGGCCCAGTTCCTTGGCCAGGCGATTGGGAAACGGGAAACCGCCCCAGTTGCGGCCCGCCAGAACATCGCGGAGACCTTCCTCCTCGCGCTGGTCGAATTCAGGCCAGGGCGGAAAGGGCCGCCTGCGCAGCGGAGTGCCTCCAAGGATGGCGAGTCGGGACATCGATGGGTCGCCCCGCGCGTCAGTTCTTCAGTTCCACTTCGACGACGTGAACGGTGTTCTTGCCGACGTTACGAATGCTATGCGTCACTCCCGGTCCGCGCCACCCGGCCTGGCCTTCCTTAAATTCTACAGTCTCGGCCTTGCCGTTCTCGGTGAACTGCAGAGTGCCCTTCTTAATGATGACGCCGACGTGAGCGTAGTCGTGGGTGTGGGGAGCGTAGTCGATGCCCGGCGCAATCCAAACTTCCTTGACACGGACGCGCTCGTTTTCGAGCAGAATCACCCTTTTTTCTTCGGGCTTGTAGGCCAGAGTGACCACGGTTGCAGCTCCCAGCAGAAGAACAAGAATGGTTGCAATTGTGCGCATAGACGTACCTCCCGGGCTTCAGGGGTCAGGCTCCAGGCTTCAGGGGCCAAGACGTGGCACCGGCCGCCTGGCCGGTGGACTTCTCTTGGGCTCCAGGCGTCGGGCTCAAGGGATTTGCGGATTGAACCCGGAATTCCCTGAACCCTGAACCCTGGTCCGAACTCACCGATTTTTCTGTGATAATGCTACAGTAACTTCATGGGACTCAAGATTGAAGTCGACCGGGGCCTTTGTATCGGCGCCGGCAGCTGCGTCGACGTTGCGCCCTCCGTCTTCGAACTAGACGGCGACAATATCGCCGTAGTGAAAAACTCACTGGGCGCCGACCAGGACACCGTGCTGGAAGCCGCCGAAGCCTGCCCGACGGGAGCCATCGTAGTCATCGACGAAGCGACGGGCAAGCAACTCTGGCCGTTGAAGTAATTCACATTCTGAAGCCTGAAGCCTGAAGCCTGAAGCCTGAAGCCTGAAGCCTGAAGCCTGTTTTCAAAAGAGCGAGTAAATAAATGGCGCCACTACCGATCCCTGCGCAAAAATCAGGAGGCTTCCGAAGAGCAAGAGAACGAGGATGATCGGCAAGAGCCAGAATTTCTTTCGCTCTCTCAGAAAGTCCCACAGGTCATCCAGCAGTTCCAGCACCGCTACTCCTATTAGAATGGCCGCCTTAAATCAGATCTTGCGGCGGCCGGTACGCGATACGTTTTTGCTGTCTTATCATAGCAGCGATTTAAGGGGTCCTTTCCGAGCAGGCGCAGAACCATCGCGGTGGGCGTGATGAGGGCAAAATAAACCAAGCCCAGGACAATCCGCGTGTTGATCCACCCCAGTACTTGTGCCAGTCCCATCCAGACACGATACAAAGGACCCAACACCATGGGAGCCAACAGTCCCGCAATGGCCAGCGCCAGTCCCGGCGCCACTGCCCACCAGCGCGGTGGATGTCCACGCCACAGCAGGGGCCAAAGGCCGATGACGCAGAAGAGGGCGCCGACAACGAGTCCGAACTTCCGCCTTTCTTGTTTTGACACCGGTGTTGCCATCGGGTTAATCCAGTTCAAATTCCCGCTTCCAATCCGTGTCATCGCGCAACGGCGGCTGATCCTCTTTGAGGAGCAGGCAGTTCTCTAATACCAGCGCGTCCATTTCTGTTCGCATAAAGCAGCGATAGGCATCTTGCGGTGTGCAAACGATCGGCTCGCCGCGCACGTTAAAAGACGTGTTGACCAGCAGGCCACAGCCGGTGCGAGCCCGAAAGGCTTCCAGCAAGTTGTGGAAGCGCGGATTGACGCGCTGGTCGACCGTTTGAATCCGCGCTGAGTAGTCCACGTGCGTCACGGCAGGAATCTCCGAACGCATCTGGTTGAGCCGATCGATCCCCTCCAGGTTCGCCGCTTCAGGCACAGGCGCAAGCCGGCGTTCGTTGCGGACGCAGGCGACCAGCAGCATATAGGGGCTGTCCTGATCGAGTTCGAAATACTCCGACACCCGCTCGCGCAGAACCGCCGGTGCAAAGGGACGGAATGACTCGCGGAATTTTATTTTCAAATTCATCACCGACTGCATGCGCGGATTGCGGGCATCTCCGAGTATGCTTCGGCTGCCGAGCGCCCGCGGTCCGAACTCCATGCGCCCCTGGAACCATCCGATGACCTTGCCGCACTCCAGCTCCCGCGCGATCCGGTCAAAGAGCATTTCATCGCTCTGCGTGACGTAACGGGCGCCCAGTTGTCCAAGCGTCTTCTCGATGGAGGCGATCGGGTAAGACGGACCTAAGAAGCTTCCCCGCATGGAATCTGCGCCGTGCTCCTGCGGAGCGCGGGGCTTCTTGCCGAGGTCATGCCAGGCCAAATAGGCTGCGCCCAGCGCCCCGCCGGCGTCGCCTGCGGCCGGTTGGGTCCAAAGGCCCTGCACTCCGGTTTCCCGCAGGATGCGGCCGTTGGCGACGCAATTGAGCGCCACTCCTCCGGCCAGGCAAAGATTGCGGCAGCCGGTCTCGGCCAGCAGGGATCGGCTCAAGCGCAGCATCACTTCTTCGGTGACGTCCTGGATCGAGCGGGCCAGATCCATGTGGCGCTGGGTCAGCGGCGCCTCCGGTTTGCGCGGCAACCCCTCGAACAGTTTGTCAAATCGCCGGCCGGTCATGCGCAATCCGGTGCAGTAGTCGAAGTAATCGAGGTTGAGCCGAAAGGTGCCGTCCGGTTTCAGATCGATCAGATTGTCGTAAATCGTCTGGGTGTAGCGCGGATTTCCATAGGGCGCCAGTCCCATAACCTTGTACTCGCCGGAATTAACTTTGAACCCGGTGTAGTAAGTGAAGGCCGAATAGAGCAGTCCCAGGGAATGAGGAAAGCGGATTTCCCAGAGTGCCTCGAGGCCGGCTCCCCGCCCAAACCAAGCCGATGTCGTGGCCCACTCCCCGACGCCGTCGACACACAAGACGGCCGCCTCATTGTAGGGGGATGGATAGAATGCTGACGCGGCGTGGGAGCGGTGATGGTCGGCAAACAATAGGGGCACATCCGAAGCGCGTCGCCCGTTCCCGCACAGCGCGACGAGCTCGCTTCGCAGAAGATTCTTCAGGAATAATTTCTCGCGAAGCCACACGGGCATGGCGGCGACAAACGAGGCCAGGCCGCGCGGCGCAACCGACAGATAGGTCTCCAGCAGGCGCTCGAACTTCACCAGAGGCTTTTCATAAAAGACGATGTGATCGACTTCTGCGAGGGTGACGGCGCGTTCTTTCAGACAGTATTCGATGGCGTCGCGGGGGAATCCGGCGTCATGTTTCTTTCGCGAGAAGCGTTCCTGCTGGGCGGCTGCAATTAGTTGGCCGTCTTCGAGCAGACAAGCGGCGCTGTCGTGGTAGTAGGCGGAGATCCCGAGAATCAGCAAGAGCAGGCTCCAGGCTTCAGGCTCCAGGCTTCAGGGGTTAGGGTCAATGTTTCTTTGTCCGGTACGGTTCAAGAGACTTTCGCAGTCCATTGATCATGCGTCCGACCTCGCTCAAAAGTTTCAGGAGCTCTTCACTTTTAGGCTCTTCTAGGCTCTTCTAGGTAGTTCAGTCTCCTGGCGAGAAGTACTTGGGTCTCCACTTCCGATAGCAAACCCTGAGCAATTGACAAAAAGCGTTGGTATTCGCTTGTCGATCGCCTCGTCTGTCCTTCGGCCACGTTGGATGCAATGGAAACGGCTGCTTTTCTCACCTGACTGCTAAGCCCGTACGTCTCCGACTTCGGAAAGACTCTGCTGGCAACGTAAATCCCCTCCGCCAGGTCCATCGATTTCTGCCACACTACAAGGTCTCGAAAGCTTTTGATTGTCATGCACACTATTACGGACCAGCATCGAAAAGTACGAAAACCTCTGGAGCCTGAAGCATGGAGCATGACCCCTGAATCCTGACCCCTGACCCCTAACCCCTGGATTCTCGCGCACACCTCAGATAGAGTGTGAGCCATCCGACCGCTCATGTCCACGCCTCCGACGACTCAGGCACCTTCGCGCGCCCGTTACAAGGTTATCTGGTTTGCCGTCACGCTGGCCATCATCACTTACATCGATCGTGTTTGCATGTCGCAGGCCGCTCCCACAATTTCGCGGGAACTGCAGCTGACGCCCGTTCAAATGGGCTACGCGTTTTCTGCGTTTGCCTGGGCCTATGCGCTGTTTGAGATCCCGGGTGGCTGGCTGGGAGACTACCTGGGGCCGCGTCGGGTCCTCATGCGCATCGTCATCAGTTGGTCGGTCTTTACGGCCGCCACTGGCTGGGCGTGGAATTCCGCCTCCCTGATGGTCACTCGCTTTTTGTTTGGCGCGGGCGAAGCCGGATGCTTTCCCAATCTTACGAAGGCATTCACAACCTGGCTGCCGACCCACGAGCGCGTCCGCGCTCAAGGCTTCATGTGGTTTAGCGCCCGCTGGGGAGGCGCATTTACTCCCCTGCTGGTAGTCCTGGTCTTCAAATACATGAGCTGGCGCTGGGCGTTTTTCCTGTTCGGGTCACTCGGTATCATTTGGGCCGTTATTTTCTACCGCTGGTACCGGGACAATCCTCGCGATCATCCCCAAGTCAACGCGGCCGAACTTGAGCTGTTGAAGGGCGCCGAGAGGACGGCATCGGGCCACGGCAACGTGCCGTGGATGAAGTTTTTGAAATCGGGCACGGTCTGGTTGCTGTGGGCGCAGTATTTCTGTATTTCGTACGGATGGTACTTCTACATCACCTGGCTGCCGACTTATCTGCAGGACGCGCGGGGACTGAGCTTTCAGAAAAGCGCCCTGCTGGCGGGATTGCCGCTGTTCTTCGGAGGCCTGGGTTCTTTGTTTTGTGGTCTGGTCTCCCCTCCGCTGGCGCGCAGGACCGGCAACCTGGGCCTGGTTCGCCGGATGATGGCCTTCACAGGATGCGCTGCGGCCGGAGTGTTGCTGATCTGGTCGATCCGCCTGGAGAGCGCCATCCTGGCGATGGTCGTCATGGGCCTGGCCAGCTTTTCCAATGACCTGGTGATGCCGGGCGCCTGGGGAGCCTGCATGGACGTGGGTGGAAAGTACGCCGGTACGCTTTCGGGCAGCATGAATATGATGGGCAACTTCGCCGGCGGTGTGGCGCCCATCGTCGTCGGTTACCTGCTGCAGTCTTCGCAAGGCAACTGGGCCGTGACTTTTTACCTGGCCGCAGCGATATATTTTCTCGGCGCCGTCTGCTGGCTCTTCATCGATCCGGTGACGTCGCTGGACACCGGCGCGAATTAAGGCGCGGATAAAGAAAACTCGTTCGGTCCGATCAATCCGGGCTTTCTGCAGAATTTGAAAAGCTAGGCGCGGATTAAGCGGATCGACACGGATTAACACGGATTAAAACGGCGTTAATCGGACGGCCCGCTATAGAGGTCAAGCCAAGGTTGGCGGTCCGGAGAGAATCCAAGTTGAAATCCACGCCGAATCGTCAGATCAACTCGTTCTTAATCCGTGTCAATCCGTGTCAATCCGACTAATCCGCGCTGAAGCCTCTTAAACATGCAAAAGAGCGGGCCGCATCACCACTTGTCGGCTTCTTTGTACGCCTCGAACATTTTCAAGACACCCGGCATTCCTGGCAGCGAGCGTCCGTGTTCCATCCCCAGGATTCCGCGATAGCCGCGCTCGTAAACAGCCTTAAAGACATTTCGATGGTTGATCTCGCCGGTGCCGGGCTCTTTACGCCCAGGCACATCGCCCAACTGGACGTAGCCGATCAGATCGAAGTAGGCGCGGAAGTTGTTGATCAGGTTTCCTTCGGAAATCTGCAGGTGGTAAAAATCGAACAGCATGCGCACGTGAGGGTTGTCGACGGCAGCGATGATTTCGGCCAGCTCGTCGGAGTGGACCATGAAGAACCCAGGGTGATCGATGGGGTTGAGTGGTTCGATCGTCAGCGCCAGTTCGGTCTTATCCAGAAGATCTGTGGATCGCTTGAGGCCCTCAATGACGTTGCGGCGCTGGGTGCTGCGCGAAACGCCTGGCAACGCGGGACCGGTCAGCGTCGTCACAGAGTGATTTCCGATAACTTTGTGGTACTCGACAGTCTTCTTGATTTCCTCCAGAAACGCGTCGCGTTGCCTGGGATCGACCAGACCGGCCGTTCTCCACCCGCCCGGGTTGGCGACAAAGATGCCCATCTCGATTCCGAGATCGTCCAGTTTTCGCCGGATCTCGGCAACCTCGCCGAGCGGATGGTTCAGCAGTCCGTTGTACTCGGTCGCGTCAAAGCCGTGTTCGGCGATCAGTTCGAGACGCTGTGGGATGGTCAGTTCCTTGTCGAGAATGCTCAGGTGCGGGGCATAACGCAGGCGATAGGGCTGCTGGACTTTTTTCGCCTGCGCAGATGCACCGCGGGACGCCAAAAGGGAGGAAGCGCCGGCGGCCGCCAGCGTGGTCAGGAACGCGCGTCGTTGCATCATGGGATCCTCCGGTTATGAATATCAGAAGGTGCAATAACATGGCCATACATAAGGATGCAAAGAATAGCGCGATTGACAAAATAAGTACTTGACTCCTAGACTATCACATCTTTTTTGGAGGATGACGTGGCGGATAAGAGGCTTCTGGAACTGGCTCTACTTGGATTGCAGGCTGAAAAAGAAAAGATTGATGGCGAGATTTCGCGGATCCAGGCGCAGTTGGGAGGCCGCGGCAAAGGTCGCGGCGCCGCAAAAGCTGCTGGCGGCGGCCGGCGACGCAGGAAGCGCAATTTCAGCGCGGCTGACCGTAAGGCGCAGTCGTTGAGAATGAAGGCGTATTGGCGCAATCGCAAAGCCCAGGAAGGCGGCAAGCGCTAGGTCAGCCTCTGGTACTCTCCCCAATCGGAGCACTAGCTGCCAGACGCCCCTTCATGGTTTCTAAATTGAGTCGGGCAGTTTGTTCTCGCTACGACCCTTTTGAACTGCCGGAGCGGCCTTCGCCGCGGTCCTTCGACGTCGAGCTGCCGCGGTGTGGCCCGCCGCCAGTGGCATGGCTGCGCGTGGGGCGGCCACCAGGTCCAGCTCCGAGACGGCTCTTGGTCGAGTTTTTCTCGTCTTTTTTCTCCCTTTTTGCAGCGGTGCCGGTTGCAGCGGCGGCTCGCTCTGGTCTGGCAACGCGCTCTTTTGTGGTCCGATTGCGTATCGGCATCGTGTATTCCTCCTGGTTGCTTTCTTTGGAAAGTCTAGCAGCCCGGCCCAACCGTTATGATTGCACCAAGCTGTGTTCTTGATCGGACTGGAAGTGAGCGTGCTCGTCCGACGTGGTCGTGATCGTGCACGTGGTCGTGAACGTGGTACCGACCCGCTCGCGTCGCTCGCGGCACTGTGAATGGTTGCCCGTTTGGCAGGCGCGGGGACCTTGATCCCTTGTGCTCCCATCGTCGACGGCTTGAGTTGGTCAGCTATGGTGCCGACGTCGGTGCCGCAATTGACAGTGCCGCCAGCAACGCGATCGGGTGCGGTGCTCTATTTTGATGGTGAATTGCTATAATTCGCAGGTATCCCAAACTCATGACGTTACAACCCGGAACGCACCTTGGCCTATATGAGATCATCGCACCTCTCGGTGCTGGCGGAATGGGGGAGGTGTATCGCGCGCGGGATGGAAAACTGGGGCGAGAAGTCGCCCTCAAGGTGTTGCCCGACGGCCTTGCCCACGACCCCGAGCGATTGGCGCGCCTCGAGCGGGAAGCGCGCCTGCTCGCTGCGCTAAATCATCCCAAAATCGGCGCAATTTACGGCCTGGAAGAATCCAAGGGCACGCGCTTTTTGGTTCTGGAGCTTGTCCCCGGAGAGACCCTGGACCAGCGGATTCGCGCCGGCGCGCTGCCGATTTCGGAAAGCCTCGAAATCTGCCGTCAGATCGCCGAAGCGCTCGAGGCCGCTCACGACAAGGGGATCATTCATCGCGACCTCAAGCCATCCAACATCAAAGTGACTGCGGAAGGAAGTGTCAAAGTTCTCGACTTCGGACTGGCCAAAGCTTTTGCGCCCGATGAGTCATCCGCCAACATTTCTCTTTCCCCAACCATTACTCAAAAGAGCTTGGCCGACGGCGTCATCATGGGGACGGCCGCTTACATGAGCCCGGAACAGGCGCGCGGCAAACCGCTGGACAGGCGGACCGACATCTGGTCGTTTGGATGCGTGCTGTATGAATGCCTCACCGGGGGACTGGCCTTCAGCGGCGAAACCATCTCGGACGTGCTTGCCAGGATCCTGGAAAGGGAGCCGAACCTGAATGAATTGCCGCCCGCGACTCCAAATCGGATTCATGTACTGCTCCGTCGCTGTCTGCAAAAGGATCGCAATCGCCGCCTTCAGCACATCGGTGACGCGCGTGTGGAAATCGAGGAATCTCTGGCCGACCCTGCGGCGGCTGCGCTTCCCGTCGATGGTGCGTTGCGGAGCCGGCGGGCCAGCAGGCGCGAAATGATCGCCTGGGCAGCGGCTTCGCTTTTTTTTGTCGCGGCCATAGTCCTGGCCTTGACCCTCGTGTTCCGCACAACTTCTACGAATCCAGAGCGGGTGAGTGTTTCGATTATGGCGCCGGAGAAAACTGCATTCTTCGGTGCCCTTGCTCTTTCTCCCGATGGGCGTCGCCTCGCTTTTGTGGGTGCTTCTGAGGGCCGCACGCTGCTCTGGTTGCGGACGCTTGATTCCGTGAAAGCTCAGCCGCTAGCAGGTACCGACGGCGCTTCCCTTCCGTTCTGGTCTCCCGACAGTCGGTTCATCGGATTCTTCGCCAACGGGAAGCTGAAAAAAGTTGAGTTTTCGGGAGGATCTCCTCAGACGTTGTGTGACGTCACGTTTGAGCCTCGCGGGGGAGCCTGGAGCAAAGAAGGAACGATTGTGTTTGCTCCGAATTACGACAGCGGGATTCTCCAGGTGTCCTCGGCCGGTGGACCCGCCACACCCGTCACTAGGCTAGACCCATCGCAGCAGCAGACTTCCCATCGCTTTCCCGTCTTCTTGCCGGACGGTCGCCACTTTATGTACTGGGCTCGCAGCATGAAGCAGGAAAGTAGCGGGCTCTATGCGGGCTCGCTGGATTCGCAGGACACGATTCGTTTGGTTGCCGCCGCCGCGAGCGGTTCCTATGTCGCTCCGGGTTACCTGCTTTTTCTGCGGGACCGGACTCTGCTTGCTCGACCCTTTGACGCATCGGAACTGAAATTCACTGGAGACTCCTTTCCGATCGCCGACGATGTAGTGCGATTTGGCGAGGTCGGTCCCACCGGCTATGCCTGTTTTTCTGCTTCAGATAACGGATCGCTTGTGTACTGGAACGGCGGCGTTCTTGCCACGCAACCCACGTGGTTCGATCGCTCCGGTAAAGCTCAAGGCACGCTCGGCCCCCCCGGTGACTACAGCGACTTCTCTTTATCTCCGGATGAGAAGCGTCTTTCGTTTGCCCGGACTGATCCGAAAACGATCATCGGCGATATTTGGAACCTGGAGTTATCGCGGGGGATCTATTCGCGTTTCACATTCCATCCGGCCGTGGATGTCTTGCCGCTATGGTCTGCCGACGGCCGCCGGATTGCGTTTGCATCAAACCGGGACGGGCCGTTCAATTTGTATCAGAAGCTTTCCGATGGCGCGGGAAGCGATGAGGTCCTGCTCAAATCAAGCCTAAATATGTTCCCATCGCATTTTTCACGCGATGGGCGCTTTTTAGTCTACGAGGTCACTGAACGGAATCTTGATATCTGGGTCTTGCCTCTTTTCGGAGAAAGAAAGCCGCAAGTTTTCCTGCAAACCGAATTCAACGAGACCCATGCACAAGTCTCCCCCGACGGGCGTTGGATAGCCTACGCTTCCGACGAAACGGGCGCCAGCGAAGTGTACGTGCGGACATTCCCATCGGCCACGGGAGGAAAGTGGCAAATCTCGGCAGCCGGGGGAGATCAGCCCCAGTGGCGCCGCGACGGAAAAGAGCTGTTTTACATCGGCGCCGACAAGAGGCTCATGGCCGTCGAGATCGGTGGGTCCGGCGGACTTGAGGTGAGCGCGCCAAAGCTTCTGTTTCAGGCACAGATAAGCACCAGCCTTTCGGACATCCGAAACAGCTATGCAGTCACCGGTGATGGCAAACGATTCCTGGTGAACGTGACCGTGGGGGACTCGATGGGCGTTCCGATGACGCTGGTGCTCAACGCGTTCAAGTAGGAAGTGGTAAGGGGCAGGAATACAAGGAGACGCCAGTGTCAGTGCCACGAACGGAGAGAGTGGTGATGTGGTGACATTGCTACACGTCCCAAAAACTAGATGGTCACCGCTCTCTACGCTCGCGGCACTGACGCGGCACTGAAAATCCGACATCAACCCACTCCATGGCCACAGTGACCTGTCCCAAGTGCGGGTTCGAACAAGACGGCGGCGCCGAATGCCTGCCGCTGCGGGGTGGTCTTTGAACGTTACCGGCGGCTGCAGGAGGCTGTCAGCCAGCCGGTGCCATCTGTTACGTTCGAGGAGCAGAGCTCACGTGGCCCTTTCAAACGGTTTTACCGGATATTCCGTTGGGTTGTCCTGGCGCTGATCGTTCTGGTCGTGGTGCTCATCCTGCGGCAGTCAGATCCGCCTGTCATCGACAGCGATCCGCGGGCCGCCCGCCGCGTGGAGGTGAAACTTCAGGATCTGCAAAATGCGCGTGAGGCAGGCTCGCCGCACAAGCTCAAGCTGAAGGAAGCGGAAGTCAACTCGTGGCTGGGCTCCAACCTCGTTCTGCGTCCGGCGCCCGAAGCGGCTCCGGCTCCCGACCCTTCCCTCGAAGAAGTGCAGTCCTCTATGCGGGACGTCAAGATTGATCTACTGGATGATCGCCTGCGCGCCTACGTGGTATTCGATTATCGAGGGAAGAATCTCTCGCTTCTGTTGGAAGGCAGACTTCGCGCAGACAATGGATATATTCGGTTTGAGCCGACGGCCGGCAAACTGGGTACCCTCCCGCTACCCGGTGCTGTTCTGGAGCGTTCGGTAACTCGCCTGTTCGAATCGCCTGAAAACCGCGAGAAGTTTCGCCTTCCGCCCGAAGTAGCTGATATTCGAGTCGAAAACGGTGAACTGGTTGTGTCATACCGCTAACTGGCCCTCCGCCGAAAACATCTCTCGGACATTCTCGATGCCAAACCATCAGCTCCCGGTCGGGCCCGTACCCTTCCGGGTACGGCACTGCCATCGGCGGCACCGTCCGTCGCTGCGTCCTTTCATCCGGGGTGATGAATCCCGGATTCATGAACGCTGTGGTGACTGATGAATCATTCGGGCTTACGCTCCGGGCGCCGCCAAGTCGTCGATCCAGGCGATCATTCGTTCTTGGATCGAAGCGAAGACATCCGCTTTTGACAGGCCCATCCGACGGGGGGTGGAAAACGAATGATCGCCGCCTTCGACAATGTGCAAGCTGGCAGGCGCGGCGAGTTGCTCGAAAACGGGGCGCAACTCATCGGGGCTGCCGAATGGGTCGCGCGATCCCTGGATAAAAAGCATGGGAACTGCGATTCTGGCAAGGTGGGCGGTTCGAAGCTTCTCGGGTTTGCCGGGCGGATGAAGCGGGTAGCCCAGAAGAATCAACCCGGCACTCTGGGTCGCCGTTTCGCCGCCGCCTGCGGCGATGTGCGACGCGATCCGGCCACCCAGCGATTTGCCGCTGAGAAAGACCCGGTTCGCGCCGACGTCGCGTCCGCGAACAGCTTCGACGACCGATCGCCAGCAGGCTTCCAGCCGCGCTGGAGGATCGGGTAAGCGGCGGCCCGCTTCCATGTAGGGGAAGTTGAAAGTCACGACATCCAATCCGCGACCGGCCAGGTCTTCGGCGAAGGTAACGATGAATGCGCTGGTCTGGGGCGCCCCCGCCCCGTGCGCCAGGATCAGCGTTGCGTTTCGGCTGGGCGGTTCCGCCCGATAAAAAACCGCCGTTGTCTGATCTGCAGAGTCGAGCCGAACTGTAAAGGAGTCGCTCACCGAACTCCTGACAATGGGAAATTTTTCCAGGCAAGCCGCTCACTGCCGTTCGCGGCACCGACATGCGTGAATTGATTTTCGATGGAAGTCATACGAACGAGCACGCGCGCGTATGACTTCGCTTGAAGGATGGAAGAGCCAGTGTCGGTGCCCCGAACGAAAGTGAGCGGCTCAAAGGCAACCAGGTCGAAAAACCACCATCGGTTCACCCTGTTCGTGTATGACATACCGGATCGCATTGTCAACTTGTGCCGGAGTCCAAAGGTAGACGGTGCTTCCATGCCGGCTCCATCGTCTTAGGCCTTGTGGCTCCAGACCAGACCCGTTCAAAAAGCGCGATGCGTAGGCTTTCAGCGCGGTCATGACGTGTTCAGGCTCGTCTGCAGAAGTCACGACACAATGAACATGCTGGGTGCGTACGTGGACGGCCAGCAGAGTCCAGTTGCGTCGGCGGCAGGCCTCCTGAATTCCCTTTAGGACCAGCTCGCGCCGAACCGGATCAAGACGATAATCGGACTGTTGCATCCGTTCTCGTTCGGAGCCGCTGCGAATGCCGCTGGCCGGCAAAAATGGTGTGCCATATCCGCTGTGATCGCGATCAATCGACCCGCGAGCGTCTCCGTGAAGCCGCGACCCATAGCAACTGAATGTGATGAAATACGCCAGGGCTTGAGCGTTTGAGCGAAAATACGCGTCATTGCGGGAAGTGGCCCAGCTAAAACCAGTGAAGCTCATGCTTACAGTTACGGCTTGTGGGCTCGATGTACGATGGGAAATTTTCCCAGGCAAGCCGCTCACTGCCGTTCGCGGCACCGACATGCGTGAATTGATTTTCGATGGAAGTCATACTAACGAGCACGCGCGCGTATGACTTCGCTTGAAGGATTGAAGCGCAGTGTCAGTGCCGCGAACGAAAGTGAGCGGTTCAAAGGCAACCTCTGGAAGTATTTTCGATCAATGGCCCAAGGTTTCTTGGTGGCCAACAGCAGCGTTGCGATGAGGTCGCTGCCGTTGCGGGCAACCAGTACCCGCGACGTCTTGATGCCGCGCAACACGCTCTTTTCGGTGACAGCCGAAGACCAGTGCCCTCGTCCATAACGAAGCGTAAGGTGCTCGGCGACGGAGGTACGGAGTGACGCAATCGCCGGGGCGTCGGCATCGGTTGCGGTTGTCACAGACAGATTCATTCCGTTCGCTCCCACGACCTCTGGGTGGCTTATTGAAAACTCCCTGTTATTTTGGCAAAGTTGTTGTCGCGAAGATAAGAAAAAGAGCGCCTTGCTTTGGCTGCACGATTTATGCATACTTATATGCATATGCGTTCGACATTAAACATAGACGACACGCTTATCAGAAAGGCCTCGCAGCTGACCGGGGTCAAAGAAAAGACAGCCTTGGTTCGAAGAGGCCTTGAGGCACTCATTGCGATCGAGAGTGCTCGACGGCTGGCTGAACTCGGAGGAACGGAAAGGACGCTCGCCCGCATCCCTCGGAGAAGAATTCGAAGGTGATGATTCTGGTTGACACCTCCGTATGGGTATTCCACCTGCGGCGAGGTGACTCTCGCCTTCGGAAACTCTTGGTCGAAGGACGAGTTCTTTGTCACCCCGTTGTCATCGGAGAATTGGCCTGTGGGGATTTGGACAACCGATCGGAAATACTTGGATTGCTCCAGGCCTTGCCCACGACTTCCTGCGTCGATGAAGAGGAGATCCTATCCTTTATTGAACAACGGCAATTGATGGGAACCGGCTTGGGTCTGGTTGACGTGCATCTGCTCGCTTCTGCTTTGTTGGCCCGAGCGCTGCTGTGGAGCGCTGACCGGAGGTTGCAATCGGCTGCGGGCCGGCTCAAGGTGCTTTACAGGTAGTTGCCAATCCTGGAAGATCAGCCGACCAAGCCAAACTGCCTCAAGTTGCCGCCGCCGAAGCAAACAAAAAGGTCTGGAGTGTCAGTTTCAGTGCCGCGAACGAAGAGAGCGGTGACCATCGTGTTCATATCGCGCGTGTCAATATCACCGCTCTCTTCGTTCGGTACGCCAGGAAAAGCCTGGCTGATCTAGTGTGGTGAAAGGACCACATCATGTAATTGCCTGTTCGACATGTAACCAAGGATAGCGTGAGTCGGAGCAATCCGGCGG
>JBPCNK010000117.1:0-8638 GCA_051001345.1 Acidobacteriota bacterium | reverse complement strand
GGTCAGGGGGTTGGGGGTTGGGAGTTGTGGGGTGGGGGTGGGTTGTGGATTGTTCCAGCAACCCCCACCCCCTGACCCCGACGCCTGACCCCTGAAGCCTGACCCCTGCTTTTCTAGGAGAACCGATGGGATTTGCAACCGACTGCGTCCACGCCGGACAGTCGCCCGATCCGTCCACGGGCGCCGTCATCGTCCCGATTTACCAGACATCGACCTACGTGCAGGAAGAACTCGGCCGGCACAAAGGCTACGAATATGCGCGCACGCAAAACCCGACGCGCGCCGCTTTGGAGGCCAACATCGCCGCGCTCGAACGCGGCCACATGGGTATCGCATTTGCCTCGGGCATGGCGGCCATCAACGCCGTCACGACGATGCTGGCCGGCGGCGACCACCTGGTCGTCTCCAATAACCTGTACGGCGGAACGTTCCGGTTATTCGACAAGATCCTTCGAAAATTCGGTCTGGAGTTTACCTACGTCGACACCTCAGATCTAGACCAGGTCGCCGCGGCCATCCGTCCAACGACGCGAACCATCTACCTGGAGACTCCTACCAACCCGATCATGTCCGTGACCGATATTGCTGAGGTGGCCAAGTTGGCGCACGCGCGCAAGATCAAGGTTGTCGTCGACAACACGTTTCTGAGCCCCTATCTGCAACGGCCGCTTGAGCTCGGCGCCGACATCGTTTTACACAGCACGACGAAATTTCTCAATGGTCACAGCGACAGCGTCGGCGGTATCGTCGTGGTCGCCGATCCGGCTGACGGCGAAAAACTCAAGTTTATCCAGAATGCCGCAGGGGCCATTCTCAGCCCGTTTGATTCCTGGCTGGTTCTACGTGGCACCAAGACGCTGGCCATACGGATGAGGCAACACGATTCCAACGGCGCTGCCGTCGCGGAGTTTCTGGCATCGCACCCCCGCGTCCAGCACGTCTACTATCCAGGGCTGCCCGATCATCCGCATCACCAGCTGGCGCGCCGCCAGCAGCGAGGTTTCGGCAGCATGATCGCCTTTGAAACCGGCAGCCTCGAGCGCGCCGCCAGTGTCCTCAAACGCGTGCGCCTGTGCAGCCTGGCCGAAAGCCTGGGCGGAGTCGAAACACTGATTTCTCATCCGGTGTCGATGACCCATGGGAGCATTCCGAAGGCGGACCGCGAGAAACTGGGAATTACAGACGGGCTGGTGCGGATCTCCGTCGGGATAGAAGATGTCGAGGACTTGATCGCGGATCTGAAGCAAGCGCTGGAAGGTTGAGTCAATTGCGGATTGGGGACAGTCCGAGCCGCGCGCGTAAGCGAGCGGGCAAACAGTGGCGCGATGTTCACGAGTATTCACAGAGTGGGACAGGCTTCCAGCCTGTCAGCTTTAGGTGGGTCGGTTCCAAGGACACAGCGACCACGACCACGTGCACGTGCACGAGCACGTCCACGAGCATGATCACGTCCTGACCCCTGTTTTCATAGCAGAGACACAGGACACAAAGGAATACAGAGAAACGCGGGCTACGAGTCAGACCCCTGAAGCCTGCAGCCTGGTCTATTTTTTCTTGCTGGGAGGTAGTTCGACGACGATGTCGCCAGGCCGGGCGTAGTCGCGCTGGCGGGCGACATGCTCGAGGGTGCGCGGATCCTTCTGCAGCCGCTCGACGCGCTCTTTTTGCCTGGCGTTGGCTCGCTGCAGCTGTTGATTCTCCTGCCTGAGCCGCTCGTATTCGATGCGGTAGCGTCGCAGTTGAAGGATGCCGCCTTCTCCGAAAGTCGACGCGTACAATAGCGACAGGACAATCAGCAGCGCTACCAGGAGAAGCGCTTCACGAGCGTATCGTTTTTTTGACATCAGATTTCAGGAGGCGCGTCCATGAGTACGCCAGAGTTTCTAATCGGACTTTCGACCGCCTCCAGCAAGGAGGAAGCGCGCATGATCGCTGAAACACTGGTGGAAGAGCAACTGGCCGCCTGCGTCAGCATTGTGCCAAATATTGAATCCATCTACAAGTGGAAAGGGTCAGTCGAGCGGGCCGAAGAGTCGCTGCTGGTCATCAAGACGACCCAGGAGCAAACCGCGCACATCATCGAACGCATCGGCCAGCTGCACTCCTACAAAGTCCCCGAGGTCATTTTTCTTCCCATAGTGAGCGGTGCGGAAAACTATCTGGCGTGGCTAAAATCAATTGGAGATTGAGAGTGGGGAATGAGGGAATCTGAAATCCGAAACTGCGGCGGCAGAGTCCAAATTGGGGATTGGGGATTGGGGATTGGGGATTGGATTTCGGATTTCGGATTGACGATTGGGGAGTTGATTTGGGATTGCGGATTGGGGAATTTGGGATTGTATTGCAGATTGAAGATTGCGAAGTCGGCTATCATTTCCCCAATCCGCAATCGTCAATACAATCCTCAATTCTCCAATCCGCAATCGTCAATCAATTCCGCAATCGCCAATCTGCAATCCGAAATTCAATCCCCATTCCCCAATCCCCAATCCCCAATTTTTCCAAATACTTTCCTCTTGACCCTTAAGACCCCGTTGTATACAATCCCCCCGTCCTTATGAAACACACCCTCTGCTGCATGCCTTGTTGTTGTCCTCCACAAGCAGCCGGTAGGGGTGTCGCTGTTTTCTAAATAACGAACAACAGCCAGCAATTATCAAAGCCCGCTACCGAGTCACCGGTAGCGGGCTTTTTTGTTTTGGGAGAGAAAGATGCATTCCAAGTCGCAGGTCGAAGTCGTCAAGGAATCCAGCCGGGGCCTGCGCGGGACGTTGGGCCCGGAACTCGCAGAAACGTCACCCAGTTTCTCGAAGGACTCAACGCACTTGCTCAAATTCCACGGCATCTACCAGCAAGAGGACCGCGACCAACGCGAAGAATCCCGCGCGACGGGTCAGAAGTCCTACGAGTTTATGGTGCGCACCAAGTTCCCGGGCGGAGGGCGACTTTCTCCCGATGACTGGCGGCTGCTGGACGCCATCTCAGACCGTTTCGCAAACGGGACGCTGCGCATCACTACCCGGCAGGACTTGCAGTTTCACGGCGTCGGCAAGGGCCATCTAAAAGACCTGATCGCCGCGCTCGATTCCATCCAGGTTTCGACCTGGGGTGCTTGCGGCGACGGCGCTCGCAACACGGTAGCCTGCCCGCTCACTTCGCTGCGCTGCCACGACTACGGCGACTACGACCCGTTTGAATGGGCCGGGCGGATCGTCAATCACCTGTCGTTCCGCTCGCGAGCTTATTACGAAATCTGGCTGGACGGCGAGAAACTGCCGCTCGATTCCGGAGCGGAAGAAGAGCCGCTGTACGGAAAAGCCTACCTGCCGCGCAAATTCAAGATCGCCTTTGCGCATGCCCACGATAATTGCTCGGACGTGTTTACGCAGGATCTGGGCATCGTGCCGGTGTTGCAGCAAGGGCATCTGGCCGGATTCCATTTGCTGGCCGGTGGCGGCATGGGCAAGTCCTATGGCGATCGCGAGACGTTCCCACGTCTGGGCGAACCGCTTGCCCTGGTGGCGCCCACCGATCTTTTGGCGGCAATCGAAGCAGTCATTCGAATTCAGAGCGACTTTGGCGACCGCGCTAATCGCAAGCACGCCCGCCTAAAATACCTGCTCGAGGAATGGGGCGCGGAGCGTGTGCGCCAGGAAATGGAGGCCAGACTTGGCCGAGCCGTGGCGCCGGCCGGCCCAATCCAGGTCGACAACGACTGGCAACACCATGGCTGGCAGAAACAGCGGGGCGGCGGCGACTTGTATTTTCTCGGATTGTCCGTGCCAAGCGGGCGGATATCGGACACCCAGAACGCGCTCTGGAAGAGCGGCCTGCGCCAGGTCATCGACGAATTTCAACCGACCGTATGGTTGACGCCGCGCCAGGATCTGTTTTTGGCAGGGATTGCTGCCCGGGATCGCGAGAGTGTCAATCTGCGATTGAAGGATTTCGGAATACCTCTGCCTGAAGAACTGGCGCCGCTGCGCCTGACGACACTGGCTTGCCCGGCGCTTCCGACCTGCGGCGTGGCCCTGGCTGAAGCCGAACGCATTCTTCCGTCCATTCTGGATGGCTTGGAAGCGCGCGGTTTGGCTGGCCACCCCCTCGAGCTGCGCATCAGCGGCTGCCCCAACGGCTGCTCGCGCACGCCGGTGGCCGAGCTGGCATTTATGGGGCGCGCGCCCAACCTCTACAACGTTTACGCCGGCGGCAGCCCGCTTGGAAACCGTCTGGCCTACCTGCTGTTTGAAAACGTGTCTGGAGAGCGTCTGACCGATGTGGCCGCCGAGATGATCGAGGCCCATCGCGGACTGGCCCGGGCGGGTGAAAGCTTCGGTGATTTTTCATGGCGAATCGGCGCCGAGCGGCTGCGGCAACTGATCGCGCCGGCGGCAGCGGTGGGTGAATGATGGAAGAACGAAACTATTTTGCGATCGGACTCAGTGTCGAAGGAAAGCAGGCCGTCGTCATCGGCGGCGGGCAACTGGCCGAGCATCGCGTCCGGTTGCTGCTTGACTGCAAGGCGCGCGTCGCCGTTGTGAGTCCGGACCTTACCGCACAGCTGCTGCGCCAGGTCGAAGCAGGAGCCATCAAATGGACGCCACGCCGTTACCAGGCAGGTGACCTGGAAGGCGCCGCGCTCGTGCTGGCGACAACCAACCGGCGCCAGACCAACGCCGCCATTTACCGCGATGCCCGCGCCGCCGGCGTTCTGGCCAACATTGCCGACGATCCGCCGCATTGTGATTTCATTCTTCCGGCCGTCGTGCGGCGCGGATTCGTTCAACTGTTTATTCACACCAATGGAAAACTGCCGGCTTTGTCCGGCTGGATGCGCCGCAAACTGGAGTCGCTGCTTCCAGCCGACCTGGGCGAGCGGGCCGCCGAGCTTGAACCCTTGCGGCCGATCGTCGCCGAGGCTCATCCCGAAATGGAACAACGGAGGAAAGTTTGGAACGAGATTCTAGAATCACGCCTGCCCCATTTCTGAGGAGTCAGCGCGCGCCCGGAAAAGTGTTTCTGGTCGGCGCCGGACCCGGCGATCCCGAGTTGATTACCGTCCGGGGATTGCGCCTGCTTCGCGCCGCGACGGCGGTGCTGTACGACCGCTTGATTCATCCGGCCTTGCTGGCAGAGTGTTCCGAAAACTGCGAAAAGATCTACGTGGGCAAACAGGTAGGCGGTGAATTCACCCAGGAACAAATCGATCGGCTGCTGGTGGCTACAGCCCGGCGGCACGACCTGGTCGTTCGTTTAAAAGGAGGCGACCCGTTTGTCTTCGGCCGGGGCGGCGAAGAAGTCGCTGCGCTGCAGGCCGCCGGAATCGAGTGCGACATTGTCCCAGGCGTCTCAAGCGCTATCGCCGGGCCAGCCGCGGCGGGCATTCCCGTGCTCGACCGCCGGCTGGCCCACTCGCTGACAATTGTTTCAGGCCACAGCGCCGACCGGGCCGAAGACCTGGCAGCGATTGCGACGGCGCCGCTGACCGGAACACTGGTGATCCTGATGGGAGTGCGGCATCTGCGGGCCATCGTCGACGCGCTGCTGGCTTCAGGCCGCGAGCGCTCGACGCCTGTCGCGATCATTCAGGAAGCCACGCTTCCCTCTCAGAAAACTTTCCGCGGAACACTCGAGACGATCGCCGGGCGTGTCGAGGGCCTGCGGTCCCCCGCCGTGATCGTGGTGGGTGATGTCGCTGCTGCCCAGTCCCCAGTCGCCAGTCGCCAGTCGCCCGTGAGTCGCGAGTTAGTCGCCAGTCGCCAGTCGCCGGTCGCCAGTTGAAACAGAGTGGCCGGGACTTTGGCGCGGAGTTCTCTGACCCAAAGTACGCCGTTCTGGTGCCGGTAGTACTTTCCGTTTAGACTGGTTTCACCGCTGAGATAAACTCGCGACTCGCGACTTACTGGCGACCGGCGACTGGCGACTAGTCAGCGACTCGCGACTTTTCTTAGGAGAAACCATGAAACCTTCTCGACGTGATTTCCTGGCCACGACGGCTGCGTTGCCTCTGGTGACTGTCCAAGCCAAACAAGCTGCGCCTCCGGCCGCCCGCAAGGGACTGCGCATCGGAACTGTTACCTACAACATCGCCAAAGACTGGGACGTTCCGACGATTATCAAAAATTTGACTGAGGTTGGAATGGAAGCCGTCGAACTTCGGACCACGCACGCCCATGGCGTCGAAATCGCGCTGTCGGCCGAGAAACGCGCCGAGGTCAAGCGGCTCTTTGCGGATTCGCCGGTGGCCATCGGCGGGTTGGGGACAACCTGCGAATATCATGCCGCCGACCCGGCCGTCGTGCGCCGCAACATCGAGGAAACAAAACAGTGGGTTCTATTGGCTCGCGACCTGGGCAGCCCCAGCGTCAAGGTCCGGCCCAACGGCCTTCCCCCGGGCGTGCCCGAAGAAAAGACGCTGGAACAGATTGGCCGATCACTGCGCGAATGCGGTGCTTTTGCTCACGACCACGGCGTGCGCATTCAGTTGGAAGTCCACGGCCGCGACACGGCCCGCCTGCCGCGCATCAAAAAAATCCTGGATCATTCCGGAGATCATCCGGGAGTCTGGATCTGCTGGAACTCCAATCAGGAGGACCTTCTCGACGGCGGCTTGGAGAGCAACTTTCGCCTCGTGCAGCACAAAATCGGGCAAGTCCACATGCGGGACCTGTACGCTGAAGAATACCCGTGGCGTAAGCTGATCGGACTGCTGCAGGGCATCAAGCTCCAAGGGTATTGTTTCGCCGAATTGGGAAATCCTTCGACCGACGGCGTCCGTGTCCTGCGGTACTTCCGCGGAATGTTCCGGGCTTTCGAAGGCGTGGTCTAAAGCGGGCGCAATCGGCGAGCGATTCTCTGTATGCACTCCCGCGCCATTTTGGCCATGCTGGCAGCGGCTGTGCTGTTTAGCACGGCCGGGCTGGCCATCAAGAAGGTTTCCCTCAGCGGCTTTGAAGTCGCATTCTGGCGGTCGCTGTTTGCCGCCGTAACGATGCTGTTGCTGACGCCGGTGCTGCGCCGGCCGCTGACGCTGCGACTGCGCAAACGCGCCTGGATCGGAGTCGTCGCCTACGCGTTGACACTGCTGCTGTTCGTTTTGGCGACCAAGAAAACGACGGCTGCCAATGCGACTTTTCTACAGTACACCGCGCCCTTTTACATCCTTGTTCTGGAGCCTCGGCTGCTCGGCACCCGATTCCGCAGCCGCGACCTCGGATTCGTGGTGGTCGCCTTTGCCGCTATGGGGCTGTTCTTTGTCGATGACCTGGGCGGCGGCAGCTGGATTGGAAACGTTCTGGCGCTTGCCAGCGGCCTCACCCTTGCCATGATGGTGCTGGCCATGCGCTCGTCCCAAGACAACCTGTCGGAGCGCTGGTGCGCGGCGCTGTTTGGGAACTTGTTGCTGGCCGCGCCGTTGCTGGTCCTCGTTCCACTCGGTTTTACGTCGATACCGCAGTCGGCGGATGACTGGCTGGGGCTGCTTTTCCTGGGAATTTTCCAGATCGGATTCGCCTACGTGTTTTACACCTACGCCCTTGGCTGGGTCACGGCGCTTGAGGCATCGCTGTTGAGCATGCTCGAGCCGCTGTTAAATCCCGTGTGGGTCTATCTGGGAACGGGCGAGCGCCCGGGACGCTGGGCGCTGGTGGGGGGAGCAGTGATTCTCGGGGCGATCCTGCTCAGAGTCGTCACCGGTCCGACCCGCGAACGACAGTGAGACCTTGATCACCGCGGCCAAAGTGTCGGAGATCGTCTCACCTTGAAATGCCCGCCGACCGGTGAGCATCTCGTAAACAGGCAACCGAAGGACCAGACGTCGGCGCGACGGTCGACGGACTTGCCCTTGGCTTGTTCCGGTGACATGTAGGCGGCCGTTCCCAGAATCACTCCGGCGCGAGTACCTGCAACGGTCAGCCTCGACGATTTGCTGGCGTCGACGGTGGCCAACTCGCCTTCGAGCGCTTTGGCCAAACCGAAATCCAGTACCTTGACGGCGCCGCCGGGTGTGACCTTTACGTTGGCGGGCTTGAGATCGCGGTGGATGATGCCGCCCTCGTGCGCATACTCGAGCGCTTCGGCGATCTGTTTGGCAATCGGCAGCGCTTCGTCGATTGAGATGGGGCCTCGGGCGGTGCGTTCGCCGAGCGTCGGCCCTTCCACCAGTTCCATCGCCAGCGCGCGCACGCCGTTGGATTCTTCGAGGCCGTGGATGGCCGCGATATTGGGGTGATTGAGCGAAGCCAGTAAATGCGCCTCGCGCTCCAGGCGCGCCATGCGCTCGGCGTCGCGGGAGAACTCTTCGGGCAGGACCTTCAGCGCGACGTCGCGGTGGAGTTTGGATCCGTCGCGCGGTACACCTCGCCCATTCCACCCGCGCCAAGCAGCCTAACGACCTGATAGTGACCGAGTCTGGTTCCGCCGGTGAGTGTCATTGGTTGCAAACAGTCGAATGGTCATCGAAAAGTGTCATCTGTGCCGCAATCATCAGTGCCGCGAGCGACCGCGAGCGGGTCCGTGCCGCCGGGTGTGACTGGCGAAACCATTTGAGATTGTTGTTTGTCGTTCCACAACGAACCACACCACACGCTTCCTGACCAGATGAGCGCAGCGGGCCCGCTCGCGGTCGCTCGCGGCACCG
>JBPCNK010000116.1:0-17164 GCA_051001345.1 Acidobacteriota bacterium | reverse complement strand
ATCTTCTTGCCGTTGGCGTTGACGGACAGCCGGCCGTCCTGCGGGATCCGTCGCTCGGCGATGTTGAGTCGCGCCATAATTTTGACTCGGGAGATGACGGCCGCCTTCAGCCGCTTGGGCGGCGATTCGACATCGTGAAGAATCCCGTCGACGCGATAGCGGACCTTCAGTTCCTTTTCGAAGGGTTCGATGTGGATGTCGCTGGCCCGGCTTTCGACGGCGCGCGACATGATCAGGTTGACCAGCCGGATTACGGGCGCTTCCGAGGCCATGTCCTTGAGGTGCTCGACGTCTTCGTTCTCGTCTGCGAACGTCTCCGAGCCGTCCTCCATGCCTTCGATGATCCGGCCAAACGTCGTGCTCTGGTTGCCATAGAACTTTTCGACCAGGTCCACGACTTCGCTCTCAGCGGCCAGCAGCACCTTCAGATTGGAATAGCCGCTGTACAGACGGATCGAATCCAGCGTCGCCGTGTCCAGCGGATCGGCCATCGCCACGGTCAGTTCGCCCTGTTCCAGGCTCACGGGCAGGAAACGGCAATGCTTCATGAATTTCAAAGCGAATGTGTTTTCCAGAATAGGAACCGAAGGGAATGCCTCGCCGGTGATGAACGGGATACGCAGGTGTTCGCTGAGCGATTGCACCAGGTCGCTTTCGGAAAGGGCGCCCAGATCAATGAGGATCTTGCCGATTTTTTCACGAGACGTCTTTTGCTGGTTCAGCGCCGTCTTCAATTCTTCGTCCGAAACAACTCCCTTATCGACGAGACTCTGGCCGAACAGTTTTCTTTCGATTGCAATTGGCATGGCTCAGTACTCGATGATTTCGATGCGCGAGCGCAGTTGCTGCTGGGAAATCTTGCGCAGCTGGTATTCGGTCAGATCCTTTTTGCTTACCTTCAGAATCACGACCTGGTTTTGATCGGCTGGATTGAGCACGATACGATCTTCCATGTGCGCCGCCACGACGACAAATTCGTCTGGCGCCAACTGATCGATCGAGTTTCCGTATTCGGAGATCAGCGACAGGAGCCGTTCGCGCAGGCTCTTGACCTTCTGATCGCGCGGGCCCTTGAAGCTTTCGACTTCCCGCCGGCCGAACGGTGTGTCCATGGTCGAACGGGTCAGACTGATCAACAGGGTAAACGTCACACCGGTTCCAGGAATGTAGGTACCGCGCGTGTCATCGACGATCGCCAGCGGATTGCCCAGTTCCTGGACCATCGAGGTGTTGACGATCCCCTCGAAGATCCTGATCTCGCCCCGTAATTTCTTGAAATCGATGTTGCGTCGCGCCGCCGGATAGACCCCTCCGGATGTGGCCAGCAGAAGCCCAACGACGACGAGCTTCTTGACTGTTCTCATGCCAGTTTCCTCCGAGTGTTCATTATACAGAGCAGGCCTGGGAGCGCGCGCGTCTCGCGCGCATCGAACCAAGTGCCAGATTCTGCGGGCGGGACACCCACGCCCCCAGGAGCTTATTTTCATGGCGTTGCTTTGATATTTGCGAGTCGGGCAAGTCCCAGCTACCGATATACCTTTTGCGCAATCTGTTTGAGCATCCGGTTGTTTTCTTCCAGACCATCCAGATAGCGCTTCTCCAGTTCCGTCTGAGTCTTTCCAACCTCCAGAAAGTCATACTGGCGTTGTACCTGAACGTTCTCCTGCAACTTTATGAGCGCCTGGGCGTAGGCGCGGCTCTGCCGTCGCTCGCTTTCGGCCACCATGTAGCTGACCAGGTCAGCCACGCGCGTATCATCCAGATCGGTCGCCGACCGCAGTCCAGAGCGCACGATCAGCCCATCGCCGCCCAAGCGGAATTCCGTATTGAGCGCTACAAATACGGCCAGTACCCCGAGCACCAACAGCCAAGCCAGCTGCGCCAAAGCGGGTCGCGCAGCCCAGATAGTCGGCAGGACTCGCCACCACGACGGGCGAGACGCAACTTCGGCCGGGATCCCTCGCCGGTCGTCCAGCGCGTCAAGATCAGGCCACTGTTGCAAGCTGACGCGCGTCCCCATCATTTCGAAGTATTCTCCGCGACAGTCCTCACAGGCTTTCAGATGATGGTAGAACGTCTTCTTTTCCTCGGTCGAAGCTCCGTCGTCGTACAGCACCGACACCAGCAGATCCCGGGCGGACTGGCAATTCATCGTTAGGACTCCAACATTTTCTTCAAAGTTTGCAGGCCTTTATAAAGCCGCGACTTGACCGTGCTCAAAGGGATCTCCAGGATCTCGGCGATTTCGTGGAACTTCAGATCCTCGTACTCCTTCATCACGATCACGACACGCTGCTCGGAAGGAATCAAGTCAAAAACCTGCTTAAGTTTTTCCATCGTTTCACGTTTAGACGCAACAGCTTCCGGCGAATCGGCCGGATCTCGCAGTTGCAGTGGGGCGACCTCTCCGTCACCGTCCTGCGGTTGGTCATCCAGGAACACGTGGCGGTGATTGCGATTGCGCCGGTGCTCCATGCGACATTCGTTCAGGGCAATCTTGTAGAGCCAGGAGTGGAATCGTCGCGGATCGTCCAACCGTGCCAGGTTCCTGAACGCCTTGGTAAACGTTTCCTGGGTCAAATCCTCAGAGTCTTCATAGTTCCCTGTATAGCGATAGACAAAATTGAAAATCCTCTTTTTCCACCGCTGGGCCAACAAGTTATAGCTCTCCGTGTCGCCGCGGAGAACGCGAACGATTAGGACCTGATCGTCCTGCTCCACAACCTCTCCCCCAGTTTGGCCCATTTGCTAGGATGCGCGAGTCCGCACAAAAGTTTGAAAAGCCAGGCTCCAGGCTTCAGGCTTCAGGGAATTGCGGATTGATTGATTTGTACAGTTGTCCTTCAATCCGCCATTCCCTGGAGCCTGGAGCCTGCTTTCTAGTTCTCGACCCGGTAGTTGGGAGCTTCCTTGGTGACAACAACGTCGTGGACATGGCTTTCGCGCAGGCCCATGTTGGTGATCCGAATAAAACGCGCCCGGGTATGCAGTTGCTTGATGGTGTGGCAGCCGCAGTAACCCATCCCGGCCCGCAGGCCGCCGATGAGCTGGGGAATCATCGTAGCCGTACTGCCCTTATAAGGCACACGGCCTTCGATCCCCTCCGGTACGAGCTTGTTTTCGGACAGCTCATCCTGCCCGTAACGATCTTTACTTCCTTCCTTCATCGCTTCCAGCGAGCCCATGCCGCGGTACACCTTAAAGCTGCGATTCTGATAAAAGACCATCTCGCCCGGGCTCTCGTCGGTTCCGGCCAACAGATTTCCTACCATCACGGAGTCGGCGCCGGCGGCGATGGCCTTGGCAATATCTCCGGAAAACTTGATCCCGCCGTCGGCAATAACCGGGATACGCTTCTTGCGGGCTTCCGAAACGACATTGAGGACGGCGGTGATCTGGGGAACGCCCGCGCCGGTCACAACCCGTGTCGTGCAGATCGAGCCGGGTCCCATTCCAACCTTCAAACCGTCGGCCCCGCGCGCGATCAAATCCCGAGCGGCTTCGGCCGACGCGATGTTGCCGACGACGATGTTGATCTTCGGGAGTTTCTTCTTCAAGCGTTCCAGACCTTCCATCACACGGCGTGTATGCCCGTGGGCTGTGTCGATGACCAGCACATCGACGCCGACTTTGACCAACTCCTCGGCCCTTTCGACGAAGTCCCCGGTGGCGCCGACGGCGGCGCCCACGCGCAGCCTGCCCAACTGGTCTTTGCACGCATGGGGGTAGGTGATCATCTTCATGATGTCTTTGACCGTGATCAGGCCCTTGAGCCGGAAATCGGCATCGACGACCAGCAGTTTTTCGATCTTGTGCTCATGGAGGATCTTCTTGGCTTTTTCGAGGGTCGTGCCCACCGGCACTGTGATCAGGTTGCGGCGGGTCATGACGTCGGCAATCTTGCGGTTGACGCGCGTCTCAAAGCGCAGATCACGATTGGTCAGGATGCCGACTAGCTTGCCATTCGGCGCTGTGATGGGCACGCCGGAGATTCCGTACTTTTTCATCATTTCGAGCGCTTCACGAATCAGATTGTCCGGGTGCATCGTCACGGGATCGACGATCATTCCACTCTCGGAGCGTTTCACTTTATCGACCTCGGCGGCCTGCGCTGAGATCGAAAGGTTCTTGTGAATGATTCCGATCCCACCCTGCTGCGCCACAGCGATGGCCATGCGCGACTCGGTGACGGTGTCCATGGCGGCGCTGCAAAGCGGGATGTTCAGCCGGATGTCCCGGGAAAAACGCGTTGCAACGTCCGTCTCGGTCGGCAACACATCGGACTTGCCGGGCATCAGCAACACGTCATCGAACGTAAGCGCTATGGGAATATCACGGGTGGAAAGAGTTTTGTCAGGAATGGCTGGCCCCCCTCTACGAAGTACAAAGGACGAAGTACGAAGGACTAACTACGCAGGCCGACAATTGTCATTCGTGCTTCGCAACTCGTCATTCATAATTAGTAACTTCGTACCTCGTGTCTCGTGCCTCGTATCTCCTACCTCGTACTTCGCATTTCGTCCTTCGTACCTCGTCCTTCGTACCTCGTACCTTGTCCTTAGTCCTTAGTCCTTCGTGCTTAGGCGCCGTGGCACTTCTTGTACTTCTTGCCGCTTCCACAAGGACAGAGTTCGTTGCGGCCCACCTTGGGCATGTCCCGGACAACGGTTTGAACGGCTGCCGGAGTAGCCTCGGATCGGCCGCTCGGTTGTTCGCGCAGCGGAGCCGGTTGGTCGGACGGTCCCGACAAAACGACCGGCCCACGCCCGCGGCGCATCAGGGGCAGTGCTTCGCCCTCGTCGTCGGGAGGTTCGAGCAAAAACAGGAATCGCACGATCTCTTCGGTGATGCGATCCCACAACTCCTCGAACAGGGCAAAGCTCTCGCGCTTGTACTCAACCAGCGGGTCGCGCTGCCCGTAGCCGCGAAGTCCGATGCCTTCCTTGAGATGGTCGAGCGCCAGCAAATGGTCCTTCCACTGGTTATCGATGATCTGCAGCATGATCATGCGTTCATACAGCCGCATACGGGCCGCGCCAATTCGCTTTTCCCTCTCGTCGTAACGAGCCTGGACTTTTTGCCAGAGCTGCTCTGCAAATTCGCTGTGTTCCAATCCGGCCGGCCGGACACCTGCCGATTCAAAGTCAAAACCGAACGTCCTCGCATAATTGATCTTGAAATTGTCGATGTCCCACTTCTCTGCATGACTGGCGGCCGGAACGTACGTGTCGAGCAGCTCATTCAACAGCTCTTCGGCCAGCCTGAGGATGTACTCCCTCTGCTCTTTTCCTTCGAGCAGCTCGCGGCGCATCCGATAGATTTCTTCGCGCTGCTTGTTCATGACATCGTCGTACTCGAGCAGGTGCTTGCGGATGTCGAAGTTTCGGGCCTCGACCTGCTTCTGGGCGCGCTCGATTTGCCGGGAGACCAGTTTGCTCTCGATGGGAATTCCTTCTTCCATGCCGAGCGACTGCATAATTCCCGAAATTCGCTCGCCGGCAAAAATCCGCAGCAGGTCGTCCTCCAGCGAAAGGTAAAATCGAGATGTGCCCGGATCGCCCTGCCGGCCGGCGCGCCCGCGCAACTGGTTGTCGATGCGGCGCGCCTCGTGGCGTTCGGTCCCCAGGATGTGCAAGCCACCCAGTTGGACGACTTCTTCGTGCTCGCGATCAACCTCGGGTTTGACAAGCTGGAGAGCCTTCTGGAACTCCGGCTCGGTTACGGCAGCCGGATCGGCGCCCCCGGCGCGCAACCGCTCGCGCGCAAGAAATTCGGCGTTGCCGCCAAGCAGGATGTCGGTTCCGCGGCCGGCCATGTTTGTAGCGATAGTCACCGCCCCGCGGCGCCCCGCTTGCGCGACAATTTCGGCTTCGCGATCGTGGTACTTGGCGTTAAGGACGACGTGCCGGACTCCGTTGCGCTTGAGTAGCACGCTGAGGTGCTCGGACTTTTCAATGGAAACGGTTCCCACCAATACGGGCCGACCTAGTTGGTTCAGCTCTTTGATTTCGTTTACGGCAGCTTCGAATTTCTCGCGCTCGGTTCGGTAGATCACATCGGGATGCTCTACGCGCCGCAGATCCTGGTTGGTCGGAATGACGTTGACTTCCAGGTTGTAGATCCTGGCAAACTCCTCCGCCTCGGTGTCGGCCGTGCCGGTCATACCGGCCAGCTTTTTGTACATCCGGAAATAATTCTGAAAGGTTATGGTCGCCAGCGTCTGGTTCTCGCGCTCGATGCGCACACCTTCTTTTGCTTCCAGCGCCTGATGCAGCCCGTCGCTGTAGCGGCGCCCCGGCATCTGTCTTCCGGTGAACTCGTCGACGATAACCACCTGGCCGTCCTTGACCAGGTAGTCCACGTCGCGCTTGAACAGGATGTGCGCCTTCAATCCCTGATAAACGTGGTGCACAATGTCCATGTTGCGGGCGTCGTAAAGATTGCCGAGCCCGAGCAGTTTTTCGGCGTGCTCTACGCCTTCTTCGGTCAACACAACGGTGCGCGCCTTTTCATCCACCTGGTAATCGGTGACCTTGACCAGGCGTGGGACGATCTTATCGATCCGGTAGTACTTGTCGGTGGATTCTTCGGCCGGCCCGGAAATGATCAGCGGTGTGCGCGCCTCGTCGATCAAAATCGAGTCGACTTCATCGACGATCGCGTAGTGCCGCCCGCGCTGCTGCACGCAGTCTGCCAGATCGAACTTCATGTTGTCGCGCAGGTAGTCAAACCCATACTCGTTGTTGGTGCCGTAAGTCACGTCGGCCTCGTAGGCAGCCTGGCGTGGCCGGTCGTCCATATCGTGCTGGATGACCCCGACCGGAATTCCAAGGAAGTGATACAGCCTGCCCATCCACTCGGCGTCGCGTCGCGCCAGGTAGTCGTTGACGGTGACGACATGAACTCCTCGTCCGGCCAGGCTGTTGAGGACAACGGGCAAGGTGGCAACCAGCGTTTTGCCTTCCCCGGTTTTCATCTCGGCGATTTTGCCGGCATGCAGGACCATCCCTCCGATCATCTGGACGTCGTAGTGCCGCATGCCCAGTGATCGCTTCCCGGCTTCGCGCACGATGGCAAAGGCGCCAGGCAGCACGGTATCGAGGACGCCCGGATTGTCGTCAAACTCGGCCTGAACCTGCAGGCGCAGTTGCGCCAGGCGTTCCTTCAGTGCCGCATCCGAAAGTGGGGAGATTTCCGCTTCGAGCTCGTTGATCTGCTGCAGGGCCGGGGCCAGTCGTTTCAGGTCGCGTTCGTTCTTGCTGCCGATAATCTTCGTGAGCAGCGAGTTCAGCATTCGATGACGGCTCCAATCCTGTTAAATCCTTTCACTTTAACAAAATTGGAGAAACAGAGTCAATCAGCGGTGGTGGCGCTCACAGGGCCGCGACCGTTAAGGGAGCGGGCAATCAGAGGCGAGAGTTTTCAAAATGCCGCCACTGTTCGCCCACTCGCCTACGCTCGTGGCGCGGACACTCCGAACGCCCCATTTGGCGGCACAAACTTGGCTCAGCGGGAACCCGGCAAATTTTACCGCCCCCTGAGGCCGATTTCGGGTTGACAGCCTCTCTTTCAAGGAGATATGTTGGCTGACGGTTTTGTCTTCGAGAAGACGTTAAACCCTTCCCCAGTCTTTCGTGAACAGTTCGGTGGGATTGTGATCAGCGTCGCCGTGGGAATACGGCGAGGGTGGGTATGCTTTTCCCATTCCGATTTGTGTCGCAGGAGGTTTAATGCAGGATAAGAATTATTTCACCTTGATTGTTGCCCGTGGCTCGGGCGCAAAGGTTTCAAAGTACCGGGTTCCCCGCTATCTTCCCCGCTTCATTCTGACCTCTCTCCTCATTTTGATTGCGAGCGCCGTGGCGCTGATTTTTTACTTCGGCAACACCGTTGACCAGTTGAAGGATATGCGGCAGGTCCAGGCCGAATCCACCCGCCTGAAAAAGGAAAGCGAAGGCATCCGCGCTTCCACGATGCAGGTAAGCGAGAAACTGGCGGCCCTGGAAATTACTTCGAAGAAGTTACAGTTGATGTCGGGCATGGATCGCGACGACAGCGGCTTCGGCGGTGTCGGCGGTGTGGCTGTACGCGACCTGACGCGATCGAGCGCAGCGGAGTTGCTGGGGAAAATCAACGGGCTTGACCGCAGAGCGACCGAAGTGGAAAGCCAGTTTCAGGAGTTGAAGGACCTCTACAGCCGCCAGAACGATGTTCTGGCCTACACGCCGTCGCTGATGCCCGTGCGTGGCTACCTCTCAGGCGGTTATGGCTACCGTGCCGATCCGTTTACGCGCTCCCGGGATTTTCATTCCGGCGTGGACATCTCGGCGCCTTATGGGAATAGGGTTGCGGTGCCCGCCGACGGCGTCGTCATTTTCGCCGGCTACCGCCACGACTATGGCAACATCGTCGTCATCAATCACAAGTTCGGGTTCACCACTCGTTACGGCCATTTGTCGAGAATGTCTGTAGTGCGTGGCCAGCGCGTGCAGCGCGAAGAAGTACTGGGCTACGTCGGATCGACGGGTCGATCGACCGGACCGCATCTTCACTACGAAGTCCGCTTCAACGACCGACCGGTCAATCCACACAAGTTTCTCACCGGCCGACGCGGATAAAGCAGGGGTTAGGGGTTAGGGGTTAGGGGTTAGAGATTAAGATTAGTCGCTCGGGAGCTATTAGCTGCCTACTGCCCGCTGCCTCCTGCCCGCTGCCTCCTGGATACTTGCCGCGACCCACCCAGCAACACGGCCGGCATCGTAACCAGGACCCGGCCGAGCTGATACCAGAGCGGTTCTTTCCCCGCACCTTCGACCGGACTGAAGCCTACCCAGACGATCGTCACGACACCAAACAAAACCAGGATCGCTCCGAGCCAGAGGGTGTGTCGAAGCTGCGAATGCGGCGCCAGTGCGGCCGCTACGTAACCGCCGACTGCGGCAAACAGGAAGTCGCAGGCCAGAACGGCCAGAACTCCGGGCGTCGACAAGAAGACATTCGGGAAGAAAGTTCCCAGTACAAAAAACAGAAAAATCGTCAGAACCAGGATGGCGACATACCCAGCCGCCAAGGCGAGAATGCTTCGAAGCATGGCAGAACCCTCTTCAAGGGCGCACGAGGTCAGAGCGCCTAGATCTCCCGAAGCTTGTCGTCTACCGAGTGAAGCTCTGAAACAGGCAGCTAAAGCTTGTCATACGCGGCGTCCCTCGGGTTGTTCCAAAGGTCCGCCAACACCGGATCAGCGCGTTCGTTGAGGTTGACCAGATCGGCGGCCGACACCTCGTCGGCAAGATCGTGCTTCAAGCGCGCCTCGACGGCCTCCCACACGTAGTCCCGAATAGTTTGATCGCGCTTCGCCGCTGCGCTGTGAATGCGGCGCCGCGCTTCGCGTGGAACATCAATGCTCAGTCGCACTCGACGCTGTTGGGTACTCGGCATGGGGTTTCAGCTTCAGGCCACATTGGCACAAACACGTAAACGTGTCCATGCGGGCAAATGATCTGCTTATGCCGTCGCACGCGA
The DNA here is from genome assembly GCA_051001345.1 of Acidobacteriota bacterium. Classification (GTDB taxonomy): domain Bacteria; phylum Acidobacteriota; class UBA6911; order JACQSX01; family JBPCNK01; genus JBPCNK01. The sequence continues at coordinate 7,642 of JBPCNK010000116.1, read as the reverse complement.
CCGTCGTCGCCCCGTTGGACCTCTGAGCGCTACCTGCAAATCCCAGTCGGCCTGTAGATGCATCCAGAATTGCGGCGAAGTCTTGAACAGACGCGCCAATCGCAGGGCGGTATCAGCAGTGACGCCTCGTTTGCCTAACACGAGCTCATTTAGGCGATTCAGCGACATCCCCAGTCGCCGAGCAGCCTCCACCTGCCCGAGCCCCAGCGGCGTCAAGAACTCCTCCAGCAGCATTTCGCCCGGATGAATTGCGGGTCCCAACCAAGTCGGGTCACGAGTGATAGTCTTCGCAACAGACCTCGTACGCATGATTGGCCTCCCATCTAAAAGTGACGCGGTACTGCTCGTTGACACGAATGCTGTGTCGACCGACCCCAACGCCTGTGAGTGCCTCCAGCCGATTCCCCGGAGGGCTCGCCAAATCGGTCAGTTGTGCCGCCACATCCAATGCTTTCAGTTTGCGCGGCCGTCCGCAGATTTTTCAGTCTGGGGAGTGTGGGCGGCAGATCGCGAGAGGCATCCAGCGATATTGCCGTGAGTTTGGCATAAATCAGGTACAAAGCACTGCTATTGATATGGTGGAGGCGGCGGGAATCGAACCCGCGTCCGAAAGCCTTCGACGGCAAAATCTACATACATATCCTGTTTCGCTGTGCTTCGCGGGCCGGGCGCTTGAAACAGGCAAACAAACCCGACCAACTATTGCCAGTGTGATTTCGCCAGCGGGCCCTGACAAACAACCCGACGGCTATCCCACATGTCGTCGCTTCAGCCAACCCGGTGGGAGAGGGCCGGTGAAACGTCACTGCTAATTAAGCAGCGAGAGCCAGATTGTTATTGGCAGTTATGGTTTTTCCACTTTGGTAACGAGGACGTGGGCCCCGGTATGCATCTACCATCTCAACCGCTCCCGTCGAAACCTGTTCGCCCCCGGAGAGTTGATACAGTCATAAGGATACCAGATCGGCGGGCAAGTTGCAGCGGATTGACGATCGGCGAAGGGCGCGTAAACGCGCAGGGGCAGATCGTCAATCCGCCAGGGGAACCCAGACCCCGCAGCCGGGTTCCCCCTACTTGAGTCGGAATCCATCCAGATTCCGATCAATGAATCAAAAAATCACTGCAAAGGCCCCGAATCTGCAATCAATCCGCAGATCCCATCGCCGGCGCAGTCGAAATATCACCGCTCTCTCCGTTCGCGGCACCGACGTTCGCGGCGCCGACGTTCGCGGCACTGATGTTGGCGGCACTGTGCGCACGGCTCTGGTCATAATTCGACCTTGCGGCGCATGAAGGAGGGCTGGTCGTAGTCCTCGTCGACGCCGTCGCTTGTGACGACCACTTCGGCGACTTCCTCCCGCGGCACTTCGCCAAACTTGAAAACCGAACGAACACCCATGGGCCTCTTTTCGGGGAGTGCCCCGGGAATGCCGATTTCACGTCCTCCCACGGCATCAAAGCCGGTGGCAATTACCGTGATCTTGATCTGATCCTCCAGAGAGTCGTCGAACACGGAACCAAAAATGATATTGGCGTCCGGATCGGCGCTTTCCTGAATAATCTTGGACGCGTCGTGCACTTCATGCAGCGTCATGCTGTGGCTGCCCGATATGTTGATCAGTACTCCTTTGGCGCCCCGAATGGACGTCTCTTCCAGCAACGGGCTGGAAATGGCCCGATTGGCCGCTTCGACGGCGCGGTTGCCCCCGCGCGCCGTGCCCGTTCCCATCAGCGCCATGCCCATGCCCGTCATGATCGTCTTGACATCGGCAAAGTCGAGATTGATTACACCGGGAATCGTGATCAGATCGGAGATACCCTGAACAGCCTGGCGCAGAATGTCGTCGGCTATCTTGAACGCATCCTGCAACGAAGTACCCGGCTCGACGGTCTGAAGAAGCCGCTCGTTGGGAATGGTGATGACGGTATCGACACTCTCCTTCAATTCGGCCAGCCCCAGATCGGCCTGCCACATCCGCCGCTTGCCTTCGAATGAGAACGGTTTGGTCACAACGGCTACAGTCAGCGCGCTCAGTTCCGAGGCCAGGCTCGCAATGATGGGCGCTGCTCCCGTTCCCGTGCCACCGCCGAGACCCGCCGTGATAAAGACCATGTCGGCGCCATCGAGCAATTCGATAATTTTCTCGGTGTCTTCCAGCGCCGACTGTCGCCCCACTTCGGGATTGGCGCCGGCGCCGAGCCCTTTGGTTAAATGCGTTCCCAGTTGCAGTTTGACGGGCGCCAGTGAGGACTGCAGCGCCTGCAAATCGGTGTTGGCCGAAATGAATTCGACGCCCTCGATTCCAAATTCGATCATCCGGTTGACGGCGTTGCCGCCGCCTCCGCCGATGCCGATGACCTTGATCCGGGCGCCGTTGAGGGCTCCTTCGTCAAAGCTGAATCGGATATTCGGGTTTCCAGTATCCATAGGGTCTTTTCGCATAATTCCTCCAAAAACAGTTTCTTAAACCAGAAGTTGATATTCAGAAAAGCGCACCGGCCAGGCGGCCGATGCCACCCTCCCTCCAAATACAGTTCTCTAAACCACAAGTTGATACTCAGGAAAGCGCACCGGCCAGGCGGCCGGTGCCACCATTCCTCCAAAAGCAGTTTCTTTAAATCGGAAGTTGATATTCAGAAAGGCGCACCGGCCAGGCGGCCGGTGCCACCCTCCCTCCAAAGACAGTTCTCTAAACCAGATGTTGATACTCAGAAAGCGCACCGGCCAGGCGGCCGGTGCCACTCTCCCTCCAAATACAGTGTCTCTAAGCCAGAAGTTGATACAGCCAGCCGCGCATCCGGGATGAGCTTCGAGCCAGCAGCCCGGATGGAACCGGCGGTGACGTCACCATGCGATCCAAACTCGAGGGCTGCTGGCTGCCAAACAGCAGCAACCCGACGGCGGTCGCAAAAATCGGATTGCACAATTCACTCTCGGCCGCCTCCAACCCGACGGGGTAGCCGACACGCACCGGTACTTTGAAGATTCGCTCGGCCAGCACGTCAATTCCTTCCAGAAGCGCGCCGCCGCCCGCCAGTACGACGCCGCCAACAAGTTCGCCGTCCTGCGTGCAGCGCCGGATGGAGTGGGCGATAAGGTTGAGCATTTCCTCGGCGCGCGCCTGGATGATTTCGCAGAGCAATTCCCGCTGCACCGTGCGGGGGTCGCGCCCGCCCACGCCGGGAACCTCGACCATCTCTTCGCGCGGCACCATCGTGGCGACCGCGCAGCCATAGCTGCGCTTGAGTTGTTCGGCATCTCCGATCGGCGTGCGCAATCCAACGGCGATGTCCCGCGTGAAGTGGCCGCCCCCGATCGGGAAGGCCTCGGAGTGCCAGATGCCACCGTCGCGGTAATAAGCCAGATCGGTGGTCCCTCCGCCGATGTCCAGTACGATTGCCCCCAGATCCTTCTCGTCGCGGGAAAGGATGGCCTCCCCGGAGGCGAGCTGCTGCATGACCGTCTTGATGACGGCCATTCCGGCCTTATTGACGGCGTTGACCAGATTTTGCGTGATGGCCGCCGAACTGGTCACGACGTGGATGTTGGCCTGCAGCCGGTGCCCGACCATCCCTACGGGATTCTCAATGCCCTGCTGCGAATCGACGGTGAAGTCCTGCGGAAGAACGTGAACGATTTCCTGATCCGGCGAGATTTCGGCTCGCTTGGCCTCGTCGATGGATGCCAGAATGTCCTCGTCGCAAATTTCGTTGTTCTTGCCGCGTACTTCGACGGCGCCCGTGCCGTTGCAGCCACGAACGTGCGCTCCGCCAACTCCGACGTAGACCCGTTGAATCGGGACTTCCGCGCGAGCTTCGGCCTCGTCGACGGATCGTCGAATGGATCGGACCGTTTCGGCCAAATTGACAACGACGCCTTTGCGCAGGCCCTGGGATTCAGAAAATCCGTGTCCAAGAATCTTCAGGGCGCCGCCTTCATCTCTGCGGCCAACGATGGCGCAGATCTTGGTGGTCCCGACATCAATTGCCGCGATGGTATTCGTGCGCTTCGACAGAGCCATACTCAGGACTCGCTCCCCGGGGCCTTTTCGGCGGCCTCTTTGCCGCGATGGTGATAAATGATCTTGTCGTCGACGCTGAAGTCGATCGAGACGATCGGGCCGTACTGCTGCTTGAGTTGGTCGAGCAGCGACAGCTTGGACAGGTAGATTTCATACTTTCGCAGGTAGCCGCCTTCGCCCAGATACACCGGAATCGCTTCGCGCATCGGAATGACCGCGACGTGGCGCTCGTCGCTGACATCGATCTCGGACACCGACGCGGAATTCTTCACCCCACCCGCATCCAGGTCCTGGAGAAGGCTCAGCAAAACGGCCATCTTGCGGGCGTTCTCCGTCGCGAAATTCTCCTGCTCGGTATTGTTGAGGCCGCGAACGACCGGCAGGTCGTACTGGCCGGCGCCGGCCTCGCACCGCTGAAGGAAGCGGCCCTCCGAGTCGACCAGAAACAGGTCCTGCTCGATCTTGGCCAGTGCCACCGGCTCGCGTTCGACCAGGGTGATCCGCAGGGAATCAGGTAGAATCCGGCGCACTTCGGCACGCTTCACCCAAGGCATCGATTCAGCGATCTCGCGGACCTTGCCGATCTCCAGGCGCAGCAGGTTGGGCGAAAACTCCGACCGGACGACACGCTCCAGCCAGGCAACGTCGCTATGCGAGCCTCCTTCAATTGTGATGTTGGCCAGCCGAAAAAACGGCCCGGTCAGCGACGCATAGGCGACCAGCCCGGCGAAGGCCAATATCGGGATAGCAACGGACAGGCGTAGCAGCAGCTTGCCAACCATCCACCTGGAAGCGCCCTCGGGTCGAAGCTTTTTGATCTTCTTTTTGTTATGCACCTTGCGGTACTTGTCTTCGTAGCTTGCATTCAACGACATGATTCCTCCATCGGCCGGTTTCGGCCGTCCTTCATTTCTGCCCGCGCCCTTCCGGGCGCGGCTCCGTCTCAGCAGCCTCATTGAGAAACTTCTCGCCGGCTTTGTAAATATCGCCGGCTCCAAGCGTCAGTACCAAATCGCCTCGGCGGCATAGTCGCCTGAGTTCCGCTGGAACGTGGTCCGCGGCGCCGATGTAACGCGCGTCGGGGTGACCCTGCCGGCAGATCGCGTCGACCAGTTCCGGGGAATCCACGCCCGCAATAGGGCGCTCACCGGCCGCATAGATGTCGGTGACAAGCAGGACGTCGGCGTCGGAAAAACTTCCGGCGAATTCCTGAAACTGGTGCTGCGTCCTGGTATAGCGGTGGGGTTGAAACGCCACGACGATCCGCTCAAAACCGCATTGCCGCGCTGCGGCCAGCGTCGCGACCACTTCGGTTGGATGGTGTCCGTAATCATCTACGACGGTGACGCCGGCAACCTCACCCTTGATTTGAAACCGGCGCTCGGCGCCGGGAAATCGTCGCAACCCTCGGACGATCGTTTCAAAGTCCACATCCAGGAACAGTCCCACTGAAATCGCGGCAAGCGCGTTGAGAATGTTGTGTTTCCCCGGCACCTGGAGGGTGACATCGCCCAGCCGGCGGCCGTTTCGGTCGACGCTGAACCAGCTGACCATTCCTTCGGCAGACAGATCGACGGCGCGCACATCACAGTCCGGACCAAAGCCATAGGTCCAGCGCGGCCGGGCGACGGCAGGCAGAATGTCGCGAACATGCGGATCGTCAAGGCAGACAACGACCAGCCCATAGAACGGAACCTTGTTGACAAACTGCACAAAGCTCCGCTTGATGTCTTCCAGGTCGCTGTAGCAATCCAGATGTTCCCGGTCGAGATTGGTCACGACGGCAATCACCGGTGACAACAACAGGAACGAGCGATCACTCTCGTCAGCTTCAGCCACCAGGTACTCGGATCCTCCCAAACGGGCGTTGCTTCCAAAGGCCGCCAACCGGCTGCCGATGACCGCCGTCGGATCCAGCCCCGCCTCGTCAAGAACCGTCGCCACCATCGAGGTCGTTGTCGTCTTGCCGTGGGCTCCCGCGATAGCGATACCGAGCTTGGACCGCATCAGTTCGCCGAGCATTTCTCCGCGCGGAATCACCGGGATGGAACGCCGGCGAGCCTCGACAATTTCGGGGTTGTCGGGCTGGATGGCAGACGAGTAGACAACTACGTGCTGGTCGGTTATATGTCCGGCGTTGTGCCCGATTTCAATTTGGATTCCCATTCCGCCAAGCCGCTCGGTGACAGCCGATGCCTTCAGGTCGGAACCGCTGACCTGGTAGCCCTGGTTATTGAGAACTTCCGCTATGCCGCTCATCCCGATACCGCCGATTCCCACGAAATGCACTCTGGCGATTCCACGCATGTTATGAATTCGTCAAAATGTCGAATACCCGAGTGCTGCTGAATTCCGGGGTTCGGCTCATGGCTTCTCCCCCAACGCTTCAATCAAATCCACAATCCGGGCCGAAGCATCCGGCCGCGCGTGCCGGCCGGCGGCCTGTCCAATGCGCGCGACCGTCTGGGGAGACTGCGCCAGCGAGCGCACCTGCTCGGCCAGCGTTTCTCCCGATAACACCTTTTCCTCCAACATCACCGCTGCGCCCTGGTCGACCAGTTCGAGCGCGTTCTTCTTCTGGTGATCATCGCTTGCGCCTGCAAACGGGATCAGGACGGCGGCCTTGCGCGCCGCCGCAATCTCGGCCAGAGACGACGCGCCGGCGCGGCACACCAGCAAGTCCGCCTGGGCGAACGCTGCGGCCATATCGTCGATGAATGGCTCGACCCGTGCGTCTACGCCAGCCTGCCGGTAACGCTGCTGTACCATTTCGAGCTCGCGCTGTCCGGTCTGGTGGCGAATCTGTAAATCGAGGCCCCACTGCTTCCAATACGGCAGTGCGTCAGTCACCGCGGCGTTGATCACGTGGCTGCCCTGGCTGCCGCCGAAAACCAAAACCGCAAACCTTCCAGCCGGACGACGCTCGGGAAGCGACACAAATTCCGGCCGGACCGGAATACCGGTCCTAACTGCCTTGCTTCCGAAGACAGCGGCGGCGCTCTGAAACTGTACGGCCACCCGATCGGCCCACCACCTCAAAACGCTATTGGTAAATCCCGGAACCGAGTTGGGCTCGACCAGGACCAACGGGATACCCATCCAGCTGGCCACCAGCGCCGGAGGCCCCGCAGAATATCCGCCGACACCCACCACGGCTCCGGGACGAAACCTGCGTAGAATCCGGCGCGATTGCAGCACGCTGCCAGGCAGCGACAATAAGCTCCTGAAACGCCGTGCCCAGCCAATTGACTTCAATGCGTCCACCTCGATGAACTCCAGCGGGAACCCTCCCGCGCCTACCAGCACCGAATCGAGTCCGCGGCGGGTGCCCACAAACAGGATTTCGTGATCCGGCCCGCGACTGAGAAACTCGCGCGCAATCGCGATCCCGATGTGGATGTGTCCCCCGGTTCCGCCCCCCGTGATCAGCAATCTCTCAACTTTGGCGCTCAAACGGCAAATGGCGGCATGGACCCGCTCCCTGCGGTCGCGGCACTGAACATTTCCGCGCTTTCTCGTTCACAGGCACGAACCCGCTCCCTGCGGTCGCGGCACTGAACATTCCCGCCCCTGAACACTTCCCCACTTTCTCGTTCGTGGGCACGAACACGCTCCCCGGG
>JBPCNK010000115.1:0-22763 GCA_051001345.1 Acidobacteriota bacterium | reverse complement strand
TCACTTATCTGGGCCAAAAGACGGGCAGGCAGTTTGTCGTGATCGCGGCGGGAGGTGGTGGGTACTTGAGCCGGCACTCGGCGGATGCGCTGGTCGCTTTCGCCTTGCCGGAGACGCAGGCTGCCTCGAAGCGTACAAGGTGAACTGTGCACATTACCCGCAAAGACAGAAGATGAATCTCTGGAACACGGACGAAGAACTGTTTTCACTGGCGCGGCGCGAATTGTTCACGGCTGTCGTGGGCGACGTGATGGACAAGCTGGGCTTGCTGCATCAATTCCTGCCGCCGCGCTTGCAACCGTTGCGCAACGATATGGTCGCCATCGGACGCGCGATGCCTGTCCTCGAAGCCGATGTGTTTACTGAGGCGGAAACCGGCTCCGGCAATCCGGTGATGGCGAAACCCTTTGGCCTGATGCTGGAAGCATTGGACGATTTGCGAGCCAATGAGATTTACATTTGCACGGGCGCTTCGCCACGCTATGCGTTGTGGGGCGAATTGATGAGCAGGCGCGCCATGAAGCTGGGTGCCGCAGGCGCAGTCGTAGACGGTTATTCCCGCGACACGTCAGGCATTCTGGAACTCGGCTTTCCGGCGTTTTCCAGTGGCCGCTACGCGCAGGATCAGGGGCCGCGCGGCAAGGTGATTGACTTTCGCATCCCCATCGAAATCGAAGGCGTGCGCATCGCTCCGGGCGATATTATCTTCGGCGATCTTGACGGCGTGCTGGTCGTGCCACAGGAAGCGATGGAAGAGACCTTCGTGCGCGCTGTCGAAAAAGCACGCGGCGAAAAGCTGGTCAGGCAGGCGATTGAAGCCGGCCTGAGCGCCTGCGAGGCGTTCAGGAAATTCGGAATTATGTGATGCGCAGTGCGATGACATAACATGACGCCAAACAAGCTGTTGATGCAGATCGCTCATGCAAATGCGAAACTGGCGCGCTTGCGTCACCGGTCGCGCTGAGGGCGAAAGGACGCCTTTATGATGAAGCGGAAACACTGGGAGGTCATTTTTGTGATCCTGCTGGCGGCGCCGGCAGCATTGTTCACCAGTAGTCGGAAAGCGCAACAGAACAGTTCAACGCTCGCGCACCGCGAGTGGCGGACCTACGGCGGAGGCGGTGAAAACAGCCACTACTCCGGTCTGAACCAGATCAACCGCGACAACGTTCACCGGCTCGAAGCCGCCTGGAGTTACGACACGGGCGATGCGTTCGAAGGTTCAGAGATGCAGTGCAACCCTGTGATCGTGGATGGTGTGCTGTATGCGACCTCGCCGAAGCTGCGCGTGTTCGCGCTCGATGCCGCAACGGGCAAAGAACATTGGAGCTTCGATCCGAACCAGGGACGCAAGCCACTCAAGCTGCGTAATCGCGGGGTGACGTACTGGGAATCGGGCAATGAACGGCGCATCTTTTTCGGCTACCGGCAGTGGCTTTATGCGCTGGACGCGCAGACGGGACAGCCCGCGAATGAGTTCGGCGCAGGCGGGCGCATCGATCTGCGCAAGGGACTGGGGCGCGCGGATGAACTGGCGGTGACGCTGACGACACCCGGCGTGATTTACAAAGACCTGCTGATCGTGGGCAGCATGATGGGCAAGAGCTTGCCGTCAGCGCCGGGGCATATTCGCGCTTACGATGTCCGCACGGGCAAGCTGCGCTGGATCTTTCACACGATCCCGCATCCGGGCGAATATGGCTACCAGACCTGGCCAAAGGAGGCGTGGCAGTACAGCGGGGGCGTGAACAACTGGAGCGGCATGGCGCTCGACGAAAAGCGCGGGCTGATCTTTGCGCCGACGGGTGCGGCGGCGTACGAGTTTTACGGCGCGAACCGGCGCGGGGATAATTTGTTTGCCAACACGCTGCTGTGCCTTGATGCCAACACGGGCCAACGCAAATGGCATTTCCAGACCGTCAGGCACGACGTGTGGGATCGCGATCTGCCCGCCGCGCCAACGCTGGTGACACTGAAACGCGACGGACGAATGATTGACGCCGTCGCGCAGATCACGAAGTCGGGGCATGTGTTCGTCTTCGAGCGCGAGACCGGCAAACCAGTCTTCCCCATCGAGTATCGCAAAGTGCCGACCGCCGGAGTGGACGGAGAGACACTCGCAACGACGCAGCCATTCCCGCTCAAGCCGCCGGCGATTGCGCGGCAGGAATTGACCGAAGACATGCTGACGACGCGCACACCGGAAGCGCACGCGGCGGTATTGGAACGCTTCCGAAAATTACGAAGCAACGGTCAGTTCGAGCCGCCAAGCAAAGAAGGGACGATTGTCCTTCCCGGCTTCGATGGCGGCCCCGGCTGGGGCGGCGCGGCCTTTGAACCTGCAACGGGTCTCTTCTTCGTCAACGCCAGCGAAGTTCCCTGCATCCTGCGGCTCGTCGAACGCCCGCGGCAGAAAGCTGTGGCGAGTGGGAGAAGCCTCTACGAACGCAACTGCGCAAGTTGTCACGGCAAGGATATGAGTGGCAACCCGCCGGACTTCCCCGCGCTGGTCTCGGTCGGCAAAAAGTACAACGAAGCGGAGATTAACGAGGTGATCCGCAATGGCCTCGGGCGTATGCCGGGCTACGCTGCGCTCGGCAATGAAGCGATTCAGGCCCTCACCCGTTACCTGACAAAGGGCGAGGATATTGCGCTGGCGGCTTATGAACAGACAGCGCCTTCACCGCTTGATCTCAAGTACACGTTTGACGGCTACAACCGGTTTTTCGACCCGGACGGTTATCCGGCCATCAAGCCGCCGTGGGGAACGCTCAATGCGATTGACCTGAACAAGGGCGAAATCGTCTGGCAGATCCCGCTCGGCGAACATCCTGAGCTGCTGACGCAAGGCATCCGCGACACGGGAAGCTGGAACTACGGCGGGCCCATCGTGACTGCCGGGGGTGTGGTCTTTATCGGCGCGACGAATTACGACAAAAAGTTTCGCGCTTTCGACAAGCAGACGGGGAAGTTGCTGTGGGAGACGCTGCTGCCGTTTGCCGGAAACGCGACGCCAGCGACCTATGAAATCAACGGGCGACAGTTCGTCGCGATCGCGGCGGGCGGCGGGAAACGCGGCGCGCCATCGGGCGGGACTTATGTCGCCTTCGCCTTGCCGTAGGGCGAGCCCGATCTTAAGCAGCCGCTGAATAGAACTGGAGACCAACCTGCTCCAAAGCTAATCCGAGCTAATGAGCGTTAACTCTGTGCCGGATGTGTTCTTGCTGCCAGCAGAGGCAAATTCGCATTTCTGCGCCCGCCATCTGACAGGCTGAAAGCCTGTCCCACCTCCATCGCTGCCGACTGCCGACTGCCGACTTTTTTTGTTGCGGCTTGCCGCGCTGTGTCTCTACCATGAAAATAGGGGTCAGGCTTCAGGGGTCAGGGATCGGGACGTGATCGTGCTCGTGGTCGTGCTCGTGCACGTGGCCGTGGTCGATTACCCGTACCCTTCCGGGTACGGCACTGACATCGGCGGCACCTCCTAATATTGCGTCCTTTTCATCCGGGGTGGTGAATTCCCGGATTAATGAAACACTGCTATGAAAATGACTTCCATCACCAGGAGCGGACGACTATAGCGGTGCCGCGCGCGAGTCCGTGTTTTCGATGCTGAGAATGACACCAGCAGCGAGGGCCGCGACAATGCCAATTCCCCGCAGCAGATCAATGGACTCATGATAGAGCGGAACAGCGACCAGGACTGTAATAATGGGATATAGCTGGGAAAAGGGGGTCACGATGGATGCCTTCCCGTGCCGATAGGCGGCAAACAAGGTCAGACTGCCCACGCCCATCAAGATCCCAATGACAACGCTCACCCAGCCTGCTTTAGCCGGGATATTCCAACTCAGTGAGCGATCCGTTAGGAGCAGGAAAAAATCCAGCAGAACAAAGCCAACCGTATAGGCCACTGTGGAAAGTTCATCGGAAATAAAATAAGTCGCCCCTTTCTGCGTAATGAAGGTGATGCCGAAAATCAAAAGGGCCAGCAGCGTATACAGCATCCATTCGGAAAGAAGGCTGGAAGTAGCCGCCGCGGGTGAGGGTGAAGGACTGGTGTTCAACAGCAGGATGGCGATTAGAGCTACCGCAATACCGAACGCTTGCAGCCTGCGAATTTTCTCCTTGAACAACACGGGTGCCGCCAAAACCGGGATCAGGGGAGCAATGCTAATAATGGGAAAAACCAATGAGGCCGGTCCATTATGGCCGAGAGCGCGATACAACATGATGTTTCCAGCGCCGCCAGTAACACCGGTCGCCAAAGCCAACAGCGTTCCTTTACCGAAGTAGGTATCGCTCTTGAGGTTCTTTGAGAAGAGTAGCAGGAAGGCGAAAGGGATTAGTCCGGCGCTGGACAAAATCTGGATCATTGAGCCGGAAAGGTCCCGGCTGGCTATGGGTGATAACAGGCTCCAGATCGCCCAGATCAGCATGGAAACGGTGGAATACATCAGCCACTTTGGCATTCGTCGCCTCCACACTCTGTCGCAGCCCCCTAGCCCGCCGCCTTGGCCTTTAGGTACACCACCCAGTCGTTTGCGTCGGGCATTGTAAAGGAACGCGACCCGCCTCCGCTCAACTCCTCAAGCGTCGCGTCCTCGCCCGTGCGGGGATTGTACCGGCGCGCCATGTACGTCCCCGAGGCGATGTTTACCGAGAAGGTTCCCCCGACCGCCGCGTAGATCACGTACTGCCGGCCGGTCTCCGCCAGCACATAGACGCGCATGCCAGAGGTCTTGAGCGAGTTCTGGCTTGTCATTTTCCAGTAGTGCAGGCCTTTCGTGGTGAAGAAGTCGACGAGCCGCCGGATATCATCGTACTCGGGCGCGCCGAGCCAATCGCCACTGATTTCCGGAGTGCCCGTGGGTGCACCGCGGTTGTCACCCACGGAGATGTATCCCCCCGCCGTCGCGATACCCCAGATGGTCCAGCGGTGCTGCGTTTGGGTCAGATTGATGGGGCTGGCATCACCCAGGTATCCGAATTCGTCATTCACGACGGGCATATTGCGGCCTAAATTGTAGACGATCCCCGCGTTGCCCCACTCGTCGCCGTTGTGATACTTCGTCTGGCCGGTGTTCTTGAACTCGTCAGCCGCGGCGGTCTCCTTGTTCCGAATTCCGTACTGGATGATGGCGTGGGTCGGCCAACTTGATCCGAAGAATTGAAAGTCGATGCCGGTATTCTGGTGCACCGAGAGCGGACGGAGAAACGAACGTTCGGCGATCCACGGATCCTCATTCCGGACAATGCTCCCCAGCGTGTCGATGTACTTTTGGGACTTCCCGGACGCGGCCCACTCGTTGGAGACGCACCAGATGACGTTGTGGAAGGCGCCGTAGCGCGCCAGAACGTATCGCAGAAACCGCTCGTCCTGCGTCTGGGTCCCCCAGTGCTTGGCTCCCCATTTTACGTAGGTATTGAAAAGAATGAGGTCCGCGACAACTCCTTTCGACTCGAGGTACTTCACGTACTCGTCGAGCTTCTGCCAGAAGGGGATGTTCAATTGATCGCGATTCGGAGTGGAGTTGGTTCCGCCGTAGGGGGTGACCTCAGGATAGGTTGTAGCCTCGACGGGGGCCGTCGGAGAGATTTGGCCATAGGCTTTGTGGGGGTAAACTTGCAGGCGGACCTTGTTCATTCCGTAAGCCGCCGAGTTGTCCACCGCCGTCTTCCACCCGCCGCCCGCCGCCACGTTGAGCATGACGTCATAGTAGGTCTGCCCAAACATGAAGTGCCGTGCGCCGTCGTCCCACACGAAGCTGTACGGGTTGGCGGCATCCACCCGCAAGAACCCATGGTTGCCGGCGTTGGGCGCCGCGGCGGTGATCTCGCCCGAAGCGATCAGGCCCGCGTCCGCGGGACTGGCCATGATCGAGTACGTCCAGGCGCCTGCCTGGTCGGGCGTGAATCGGACCTTGAACGCCTGCCCGCCGTCCCAGAAGCCCTTGACCGTCTTGACCGCGCCGCCGGGACCGCTGAACGTGGCGGTCACGGCCACATCGGTGTAGGGGTTCTTGTGACTTTGAGCGGCCGTCAGCGGGATCTCGTGAACGGACCACCGCGGAACGTCGTTCTGCGCATTGGCCAGAAGCGGCCACGCCGCCGCGAAGACGATGGCGGCTCTGATGGCGGCTCTTCGGATCAAAGAACTGGGCGGGAGCGTCGCTGACCGAGAAAGAGTTGGAAATTGCATCAATGCCTCACCGTAGTAATGTATTTAGACGCCATATTTGTGATAAAGCTGGCGCAACGCAGAAGTCGATCGGCGTAGCTCCGCTTCAGGATACTTCAATGTGAACAAGCCGTCGGAAAACCAGTTGTGGTAACCGATTTGCCCGCAGACTTGCATGATGCGGTCGAAATCATTCTCTCCGCCCCCAATCACGGCAGCCCCGCCATTGCTGTCGTGGAGATGAAAGTGCCATACACGGCCGTTCAAATCCCGGATGTTTTGACAAACATCGGGATCCTCCAAGAAGGAGTGGCCGGTATCAATCAAGATGCCCAAGTTAGGACTTCCCACCCGGTCCACGATCTCGCGAGCCTCCGTGCCGGTGTTAATAGTGTTAATCTCAAACCGGTTGGTGTATTCAAATACCATGCGAACCTGCCGTTGAGCGGCATATGCCGCGCCGTCCTTTAGGACATCCACCAGGCAGTCCTTGAACCAGCGCATAGGCCGCCCCGGGACGGCAAAGCCTCTGGCTACGCCCACTTGCTGAATGCAACCCAGTTCTTGGCAATGCCGGATATAGCTCTTCAGCTTTTCCAACGCAAATTCCATTTTCCGCACGTCGGCATTGACCAGTGACGCTTTGAACAAGTATTGAATGCCGCCAGAATTAATGGCAGAGACTTTGAGGTTGTGTTCTCGGAGAAGAGCTTTGAAGGCGCTGACATCAAACTGATCGGGGTCGCCCATAACAATCTCGACCCCGTCATATCCCATTCGTTTGGCGGCCGAAAGAGATTCAGCGTAGGCCCCTGCAATCATTTCAGATCCTTCCAGTTCTGGAAAATCCGGAGCTAGAATGAACACCGAGGTGTGAGCCATAACGAACACTCCTTAATGCGTATTTGATAAAGCTTCTTCAACAGCTACGGGTGGTCAAGCGTTGTCAGCCTTCGTCGGCGCCTTTGTAGCCGAGGTACATGGGTGCGAGCAGGATGACGATCCCTTTCTCGGCGGCACGTTTCAGCACCCAATCCGAATGTGCAAAGTATTTTTCATTGGGAGTGGCGAAGTCCCCCGGTGTAGTGAAGGGCGGCTCACCTTCGCGGTTCACGGGACCGCGATATTTATGCTCAATCAGGTTGACAATCAAAGCATTGAAACCCTTCTGCATGCGATCATCCAGGTAATGCGCGGCTTCATCCTTCGTGAGACCCGAAATGAGCGACCAAGGCGTATCGCCCTGCAAAAAAACTGCCTGATTATTCCGATCGAGGAGATAGCGGGCGTTAGCGCTGATTTTCAGCGGCAGCGCCGGACGCCCTGCCGACTCGGCGGACAGAGAAAGTGTAGAGGCGAGAATTAGAAGGGAGAAGGCGCGAAAAAACTTTTGTTGAATTGTCACTTCCCCCTCTAACAAGTAGGCCGCTGCTGGTGGAGCATCCGATCGTGCCCGCAGGATTCACCCATCATCGCCAGGTAACTCGACCGGAACACTTCTACCGCAGGCTCCTGCTCCAGGTTATTAGGGCCCGGGACGTAGTGCCGTGACCGGACGCCCTGCTGGGTTATCTCGCAGAGGATCCAGTCCTGACGGTTCGTGACGTCCCACACCTCGATCACCGACGCGACATCGTAATCGCGTCCCTGCTCGGCTTCGCCAGCGACAAGCCACTGGCAGCGAACTCGGGTCTCGGTTGGTGACACCGGCCGAAAGTCGTGTACGATTCCATAGTCCCCGAAAAAAATCCCGCTACTCGTCGGGCGGAGCATTAAACCCACGCCCGCGGGCAGGTCGTTCTCGGTTAAGCTCCCCATCAGCCGTCGACACACAGGCTCCCCAGTCATCGTGCTCGACTTTGCGCCACGCTTCAGCATAAAGTCGCCGGAGTCCACTAACGGGTTGGAACTCGTGCTCAGAACGCCGCCCGGGTTCCGCTCTAGGTCGAAGGTGCGACAGAACTCGGGGTGCGCGCCGAGGCAGTGGTAGCACTCCATAAAGTTGTCCAGGACGAGCTTCCAGTTGGCCGCAACATTGTAAGTAATGGCATGCGCCACCTTGCATCCGGCCACGTCGAACGGTGTGAACTTGGCCTTTGCCGACTCGAGGATCTGGTCGAGCGGCTCGGGTGTGTCCTCGGACAGGTTGATGAACACCATGCCGTTCCAGGAGTGGACGTGCGCCCGGAACAACGGGTAGCGCGCGGGCTCGAACGTGTCGGGCATTGCGGGCGCCGCTATCAGTTGGCCGCCAAGGTCGTAGGTCCATCGGTGGTAGGGACAGACGAGACGCCGTGCGTTCCCATTCGACTGCTGGCACAAGCGGGCGCCGCGGTGCCGACAGACGTTGAAAAGGGCATGGATGTCGTCCCCGTTGCGGGTCACCAGAATGCTCTCGTCACCGACCTCGCGGGTCATGAAGTCGCCCGTGTGACGAATCTCACTTTCGTGCCCGGCGTAGAGCCACTGGCGGGAGAAGATAAGCTCCATCTCGCGTTCGAACCAGTCGGCTGAGAGGTAGTACTCGCGAGGGAAGCTTGTGAAGACCTGGCCGGTGTGGTGCGATGGTCTTAGCTTCGACGCGTCAAGCATAAGATCCCCTTTTCATTTCTCGGCAGCGCTCCGCATCACCGCGGGCAGCCCGGCATGAAGACGACGGTTTCTCATATAAATGCTCTCCGCCGTAAAAGGCTAGTTGGGAAGGCTGTATTTTTCGAGCGTTTTCCCGCAAAAACGTTGTGGACTCTCTCCGGACCACAGTCGAGAACGCTAAGTAGGGAACCTTTCGATTGGCCTTGTCATCCGTTATCCCTTCCGCCTCATGCACAACGCTTCAGGGAACAGCGCTCGCACCCCCGCCCCGACCCACCTTTTGCTCTTGAAGATGCCGGCGTGGTCTCCAGGATCAGCACCCAGTCATTCGTGTCTGTCCCGTTGTCTCCCGGCGTGGTGAAGTTTCGAAAACCTGAATTCTCGAATGGAGAGCCGGCAATCGTTTTTTCTCTGCAGAACTTGACACATACGACTCAGGTCGCCGCTCAGAAGATGAACTTCGCCGACAGCTGAACCACGCGCATCGGATAGAAACTGCTGGCCCTGGCAAAAGCAGTGGATGTAAGGCTGGATGAGGCGCCCGAAATGTTAACTTTGTTCAACAGATTGGAAGCCTGTGCCTGGAACTGGATCGTCGCTCTCTCGTTTATGGAGAACCTCTTCGTGAGGGATGCGTCGATCCTGGTGTACCCCGGCCGATTGAAATAGTTGCGTGGAAGCGTGCCGTTTCGGACGGTGTTGGGGAGCGGAAAAATATTTGCCTGGAACGCTCCCTTCATCCATTCATCGTGGCTGAAAGAGCGTGGCACACTGGTAGTCGGGAGGTCGGGCCGGTCAGAGGTCTGGCCGTCGGCGTTAAAGTCCCCGCCTTTCCCAAATTGGGAACCGGTGGTGGGGTTGAAATAAGGGCCGGACTCGAAGTTCCAGATCGTGGCCAGTTGCCAGCCTCCGAAGGCAGCACCCACGACGTCCCTTCGCCCGCCGAGGAAGGGCAGATCCCAGACGGCGTTCATCTTCGCGTTGTGTGTTGCAATCTCATCCCGGGCCCAGTCCAGGCCGGGTTGGAAAACTTCAGTGACGCCGCCGTTGTTACTCCGGCCGTTGTGATAGCTGTAGGAAGCATTCAATTGCCAGCCCTGGGCCATGCGCTTGCTTGCGTCGAAGACCAAGCCGTGATAGATCCTCCTACCCTGGTTCACGCGAGTGGTGATTGCGCCGTAGTGCGGGTTCAGCCGATCCAGGCGCCCGTCAACAAGATCGCCCGAGAACCGGTTTGAGTTGTAGTTCAACTGATCGTTCGTGGTGCGCCTGTAGTGGTACGCCACGGTCATCGCCAGGTCACTAAGCACCTGGCGCTGGAACGCGACGTTGGCATCGTAGACCAGGGGCTGCGCGAAATCCCTGGGGTACCCGGTCAAACCCGGACGGGTGCCCTCGAAGATGCCGAGCGCAGGATTGATGCGCCCCCCTACCAGACCCGGATTGATCGGGAAGTCCCGCGTGCCCACAGGAGCGATACCGTACACGATCGGGATCCCAAACTCTTTGCCGGCGTTAAGCAGCGATGAGATGGGCGGATTGCCATAGTAGCCGCGATAGAGGGTCAGTGAGTTGAGCTCGTCGTACAGCGTGAAGAATCCTCCGCGGATTACCGTACGCCCGCTTCTGGTGGGATCCCACGCGATGCTGATCCGCGGACCGAAGTTGTTCAAATCAGGGTCGAAGGATCGCTCAATTTTTTGGTTCCGGACCGCAACGATTCCGCTGGGAGTGAGCTGGTCAGACGTGAACACCGGCCCAAAGGTGTTTCTGGGTTGCTGGATCCCTGCGATCGGGTGCGCGTAATATTTGTCCCACCGCAGGCCGAAGTTCAACGTCAGACCAGGCCGAGCCTGCCACGAGTTCTGCACAAAGACGGAAAGCTGCTGGTTCCAGGCTTCCACAAAGTTGTCGCGCTGCTTGCCCGTCGCGGCGTCCACGGCCCGAGTTTCCCGGAACGGGTTGTCGTTGGCAAAGTCGATGACGCTCGCGAAGTTATATACGGGCGTGTCCCCAAACTGGTATTGCGGATCCGTCATGTAGACACGGCGGTAGAGGCCGCCGAACTTCCAGGACTGCGCGCCGCGGTTCCACGAGAACGTGTCGCTGACGTCAAAGGTGCGACTAGCAAATAACTCCAAGGAATAGGTACACGCACCGGAAAAGGTGGAGGGGAAGCCCAGGCCATCGTTGGTCTGGACGCACGGAACGTGGTAGCTGCCTTGCGCGAACCTCCAATCCCAAACCACCTGCCAGGTCGAAAACCGCAATTCATTCAGGCTGTTCGGCGTGAATGTGTGGGTGTGCACCCCGCTGATGAGGTTCGCCCCGGTTTTCTGGGAGTAATCCAACGTGGGCCGGGGGTCCAGGACGGGCTGGACCGGATTGCTGCGCCAGTACGTACCGTAGAAGCGGTCCTTGCCGCTTTTAGTTTGGTAGTCCACCCTGCCGTTGAATTGGTTGCCAATCCGGCTGCTCGGGCGGTCCATCGTCACCGTTCCGAAGTCCATGATGCCGTCGCCATTCACGTCGCGAAGATTGTCGGTGGCATAGCGGAATGGGGGATTACCCGAAAGAAGCTTGGCCGCAAGCGAGTTTGGCCGCGTGCCCGTGACCCAATTTTTGAAAGCCTCTGTTTCCACAATAACTGCCGAACCGCCCGCGGCCGCCCGATTCTCGCGCAGACCTTCGTAGGCGCCGAAGAAGAAGAGCCGGTTTTTGATGATCGGCCCGCCGACTGTGCCCCCAAAATACCGCTGGTACCAATTGCCGACGCTCTCCCGTTTGGCGCGGTAGGGCAACGCGTTGTAGGAATCATCGAGCAGTGTGAAGTGGCTGGTGCCATGAAGGGTATTGGTTCCTCCCTTGGTGACCATCTGCACCTGCACACCGCTAATGATTCCCTCTTCGGCCGAGGTGGGGTTCGTGGAGACACGCATTTCCTCGACCGCGTCCAGGTTCGGGGTGAATGCCAAGTTCCAGCCAAAACTGTCTCCGTAATGCAGGGCAATGCCGTCCAGGAAGAAGGCAGCCTTCAATTCACCGCCGCCGCTGGAAAGGGAGGGTGAGGCAAGACTCGAGAGGCCGTCGCAACACAGACCGTTGCGAGAGTCTTCCGCTTTGCCCTGCACCCCGGGGGTAGTCATCAGGAGCCACGTCAGGCCCCGGCCAATCGCCGGGAGCGACCGAATCTGCTCGGTAGTGATGACCTTCGAGATCCTCGATTCGGTTGTTTCGATCTGAGGTACCTCGCCGGTGACCACTAGGGTCTGGGTTGTTTCGCCGACCTCGAGCGCGAGATC
Organism: Acidobacteriota bacterium; assembly: GCA_051001345.1. Taxonomy (GTDB): domain Bacteria; phylum Acidobacteriota; class UBA6911; order JACQSX01; family JBPCNK01; genus JBPCNK01. The sequence continues at coordinate 10,688 of JBPCNK010000115.1, read as the reverse complement.
CAGGTTCAGTGCTTCCTGGGAGTGAAGCTCGATCCCTCTTCTGATGAGTGTCCTGAAGCCTGGCAGCTCCACCCGGACTTCGTATCTGCCGGCTAGCAAATCCGGTATTCGATAGTAGCCATCCGCCGCCGATTGGCCGGTGCGGGCGACTCCGGTGGCCTCATTGGTCACCTTCACCGACGAGCCGGGGATGATGGCGCCCGATGGATCGGTGATCCGGCCCTGAATCGTACTGGTGACCTGGGCCAAAGTAGCCTGGCACATGATCACGAGCACGAAGGTCAAACCTAGAATAGAAATACGGCGCCGTGTTTTGCAGTTCATGGTTTGCCTTCCTGTCTTAGATTTTTGGTTACTTGCTGGAGAAACTGAGTGTGCGAAAGATTGGTTGATGTTCTCTCCCCACTCCCTTGCCGAGCCAGTGAGTGCCGAGTTGCCCTCAAGCCTGTTCCCCTACTCTGATTGGGTCGGGCCTATTTTAGTTTTGAGATTATGATATCTGATCATATGACATCTCCAGAACACCGCTCGCCGGTTTGACAACCTGACTGGAGGAAATCAGGCACAGTGAGCGTTTAGTTTCCCCTGTTTTTCCAGATGTTAAAATCGGGTAGGTGACCTTGTCAAGAAAATCTTTGACTTGTTTCATTGCGAGAATTCGTTCTGGTGATAGTATCAGATTCCACGTTACCTCAAAACAGGAGTCACTCCAATGTTCAACTCCATAACACGCGAAGCTTCTTTGACACAAAAGACTTTGACGCACGTGGAAGATCTCATCCTAAACGGTACGCTACGACCCGGTGACCGGCTACCTCCAGAAAGGGAATTAGCCGAAAAGCTTGGCGTCAGCAAGACGGTGATTCGAGAAGCCATGCGTTCACTGGCCACCAAGGGTCTAGTAGAAATTCGTCCAGGTTCTGGAATGTACGTTCGTGGGGTGGGATCGGCTATGGTTAAGGAGCCAGTAGATCTGCTCCTGCGCTCTTTGCTTTTGCGGCCCAATGATGTGATGGAAGTTCGCGAAATGCTTGAAGTGAAGGTTGCCGGCCTGGCGGCCGAAAGGGCCAAGCTCAGCGATATTGAAGCCATGGAGGAAACCATCCGTGCATTTAGCTTACGAAACGCCACGGTCGAAGATCTGGCCGAGGCTGACCTGGCCTTTCACCGCCTGTTAGCCGCTGCCACTGGGAACCCTCTCATTTCCATTCTGACCGATTCCGTCAATGACTTGATGTTGGAATTACGGTTGAGAGCCTTTCGCCTCGATCGATCGCGTGCCATTGAGTTAGCCGTGCAGATTCATTCCCACATCCTGGAAAGGGTCAAGGCTCGAGATGCGGAAGGCGCCCGGCGCGCCATGGAAGAACACCTGGCCATCTCGCAGGAGTGGGGCCGGCGAATTGCCGATTCTCTTGAGAAGCAGGGCAGGGTGAAAGAATTCCACCGGGTTACGGGACCCAAGCCTACCACGCCTTTAGAATGATCGTAGGCCGCGAGCCCTCACGCGGAATTTCTAGTCCATGACAGACACCGTGTTAGTTACTGGCGGTTCCGGTTTTATCGGGAGTCACCTGTGCCGCATGCTAGTGGAAGGCGGCAACAAGCCGATCAACTTCGACCTTTATCCCCGCCGCGGCCCCCTCGCCTGGTTGATGCAGCCCGTCGAGAAGGAGATCGTTTTCGAAAAGGGCGATGTGGCAAACCTGACCCAGCTCATTGCCGTCATGCGAAAGCATCGGCCCAACAAGATCGCCCATCTGGCCGCCTCGATCGACATGGAGAGCCTGGAAAGCCATCCGAAACAGGTCTACGACCAGATGCTCGGTGGCACGATCAACGTACTCGAAGCGATGCGCCTGATGGGCGGCGTGGAGCGGCTGGTGAATTACAGTTCCATCGGCGCGCTGACCACCCGGCAGTATGAGCCGATCGACTGCAACCATCCGACTGTGATGGCGGCCGAAGGAACGTCCTCCGGCGTCTATGGCGCGGGAAAACTGGCGAGCGAGGCCTTTTGCTGGGCTTATGCCGATCTGTTCAATCTGGACATCGTTCAGCTCCGGCCGTCGGCCGCCTACGGGTTCCTCACCGGCAACGGCATCTTCATGAACGACATGCTGGAAGGGGCGCTGCGCGGCGAAAAGGTGCGGCTGCCGCATGGCCGGCATGTGCCCCGCGATTATACGCATGTGCACGATATCGCGGGTATCACCGTGGCGGCGCTAAACGCCCCGGCCCAGCGGCTGAAGCACCGCTGCTTCTACGCGGCCAGCGGCATGGACCCGCTGGTGACTGCAGGGCAGGTGGCGGACATCGTGCGCGAGATGGTGCGGGGAGCCGACATCGAGATCGGCGAGACGAACACGCCCATGATCGAGCGCTACGATTTAAAGTGCCGCGGCGTGCTCGATGTCGGGCCGGTTGAGGAACAGCTTGGCTATCGCATCCTGTACCGCGACATCCGCGCCGGCATGAAAGAATACGCGGACCGCTACTGTGAGTTCCTCGTTTCCGAGGGCAGGACTCCCGCGAAACGGGCCTGGTGAACGATCGGCGCTCGTTCTGTCTTTGCGGGGTCAAGTGAGCCAAGGAGGCTGCTGCCGCTCCGGAACTCGCTTCAACTCTAGACTGTGGGAAAGGAATCTGACGTCATGAAACGATTTGTCTTCACACCTTGTCTTCTCTTATGCGTTGTGACGGCCGTGTGTGTAGGCCTGGGCCAGGCAGCATCGCCAGCCCCTGCCGCCGGGCCTCTCAAGCCGCATCCCACCAACCCGAGATATTTCACCGACGGGTCGGGTAAGGCGATCTACCTGACCGGCTCACATACGTGGGCCAACTTGCCGGACATCGGACCAGGCGATCCACCACCCGCCTTCGATTTCGACGCTTACCTGGATTTTTTAGAACGCCACAACCATAACTTCATCCGCCTCTGGCGGTGGGAAGAACTCTCGTTCGACAGCCGGACGCTCAAGGAGTATGTCGAGCGGGGAGTGGTGAATCGCATCGCGCCGCATCCCTGGAAGCGCACCGGCCCCGGCAGCGCCCTGGACGGCAAACCGAAGTTCAATCTTGACGAGTTTGACCCGGACTACTTCGCACGGCTCCGCTCACGTGTCCATTCGGCGGGAATGCGCGGCATTTACGTCTCGGTCATGCTCTTCGAAGGCTGGCAACTTCAACACATTGCCGAAAGCTGGAAAGACCATCCGTTTCATCCGGCCAACAACGTCAACGGCATCAGCGGGGACGCCGACGGCGACGGGCGCGGCGTGGAGACGCACATGTTGAAAATCCCAGCCGTCACCGCCTTGCAGGAGCGCTACGTGCGCAAAGTCATCGACACGGTCAGCGGCCTCGACAACGTGCTCTATGAAATCTCCAACGAGAGCGGCGCGTATTCGACCGATTGGCAATACCACCTGATCCGCTTCATCAAGCAATACGAGAAGGGCAAACCCAAACAGCATCCGGTGGGGATGACGTTTCAATGGTCGCGCGACAAAGTGCAGCGCGGCTCGAACCGCCTGCTCTTTGAAAGCCCCGCCGACTGGATTTCGCCCGGTTCCCACGACGACGGACGCCATCTTTACTTGCACGATCCTCCGCCCGACGAGGGAACAAAAGTTATTTTGAACGACACCGACCATCTCGGTGGTATCACCGGCAACCCGGCCTGGGTATGGAAAAGCTTCTGTCGCGGACTGAACCCGATCTTCATGGACCCTTACGACAATCGGATATTGGGAAAGGGATCGCCCGAGCAATGGAATGGCGTGCGCCGCAGCCTAGGCCACACCCGCCGCTTAGCCGAGCGCGTGGATTTGGCCGCTATGAGGCCGCACGACCATCTGGCCTCGACGAAATATTGCCTGGCCCAGCCCGGCGTAGCCTATATCGTTTTCCTGCCCGGCGGCGGCGAAGTGACGGTTGACTTATCGGCGGACTCCGGCACGTTCCAGGTCGAATGGGTGCATCCGGTCGAAGGAACGATCACGCCGGGTAAACCGGTTGCCGGCGGCGCCAAACAGGCCTTCACCGCCCCGTTCAGCGGGGAGGCGGCTTTGTATCTGTCGAAGCGGGAGGAGAAAAAACGATGAACACTAAACGTATCCGGAGCTTCATTCTGCTAATCCTGCACTGACGCCATGATCACAAAGACTTTATTTGTGGTGACACCGGATTTTCCCTCCGACGACAAGCTTCCGATGCCCGGTGGACCGTACGATTTGAGCGTCGAGACCGCACACTCGGGCCTACGTTTCAGGAGAGGTGACCTATGCGGGAGCTAGCGTTCGCGGTCATCGGCGCCGGTTTTTGGGGGCAGTTCCAGGTTGCCGCGTGGAAGGAAATGCCTGGCGCTCGGCTGGTCGCGTTGTGCGACCGCAATCAGGTCAAGGCTGCAGCGGTTGCACAAAAATTCGAGATACCGAAGATCTATTCCGAGGCGGACGAGATGCTGCGCTCCGAGACCCTCGATTTCGTGGACGTGGCAGCCGGGCCGGAGGCGCATGCGCCGCTCGTGCTTCTGGCTGCGAGCCGCCGCATCCCGGTCATCTGCCAGAAGCCGATGGCGCTGGACTACCCAACTTGCGAGCGGATGGTGAGGGCGTGCCAGGAAACAGGCACGATCTTCCTCGTCCACGAAAACTACCGCTGGCAGACACCGATGCGTCGCGTCAAAGAGCTACTCGGTTCGGCCCGGATCGGCCGGCCGTTCCGCGCACACATCCAGTTCAGCCACGGCGACCTCCGCCTTTTCGACAGCCAGCCCTATCTCTACACGCAGCCGCACTTCGCGCTGCAGGACATGGGACCGCATCTGCTCGATTTGCCGCGATTCTTCTTTGGCGAGCCGCACAGTCTCTACGCACGCGAATTCAAAATCAACCCGCGTTTCCAGGGTGAAGACATCGTATCCGTCGTTCTCGGCTACGAGCAACTCACCTGTCACTGCGAGCTGAGCTGGCGGACCACCGACTACGAGGTGTTCATCGAAGGCACTCAGGGAACCATCCACTGGGGGACAAGCGGACGACTGACGGTCGTGACAGACTCCGCAGAGACTACTGAAACTCCAATTCCAGATTCCTACCCCTGGAGCGACCCACGTTATGGTTTCGCTCACCCGAGCATTGTGGCAACCAATGCCAACCTGCTGGCGGCGCTCCGCGGGGAAGGCGAAGCCGAAACCACCGGTGAGGATAACCTGAAGACGATGCGGCTGCTCCACCTGGCCTTGGAGTCAGCCGCGCGCAATCAGGTGCTGTCCATCGGTCCTACCGAACGTTGACCGCGAGTGCATGAGCGTGACGGCTCACGACTGAGGAAGCGCTGAACTTCCGAGAGTGTTTCACAACGATGAAAGACGAGCTTCCACTGAACGTCCGGTACTATGGCAAAGACGAGCCTCTTCCTGTGCAACGCGTGCTCCGCGCCGGTTCGCTTTCGGTAACTTTTGAAGAGGGCGACCTTGTCCGCGTTTGCTGGGGCAACGAGGAAATCCTTCGAAGGATATACGTGGCGGTTCGGGATCGGAATTGGGGCACGGTGCCCCGACGGCTCACCGGCCTGAATGTCAAAACCGATCCCGGCTCTTTCGAAGCCTCGTTTCAGATGGAGCACTTACAAAACGAAATCGACTTCCGGTGGAAGGCGCAAATCCAGGGGACCCCACAAGGGATCCTTGAATTCTCAATGGAAGGTGAGGCCCGTTCCACCTTCCTTCGAGGCCGCATCGGATTTTGCCTCCTCCATCCCATTGAGAGATGCGCTGGCAAGAGTTTTACTGTCGAAAGACCAGACGGCAGTGTCGTGCGAGGGAGTTTTCCCAGAATCATTGCGTCCCAGGACGTGTTGCCCGGGACGGAAAGCATGCGTTCGCTTGTCTATGAGGTTCGACCGGGGCTTGGAGTGGAGATTCGTTTCGCTGGCGACATTTTTCAGATGGAAGACCAGCGGAACTGGACCGACGCCAGTTACAAGACCTTTTGCACGCCTCTTTGGCTTCCTTACCCTGTCGAGATCAAACAAGGCGCCAGGATCAAGCAAGGGGTCACTCTGAGAATCAATGCGCCCCCCTCGTCGAGAGCCCGGATCCAATCGAGTGTGAATAAGTTGACGATTTCGGTCGGAAGCCAGCCCACTGTTCCCATCCCCCGCATTGGCCTGGGGGTGGCCAGTCATGATCAGCCACTGACTGCCAGAGAGCTGAGTAGACTCAGACAGCTTCGCCTCTCCCATCTGCGAGTCGACTTGAAGTTATTCGACCCATACTATCGATCTCTGCTCAGTCGAGTAGCCACCGACGTCGAGGCGCTGGGTGTCTGCCTGGAAGCAGCCGTCTTCGTCTCGGATGCGGCCGAAGACGAGTTGACATCGTTTGTCAAGACTCTCAAGGAGCTGCGCCCGAAGGTTGGCTCATTCCTGGTATTTCACACCGCTGAGAAGACTTCTTCTGAGAAGTGGGTCGGGATAGCTCGCAAACTGCTGCACTCCTGGAATCCTCGGGTCCGAGTCGGTGGCGGGACGAACGCCTACTTTTATCACCTTAATCGCTTGCGTCCATCTGGTCGCCTATTCCATTCACCCACAGCAACACGCCTTCGATGATGGCTCATTGATGGAGACCCTGAAGATTCAGGCGGCAACGGTCGAGAGTGCGCGAAAGTTCGTGGGAGGTCTGCCGTTGGCAATCACTCCGATCACATTCAGGCCGCGATTCAATCCAGAGGCCACGGAGATGACCTCCATTCCATGCCCAGACGAGCTCCCAGCAGAGGTTGATCCCCGCCAAATGTCTCTGTTCGGATCGGCCTGGACCACTGGCAGTTTGAAGCATCTCTGTGAAAGCGGAGTCGATAGTTTGACTTACTACGAGACCACCGGCTGGCGCGGTGTGATGGAAACTGAGCACGGATCCCCCCTGCGCGAGAAGTTTTATTCGTTGCCGGGCTCGGTCTTCCCCCTCTATCACGTGTTGGCGGACGTGGGCGAATTTCTCGGTGGGAGGGTTATACCCACTACCTCTACGGAGCCAATCACGGCTAATGGGCTCGCCATTACGAAGGACGGTAGGATCCGGGTTCTCGTCGCGAACATGACGATAAGGCCGGAACGAGTGACAGTTAAGAATTTCGAGGGAGTCGTCCAGTTGAAGAGGCTGAATGAGATCACGTTTCGGCAGGCGGTAGTCGCCCCTGAAGAGTTCCGAGCTCAATCGGCCGAGACGCTACAGTCTTCTGGAGCCCTCGAGCTGGAGTTGCTGCCTTACGAGGTAGTTCGAATTGACCTTCGCCTTGCCGCAAGGCGAGCCCGATCTTAAGCAGCCACTGCATAGAACTGAAGACCAACTTGCTCCAAAGCATAAATGATTTCAGAGTTTCGCATAAACCATTCCCAAACTTTTCCACTGCGCAGATTCTCTGCGCTCAGGAGCGTAATGCCCACATCAATACCGATGACATCGGGTCCTACCCATCCCGTCGTCGGGTTGAACGCGTCTGCAAATCCGTAACGGCCATAGATTTTGTCACCAAATCTTTCGCGCATTTCGCGCAAAGCCGGCAATGAGATCTCCGGTGTGAACATCAGCGATCCGCCTGCCGCGCAAGGCGCCACCGTGCCGTCAATCGCTGGATGGCGCGGCGGCCCGCCCCAGGCGACGTAGCCCTTGGCGCTATCCGAGGCAGTGATTCCCCAAACGTTCGGCGAGTATCCAGGAAATTCCTTCGCCAAATCGAGACAGAACTGCCGGTGAGCTTTGGTTGCGGTAATCGAATTCTCAAAGTAATCAATGTGCGGCGACTTGCTGTCGCGGCGGCGGCGGTAGTCAACCCAAGCGTGCGAATATTGATGGATGAACAGCGGCGGGTGACGGTGAAGGTATCTGAAGCTTTTGTAAGTGAACCAACTTCGTTTCCATGCATGCCACGAACGCGGCTGGAGTGGATATGTCGGCGAACCGATGGCCTGCAGATAAAGAATCGTCTGCTCGCTGTAATCCTCCCAGCGGTTTTTGAGAAATCCAATTTCAGGCTTCCAGCCGTGCGAAAGCAGCGCCGGATGCCCATTCAACATCCACTGAAAATCAATTCGTTCGTAAATCTTCGTCCCCAGGCGAACGATTTCGGCATCATCGCGAAAATACTGCCGCGCCGTCAGGACGCCGCCTAGCAGCAAGGCAGTGTCAATCGAGGAAACTTCACTCTGCCAGACTCGCTCGCCTGTGACCGCGTTCATCCAATGATAAAACCAGCCATGTTTGTGGTGCGCCCGATTTGCAAAGAATATCAACGTGTTGTGCACACGCTCGCGAGCCTCATCGCGACCGATCCAGCGGCGCTCGGCGGCAATGCATAGCGCGGTGAGGCCGAAACCCGTCGCCGCAATGCTGGCGACGTTGCGATGACTTTCATTGTGAGGAGAAGCATCCGTCCGCGCACGGTCGCGCACCAGGCCGGTGCGCGGGTCAGCCTGTTCCCAGAAATAGCGGAACGAGCGGCGGGAGAGGCCTTCAAGAAAGGCCCCGTCGCTGGCCGCCAAAAAAGCGTCCGCCGACTTGGGCTTTTGAGGCAGAGTCGCGCGGAGAAGAGATGAACCGGGGCCAGTGCCAAGGAGCGCGGCGATGAGCAGCAGGAAGGCGAGCCCGCCCTTGGCTGACACAGAGAGCCGCCGCATAGTGAGCCTCAGTTCCCGACGACTTCAAAACTGGCCGGGAGCATATCCACGGAGTTAGCGCCGACGATCACGGTAAGCAATCCCGGCTCGGCCACAAGGCGCATTTTAGAGGTCGAGATGTCCCGAGTGAGTCTCTTCGGCAGGGCGATATGCGATAGCGGCGGGTGAAATCCAGAAGGCAAGAGCGATTGCCAGGATCAGTTCGAACAATGCCTTCATTTTAGGGCCGGCGAGCGCGGAAGCTCGCCCCGCCATCCGACGTGCAATCGCGCGCTCAACTCTGTCAAGACATCGGCATACTGTGGCGATGCCGCAACGTTGACGTTCTCGGCGGGGTCGTTTGCGTGGTCGTAGAGTTCGTGTTCGACGAAGCCCTTAGCCGGTACAGTCCATTTTACAAGCCGAAATCGCTCCGTCCGAATCGCTCTGCCCATTCCGGGGCCCTGGCCCGGAATGCTGCGCGGGTAAAGGTGGAACGCGGCCCTCTTCCACGAACGGCCGGGATCGTCGAGCAGCAGCTTGAAGCTCGTTCCCTCCAGCCCTTTCGGCTGGGGCAGTCCACAGACCTCGGCAAGGGACGGAAAAATGTCCACGAACTCGACCAGCGCGTTGGACTTAGTGCCGCGTTTCTTCTGACCGGGCACGGAGATGACGAGCGGCGCGCGGGCGGCTTCCTCGTAGTTGGCGTGCTTGCACCACATGCCGTGCTCGCCAAGGAACCAGCCGTGGTCGCCCCAGAGGATGACCAAGGTCTGGTCGCGCAGCCTGAGCCGGTCCAGCTCGTCGAGAAGCCGGCCCACGCAAGCGTCCATGTAGCTGACGGCGGCCCAGTAACCGTGCACCATCTTGCGCGACTGCCCCTGGCTGAGTGGGCCGTCGGGCGGGATGCCGTAGTAGGACCGCAGTTCCCCGGAGTTGTGCGGCGCGTAGGAGGGCGCCGCTTTGGGCGGTTGGGGATTGTCAGCCAGTTTGACGTCTTTCTCAGAATACAAGTCCCAGTACTTCTTCGGTGCGACGAACGGCAGGTGCGGGTTCTGGAATCCCACGGCCAGGAAGAACGGCTTATCCTTCACCTCGCGCAGGATCTTGATGGCGCCGTCGGCGATGGCGCCGTCGGTCAATTCGCTATCCGCAACATCCGGCGCCTCCCACGGCAGGCCGCGCACGCCATCGGCGTTCTTGCCCGCCTTCCTCAGCTCCGCCTTCTGCATCGCCAGGACGTCTTGACCTTTTTTTCCGAAGCGAGGCGCCAGCGGATGGTTGCGCATGACGGTCCATGAGAGCTTGTCGTCCCGATTGCCGTGGCCGGTGTGGAAAATCTTGCCGATGCGCTCGGTGTAATACCCGTGCTCTTTGAAGTGTTGGGCGATGGTGACGGCGTCCGGCCTTTTGTCGCGGAAATGCGTGGGCAGGTCGTACACCTGGAGGGTGTCGGGCCGCAGCCCGGTCATGAGCGAGGCACGCGAGGGATTGCAGACGGCTTGCTGGCAGTACGCGCGGGAGAACAGCGTGCCCGCGGCGGCCAGGCGATCGATGTTGGGAGACTTGACGCGCGCATGGCCGTAGCAGCCCAGTTCCGGTCGAAGGTCATCGACGGCGATGAACAGGACGTTCAGCCGCCCGGGCTCCGCGGCCGACCCGATCTTCCAGCAAACATCAACCACAAGCAGCGCCACCGCGCAAACAAGCATTCTCGCGATACGCGTTGAAAAACCCCGTCCATCGATTGTCGCGATGATTTGATTTGCGGGTTGCATCATGCCGTCTCGTGTGTTTTCTGGTCTGCTACGGCAAAACTAAGACCAACATGTTGGTAGTAACAGATGTGTTTAAGCAACAAGAGGCCGTCAGCCTGTAGTACTAACGAGTGAACCCTTAGCATTTCGCGACGATTCTCGATGTACGCCTTCGTTCTACCGGCCCGCGACCTTCCGGTCGCGGCACTGTCAGCGCGGCGCGCTCCGCATTATTGCACTGTTTCGACTGGCCACTGACCACTGGCC